>JARLHP010000192.1 GCA_031292195.1 Syntrophobacteraceae bacterium
ACCGATTCCGCCTGAGTCGCTTAACTCAACAACATTGACCTGGGTCGGCCTATAATTACAGTTATTGGACCCGGTGCTTTAATTACGTGAGTGAATAGATCATCTTGATTGTCGCTTTCTACTTTAATACATCGTTCCTAACCATGACGTAAATTACCTCCATGGATGAAGAATCCACCCCTGCCGTACGTATTGGTTCCATAATCAGGATGAAGCGGGACCCTATAGTCTCCCCAATCGCGAGGATCCAGATATTTTCGAGCGAAGCCCGCTGGACTCACTTCTGATGGATAGATAGTGTAGTAACCTGGTGGAGTAGGCCCTATTCCTGGCATGGTATAATCTGTACTGCCGTTCATACCCGAACTATACGTATAAGAACCAAGCAACTGGTCATTATTATTGTAGCAATTGAGAATTCCATTGCCGACTTTGATGTGGATTATAGGATCGTCTGGAACATGGGCACTTTTCAAGTTCTGTGGCGTCGGTGCATTCGAATAACCGACCCACGGGGGCGGAACCGTTGGCAAATTTGTCGTCGGAGCACCCATAAGTCTAAATCTCCTGCTAATAGTCGCCAATAAACATCTCCCGGGGAATCGTGAATCTCCGGGTTCCCTGAATCTTCAGTTGGCAGTAGAAATACCATGACCCGACATTGCCTGCCAAACGGCAATCAGAATCGGCAATAGAAACGGCAAAACTAGAGGGCTTTTGGCCTTGAAATACCTTGAGTCAAAAATCGAAGCTTTCGCCAGCATTCAGAAAATCGACTTTCCGCATTATCCTTCTTGAAGAGCCACAATCCACTTCCTTCTCCTGAGATCGTCCGAAACCGGGAGCGGGTTTGTTGTATGGGGCCGAGTGGTCATTTTATGTTAAACTACGGCCACTTCCGGGACGCCTTTGCTGGCTTTATTTTCCGCTTCGTGAGCAAACCCCAAAGCCCCCTCCTTCACCGCTAGGCGACCGCCACCATAAGGATCAGCTCCGGCTCGACGGTGTAGAGAATATTGTAGGGGAAATGGGTTAAAACCTTCTTTCGAATTCCGCCTCCCACCAGTAGGGCGGCATACGGATTCTCGGCGATCAATCCGAGCGCCCTGCGTACCGTCGTTATAAATGTGACGCCGACTCCCGGGGCCTCGGTTTCATAATAACGAGCAGCTTCTCGAAACACTTCTTCGGCTTCCGGCAGGAATTCGAAGTTCACGATATGTCGTCCATGGCGCGCCGGAACACGTCATCGGCCGGCATCCCCTGAACTCGGCCTTTCCTGAACTCATTGAGCCGGCGTTCAGCCTCTTCGAGCCACAGTCTTTCCACCTCGGACTCCGATGGTTCATCCAAGCTGAGCAGGAGCTTTGCGGCCACCTGCGCCCGTTCCTCAATGCTCAAATGGAGGGCGGCTGTGATTACTTCGTCTAATTTTGATTCCATGGTTCCCCCTGATTATGTTCGGCGGAAGAATTGGACGGCCGGACCCGGAAACATCCGGTTTTGAATTTACGTTGAAAGAATTCTGTTGAAATCCTCGACCCGGACATGCATTTCCAGACCGGCGCTTTTTTGATATTAACCATTTCTCCGCTCGCCATCGCTCGATACCTGAAAAACAAATCCTGAGGCAGACTCCGATCTGGATTACGACGATTGGCAATGCGCCGTCCCCCGCCTTCCTAAACTGGTATTGCGGCAACCAACATTTCATTTTGGAGTTCTTGCACCCGGCTGGCCGAGAACTGCCCATGGAAAAAGGATTTCAAAACGACGGGCCGAATTACGAACTGCCGGCCGACCTGCCCGCCGGCGCAGCCAGCCGGGCAGGTCGGGGCTTGGCAATCTGTCAGCGGCGACACGCCGCCGCCGCCCAACGGTCGGGCCTGTTGGGGTGCAGGTGCATGTCCGGGGGAGGCGGGACTACCCCGGCGACGACGCACCGCTCGATCAGCTCCCGGGCGGCTTGCTCCAGGGTTTCCCGGGTCCCCGTCCACTTCGTGGCGGCGTTATCCAGCGTGGGGTCTTCGCCCGCGTCCATGAGAGCGCAGAGCAGTATATAGAGCGAGGTGGCTTCGACGCTGATTTTAAGGTCGAATATGGCGCGGTCCATGTGCATATCCATTTTGTGTGCTCCGATCGATCAATCACTTTGTGGAAAGGGACGCTGCCGCGTCCAGCAACGCGCGGACGAAGATATTTACAAGCGCCCAGATAAGGTCCAGGGTTCTGAGGTGGGCAAAGATGGTCTCGTCGAAAAGAAGGTGGCAGGAAGGCGCGAACTCTTCGTCCCGTTCCCAGAAGATCAGAAGGAAGGGGATCCGGGGCAGTACCTGGAACCGGTAGGAGATACCCGCGGTATCGGTTCTTTCGCCCCCCAGGCGTTGCGCCGCGCCGTCCAGCAGATCGGGGCGGCCGTCGAAGGCGGCGATCAGCGAATCCATCGGAAGGGCATGGGCGGCCGTAAAAAACAGGCTTCCGCCCGGCAGGTCCTTTTCGCTTATCCATTTGTCGGCCCTGAGCTTATTGCCGGCCTGCAACAGGTAGTGAAGGACCACCAGCGCGATCTGAAAATCGCCCGAAAAATCTGGCGGGCCGCCGGCTACCTCCATCTCTTCGGTCTGTGGGCGACACAAAACGGCGGTGTTAAGGAGGGTAACGACGTAGCCGTTTCTTTCGGGGTCGAATTGGGTGAGGGTCCTGGCCGCAACTTCCCGCGGGTCGGCTTGCCTCAGAGTCTCCCATAACCGGGGTTCGACCTGCAGGCCTCCCAGTTGTTCGGCTATGCGGTCCAGTTGCCCCCCGGAATTATCCGGCTCCCCCCGGAGTTCCGCGGTGGCGGGAGGGGGTGTGTTTTCCTCGATTGCGCTCAGCTCCGCTATGATTTCCCGTGCCAGGTCGGCCTGTTCCTTCGGCACCATGATCCGCCCCCAACCTTTCTGGTGAACGAAGATATTGGAGTAGGCCGTATCCATGAACTGCCGGACGATCACGGGTATCCCTTCCTGCTCCAAAGCATCGGTAATCACGTCGGCTTCGAAGCGGTCCGCAAGGGTGTGTACATTCACGTACTCCATTTCCGGTTCAGCCAATCGCGTCCCCCTTTCCCAACAGCGTTTCATTCCAAACCCTTTCTTTGCATTGTATTACTGTGGAGGCCAAAACTCAAACAGAAGCGGGTGGTTTCTTAAACATCGCCCACCGAGGCTTCTGGCTATGAGCGGGATTTCGGTGTATATAGGCATGAAAAAGGGCGCGTTAAAGGCCAACTGCAACAGGAGACCCCATGAATATTTTGGTTACAGGCGGTGCGGGATATATCGGTTCACATACCTCCAAGCTCTTGAAAAAAGCCGGACACCTCCCGGTGGTCTTCGACAATTTGTCGAACGGCTGGGCGGAGTGGGTAAAGTTCGGGCCCTTCGCTTTTGGCGATCTGCGCGACGAGGAGGCCCTCTTCCGTGCTCTGACGGGCTTTAAGATCGAAGCGGTAATTCATTTCGCCGCAAAGGCCTACGTGGAAGAATCCACCCGGTTGCCCGAGGTCTACTTCGACAACAACGTTAACGGCACCATCTCGCTTCTCAAGGCCATGAAACGGGCGGGGACAAAGGTGCTGGTCTTTTCGAGTTCCTGCGCCACCTACGGCAATGCCCAGACTCCCACAATTGGCGAAGACCATCGGCAGGCGCCCACCAACCCCTACGGCCTGTCCAAGCTGATGTGCGAGCAGGTGATAGCCACCACCGGACCGGTGTTCGGGTTGCGCTACGCCATGCTGCGCTATTTCAACGTCATAGGAAACGATCCGGAGGGGGAGATCTTCGAGCGGCACGAACCGGAAACCCACGTGCTGCCAAACCTCATAGGGGCGGCGATGTCGGGGGGTTCCTTCAGTCTTTTTGGAACCGACCACGCCACCGCGGACGGAACGGCGGTGCGCGATTACGTGCATGTGATGGATCTGGGGCTTGCGCACATAAGGGCCATCTCGGAGCTTTCCAGGCGCGAACGGCTGGTTTCAAACGTGGGGACCGGGGCAGGGGTCTCGGTGCGTCAACTGGTGAGCAGGGTGGAAAAAGAACTTGGCGCCCGGGTCAAGGTGGAAGAAAAGCCGATCAGGCCCGGAGACCCCCCCCACCTGGTGGCCGACAATGGATATCTGCTCACCTGGTTCGACCACGACTTTAAACCGGTCGACCAGGCGGTGCGCGAAATGGCGGCCAGCATCCGGGCCAGGAGCTGAGGGTTTTGTGCGAAGCAATCGACCTCACCGGCCTTCCCCCGTTTTGTCTTGACCGGAGACGAGTTGGGCATGGTTGATGGCGGCCACCAGGGAAACCCCTCCGATCACATTGCCAAGCAGAGTCGGCGGCAGGAACCTGGCGAAATAATCGGTCCAGGAGGCAGCCCCGTCGGCGACCGTGTACAAAACTTCCACCGACCCTGCTACGATGTGTGAAAAACCGCCGATTCCGATGTGAGCCCGACGGAACTTGCCCTGTCTCTTTTTTTCGATTCCGTCCCGGGGATCCCCATAGTGTGCGGACCTCTTCAGCGAAAGTCTTTGAAATGAAGATAATAACGGACGCTTGGCGACGAAGCTGCCCTTGATGACTTTCAACCGCGGATGGGGCCATGGGTGGTTGCGTGGAAGATTTATGGTAGTCCGGCAGCGAGGACGCTTTCCAGCCTGGCTTGTTTTAACGGCAACCGGACGGTGAAGACCGCTCCCTTTCCCGGTTCGCCGCAGCCACTGATGGCGCCCGCATGCCGCTCGACTATCTTTCGGCAGATGGCCAGGCCCATGCCGGACCCGCTGTACTCGTCCCGCTTGTGCAGTCTTTGAAAAGGCTTGAATATCAGGCCGCAATACTGCTGCTCAAAACCTATCCCATTATCCTTTACAGCAATCTCGCAAAAATCACTCTTTATCTCACCCCAAATCTCGATGCGGGGCGCCGTGTCATTACGATACTTCAAAGAATTCGCGATCAGGTTTTGAAAAAGATGAAGCATCTGGCTTCGATCGGCTTCAATCGAGGGTAGTTCATGAATGGCGATTTCGCACCCTGTTTCCTGCAGTGTGGGTTCGAAGATATCGGCCGCTTCACGCGCCGTTTCCGTGAGATCTATTCTGGTGAAAGATTGCGCTCCGGAAGCGATCCGTGAAAATTCAAGCAGGCCGCGCAAAAGTTGCCGCATGCGCCCGGCCGAATTTGCCACCCGTTCCAGGTAATCTTCGGTTTTTGTCCCCAAACCGGATGCACGGTTTTTGATTGCCAGGTCGCAAAAGGTCTGAATCTTTCGAAGCGGTTCCTGCAGGTCGTGAGATGCGACGAAGGCAAATTCCTGCAACTCCGCGTTTATCGTTTCGAGCCGGGAGGCATAGACTCTAAGCTCTTTTTCGGAGCGCAACCGCTCTTTGGCCATGCGCATCGCTGCAACACCATAGGAAATGTTTCCGGCCAGCTTGGAAAGAAGATTGGCCTCCTCCTCGTCAAAAGCGTCGGCCTCCGAAGCGTAGACGGTGAACGCCCCGATGACCCTGTTTTCCACTATCAGGGGCAAAGAGACCGAAGAGGCATAGCCCCTTTTTGTGGCTTCGGTTCGCCAGGGCACAAAAGCGGGGTTGGTGAGCGCGTTTTGAGAAATCGACATCTTGCCGGTCCGAATTGAAGTGCCGCACGGTCCTCGGCCTCTTTCGTTGTCGGCCCAGGTGAGATTCGCCAGGGCCAGGTAGCCCTCATCGTATCCGGCGCAGACGATGGGGCGAACGCTCTGGCAGGCGTCGTTTTCGGCAAAGCCCACCCAGGCCATGCGGTATCCACCGGTTTCCACCATGATTTTGCAGACTTCGCTGAACAGTTCCATTTCCTCGGTCTGGCGGACCATGGCGTGGTTGCATTCACTGAGCGCCTTGAATGCCCTGTCGGCTTTCCTCAATTTTCCCTCGGCGATTTTCCGGGCGGTGATGTCACGGTTTACTTCCAGGAAACCGGTCGGCTTTCCCTCCCTGCCAATATTGACCGCCCATCTGCTGTCGACCACAATGGGTTCGCCGCTGGCCTTCCTGTGTTTGAGCTCTCCTTTCCACTCGCCTTTTTCCATGGCGGTTTTTTCGATGTCTGCGATGGCAGTGGGAAATGCGGTCTTTAGGAGTTCGTGGCTTACCTGTCCGAGAGCTTGTTCGGGGGTAAAGCCGTAGGTTTCCTCCGCCCCTCTGCTCCAAAAAGTTATCCTGGCTTCACAATCGCGGACGATAACGGCATCGTGGACCAAATCGATGGTTTCGGCCTTATCCCTGAGTTCCTCCGTTGCCTGAACGAGTTCCTTTGTGCGCTCCCGCACCTGACGGTCGAGTTCATACCGGCTTTCCCGGAGCATTGTCTCGATGCGCCTGCGTCTGCGAATTTCTCTCACCAGCACTATAACGCCGCCCAGAGTAACGATCCATCCCAGGAACATGACAGTTGCCATCAATGCCCGTTCGTGGAGTTGCTGGCGCGTTCCAGCACTATCGCATCGACTTGGCCGGCGGCCAGCATATTGAAACCTTGAACAACCTCGCCGACGGGCTTTGTAGTGATCCGCAGGTCTTTTTTCGGCAGAAGGATCGGCAGCCCCTTTTTTTCGACCCCCACGGTCAAACCGGGCAAATCGTCCAGGGACCGGATAACGTTTGGGCTATAGCTCGTGAATATGGCGAACTGAGAAGTGAGCAAGGGTTCGATGACCATACCGGTGGGTTTGCCCTTCTTCATGAAGTTCATGGGCGGCAGCGACTCATTGGCCAAAAACAAAACCGGGCGATCCCGGCCCTTCGTGCCTTTTGCCTGCGCTAACGCCTGAGCCGTCACGCACCCAAAAATCGCTGTGGCGACAATCAGCGCCCCAAACAGCCGCCGTAGCTTTGCTTCGGTTTGCCTCATTTCCTGTCCATGATTCAGGTTCTGATGAAGACCCGGTTGCTTATACCATATTTTCAGCCGCGGAGGTGGGGGGCAATTCGCGCCAAAGATTAAGGAAAACGCAGGATGAGCTTGCAAATGAGCGAAATTTGCGGCAGGATAAATTCGCCTGTTGTAAATCTAAATCGCCGACCGGAACGGAGGCGTCAGAAATGATCAAAAATATTTCCTTTGAAAACAAAAATCGATTCGGCCACTTTTCAGACCTGCCCCCGCGTTGGGTGTGGCGGAACGTTTGACTGTGCGTCCATCGGTTTCCATTGGACATACGCGCCCGCTGTGAGGTAAAGGTGCAAACGGTGTTTGGTGGATTAAGCGGAAGGTGAAGGGCGGCGCATGCCAATGGGCTGTGCCGTGTCGCGGTTCCGTTGTGGTTTTTTCGTTAAATTCTATCCAAGAAGGAAGTCTGATGGAGAGGACGCTGTCGATAATCAAGCCGGACGGAGTGAGCAGAGGTTTGGCCGGAGAGGTCATAGGCCGCATGGAAAGGGCCGGCATCAGGATTTGCGCCATGAAAATGGTGCACCTGACGCTTGAGCAGGCAAAAATGTTTTATGCGGTACACAAAGAGAGGCTGTTTTTCGATTCGGTAACCCAATTTATGACCTCGGGACCGATAATTGCCATGGTGCTCGAGGCAGAAGATGTCATAAAGAAAAACAGGGATCTGATGGGGGCCACCAACCCCAAAGACGCATTACCGGGAACTATCAGAAAAGACTTTGCGAGCGATGTGGAAAAAAATATCGTTCACGGTTCGGACGGTCCGGAAACGGCCGCCCAGGAAATAAAGTTTTTCTTTAACGATCTTGAAATCCAACGCTAGAAACCGCGTCAATAACCCGCTTGGGGGGGGGAGCGATGAGAGGCTGGAGTAAGAGGGTGAGACTGGAAGCTGCGACTGCGGCATTTTTGACTGTTTTTGTTTGTGGCTGCACTCCGTTGCGTACCGCTACCCCGGCACAGCAGTCCTCCGCCCCGCAGGTCCGTGAAGAGCGGCCCGTGCAGATGGCCCCCGGCCAGGCGGAAGTTCCCTATCTTCCCGCCCCGACCAGCATCGATCTGTGCGGCGATCCGGTGCCGTTGGACAGGCAGGCGGTGTATGAGCGTTTCGACAGGGAATTCACGCTGATCGTCTATAATCATGCCCAGGTGTATCTGTGGCTTAAAAGAATGCAGCGCTATTTCCCGATGATCGAAGAGCGGCTCCGGCACTACGGTTTGCCCGGTGATCTGAAGTACCTGGCCATTGCGGAGAGCGACCTGCTTCCCAATGCCTGTTCTCCCAAGGGCGCCGCCGGGCCTTGGCAGTTCATGGCCGCTACGGGTGCGGCCTACGGGCTCAAGCAATGCGGGTCGGTCGATAACAGGTTCAACTTCCAGCGGGCCACCGACAGCGCGTTTTTGTTGCTGAAAAATCTCCACGATAAATACCACAGTTGGGCGCTGGCCATGGCGGCCTACAACGCCGGCGACCGGCGGGTGCTGGATGCCATGCGGGTAGGCGGCACACACGACTACTATGACCTGTGCCTTCCCCTGGAAACCGAACGCTACGTTATGCGCATTCTGGCCATAAAGGCGGTGCTCGGCAATCCGGGCAAGTACGGTTACAGCCTGCCGACCGAGTACGGCTACAAACCATTGCAGGAGGACCAGGTCAGTGTATCGTTGTCCCGGCCGGCGGCCATTCTCTCCATAGCGGAGGCGGCGGGCACCACTTACAGCGAGATAAAGCGGCTAAACCCCATTTTCCGCTCGGATCAAATACCCGCGGGGACCTATGAGCTCAGGCTCCCGCAAGGCACACGCCAAGCGTTCGAGCGCAACTTCAAGCCCGGCGCCTCAGGGAGCCTGGTGGCACAGAGACAGGCGGTTTCAACCTCTGCCCGGTCTGCCGGGCCAGGGGCCAGGACGGTTGCTCCGTCCAGGTCCGCGGCAGTGTCCCGGGGTGCGCATAAAGTCAAGCTTTCCAAGGCGGTATCTCACGAGCCGAAGCAAAAGAGCCGGAAGATTTCACACGGCGCCGGGGCTGCAACGGCCAGGGCGCAAGCGCACAGTAGCCGGCAGAGGATAAGGCTGGCAAAGGCAGCTCCGCCCAAGGCCAAAAAGAAGGGCAAGCAGGAAAAGGCAACTTCGCATAAAGGCAAGCGGAAGGCGGGGCATTGAAGGTCCAAGCCCACGGGGCGAACAGGAAAGGGGGCAAGAGCCTGGCCAAGCGATGAAAAGAACAGGATTGCTCTACGACGAACGATTTCTGCTCCACAAGACCGGAGAGGGGCACCCCGAGATCCCCGAACGGCTTTCCGCCATCATGCAGGGTATCGAAAAAGCCGATCTTCTCTCCAAACTCATTCCCATTCCAGTGACGGCCGCCAAAATGAAATGGATAGAAAAAGTCCATTCGCCCAAGTATGTCCACAGGTTCGAGGAAGCCTGCATGCTCGATCTTGGCGAACTTGGCGACCCGGACAACCAGATATGTCCTCAGAGCTACGATACGGCCCTGCTGGCGGTGGGGGGCATTCTGAACACCATCGACATGCTGATGGAAGGCAAGCTCGACAATGCCTTCTGCGCCGTTCGCCCTCCTGGCCACCATGCGGAGATGATGGACGCATACGGTTTCTGCTTTTTCAACAACGTGGCGATCGCCGCCCGGTATCTGCAGCTTCAGTGGAATATCGGTCGCATCGGGATCATCGATTTCGACGTCCATCACGGCAATGGAACCCAACACATCTTCGATCAGGACGCCGACATTTTTTACTATTCGATTCACGAGCATCCCTCCTTTGCGTATCCGGGGACGGGCCGGGAATTCGAAAAGGGGTCGGGACCCGGATTGGGAACGACGCTCAATTCCACGGTGCTTCCCGGGCAGGGCGATGAGGAATACATGCGCAAGATTACCCTGGATCTTCTACCCGCCTTCGAACAATTCAAGCCCGAGGTGATCCTGATATCTGCCGGCTTCGACGCCCACGCGGCCGATGACATGTCCGACATCAATCTCTCCACGGAGGGTTTTTCCTGGATGATGGAAACGATCTGCCGAATGGCCGACAAGTATGCCGACGGCCGTCTTATTTCGGTACTGGAGGGTGGATATTCTCTGGAGGTGCTTCCGGAACTGCTCAAAAATCACGTGGAGATACTTCTGGGCCTCAAAGAACTCCAAACTGAGTCTGAAAGGAAATCTCATGTTCATTGATAAATCGATGACCAAGAATGTCGTGGCGGTCGGTCCGGAAATGAGCATAGTCGCAGCTCGGGAGATCATGGTTAAAAACGGGATCAGGCACCTTCCCGTGGTTGTCGAGGATGACAAACTGGTGGGGATCGTAACCGACCGGGATATCCGCACCGCCATGCCTTCGGCCGTGCTCTTCGATGCCGAACATGCCGCTCAGCTGGAACAACTGGCCGGAGTCAAGGTCCAAGACATCATGACCTCCGGACCTGTGACCGTCTCGCCCACCCAGACGCTGGAAGACGCGCTCCTCATGATGGAGATGCACAAGGTGGGGGCTTTTCCGGTTGTGGATGGGGAGGGCAGGCTCAAGGGAATCGTTTCGGTCCGGGACCTGATGCGTGCCTTCGTCAGCGTCCTGGGATTGCGGGACCCGGGCGTCCTCATCGGCATTGTGGTGGAGGACAAGCTGGGCCAGATGAAAAAGATCGTCGACGCCATAAGCGAGTTGGGCATCTCCTTCGGGAGCGTCCTGGTGGCCCGGACGTGGGAAGAGGGCAAGAGGGCGGTTTTTCCCTATGTTCTCACCAATAACATTGCCCGGGTAAGAAAACATCTGCGCGAAAAGGGCTTTACACTCTTAGATCCCATGGATTGGTACCTGGACCAGGTGCCGAAGAAGTAAGGGGCGCCGGTTGGGGCTCAACTGGAGTTCAGCCGGCGTCGGATAGTCTGCGGTTAGGCGGCCCGTCTCATTTGCTCGTGTCCATCGTGGAGGACTGGGCCGCTCAGGGCTGCAAGATCGAAATTCCTGAAGATTCGCTGCCCATCTACATCTACAATTCGAAGCAGGTCGAATTGTTTCATGTCTGCCATAGTGACGACGTAATGCTGTCCGTACCTGCTTCTGAGCGTTTCCTCCGGAACTTCGAAAGCTATGTATTTATCGATGCCCTTTGCCCGCAGGGCTTTGACAAATTCGGGATCCTCGAAGTTGTCCGCCGTGGTTGAAAAAAGTATCGTACCGCTTCCGGTGATGATAATCCCTGTTTTCATGATGTACTCCCTTCCCGATGCGCCCGCAAAAAAAACATAGTCTAAGTGTTTCCCCGGGAACGCATCAACAAATATAAAGTAAGAATGAAGGAAGCCAGGGGCAATGTGGTCCGTGGTCCGGTCCAACGTGAAATTTGGTTTTAAGCTCGTGTGACTTCTTGCCGTTTATCTTAATTGAAAAATTGAACTTCCACCCTCTGTGATCGCTCTTGTGAAGTCGGAAGGAGAAGCTATGTTGAAAAGTATCCTCGATGTCAAGCTCGGCGTCAGGATCGGCGGCGGATTTTCACTGCTGATTGTCCTGTTGGTGATCGTTTCATCGGCAGGCTTTGGTGGCATGTGGATGATTTTACAAGGTCAGAAGAAAGTCGAGATTGCCGAGGGGCAGGTGCGAAATATCCTGGAGGCCAGGCGGCAGGAGAAAAACTTCGTGATGCGGGGAGGTGAGGAGTGTGTGAAAAAAGTGGACGCCTGGGTGGAGAGCTTTCGGCGAACGGCGATGCAAAGTGGTAAAAGTGGCCGAAACGACGCGGAGGGCAAGTTGTCGCAAAGCGCGCTTGCCGGCATAAGCGGCTATATCTCAAGCTTCCATGGATATGTGGAGAGCGCCAAAGTAGAGAATGAAGCGCTTTCCTCCATGGCGGACAATAATAAGAAGGCGCTCTCAGATATGAAGGCGCTTGTCTCGGATCTGAGAGAGCGGATCGGCGTTTTGCTGAAAAATCCGACGGATGCGGCAAATGCTGCCGAACTCGGCGCCCAGTTGGGCAGGCTGGAGTCCGCCAATCGATTGGTAGATCTGTTGTATGAGGCCAGAGGGCTCAAAAGCGAATTTCTGGCCTCATCGAAGGAATTCGTGGCTCTAGGAAACGGGACAAGCCTGGGCCAAGCCCGGGAGCGAGTCAAAGAAGCGGGCGAGGTCGCCAAAAGCCTGCGCTCAGGCATGAATGGACCGGCCGATATCGGGCGGATGGACGATGCAATTGAGTCCATCGACCAATATTCGCGGGGCTTGTCAAAGCTGGGGCAACTGGCTCGAATCAAGGCGTCCTACGATAAAAAGATGGTCCTTTCCGCCAGGGAGGTCCAGAGTTCCTACGACAAAGCCAGGACCCATTACACTGATGAAATGAAACACAACGTCGATCTTGTGGCAACTATCATATGGGCCGGCGTTGCTTTGAGCGTGGTCGCCGGTGTTTTGCTCTCTTTTTTCCTCACCAGGGTCATTACAAAGCCACTAAGGGTCATAATCCACGGGCTGCTGGGCGAGGCCCGCCTGGTGACCGGGGCCGCCGCCCGGATTGCTTCAACCAGCCAGAACATGGCCGAGGGCGCCTCACGGCAGGCGGGGGCCATAGAGCAGACCTCCGCCTCGCTGGAGGAGATCTCCTCGGTGACAAGGCTCAACGCGGAAAATGCCAGCCATGCCAATGTGCTTATGGGAGAAATAAAAAATACGATGACCGGGGCGAGCGAGTCGATGACCCTGCTGATGGCCTCGATGGGCGAGATATCGAAGGCCAGCGAACAAACCTCCAAAATCATAAAGACAATCGATGAGATTGCCTTTCAGACAAATCTTTTGGCGCTCAATGCCGCCGTGGAAGCGGCCAGGGCGGGGGAGGCCGGGGCCGGGTTCGCCGTAGTGGCCGATGAGGTGAGAAACTTGGCCATGCGCGCCACCGAGGCGGCCAAAAACACCGAACAACTCATCAAGACCACTGTGGTGAAGATAAATGATGGAGAGAAGATGGTTGGAATAATGGGCAATGAATTCTCGGAGGTGGTCGAGGGTTCGGTTACTATGGCCAGACTAGCCGGTGAAATTGCCGCTGCTTGCAACGAGCAGGCCCTGGGTATCGGGGAGATCTCCAATGCGGTGACCGAGATGGACACAGTCGTTTCGCAAAACGCGGCCGACGCCCAGGAGTCGGCGGCGACTTCGCAGGAGATGCATGTGCAGGCCGAAAAGATGGGGCGCTTCGTTTTAGAGCTGCAAAGGATTATCGACGGACATTTGAAACAGGGCGGCTGGAAAGCAGTGGGCCTGGAAAGGGCAGGCTCGTCTTCGACTCAGGGCAAAAAAGGCAATGCGCCAGGCAAGGTGGCGCCCGAGAAGCGTTTTGGTTCCAGCCAGGGGAAAGCGCTTTCCAATAAAGAGCGCACAGGGGCGCCCCCGGAAGAAGTTATTCCTTTCGAGGAAAACAATTTAGACTTTTAGAGTGTGCAACACCGTGACGCCTGTTATGCTCGATGATGAACAGCAGTTTTCGCTTTGGCCTGTCAGGGCCGAATACGTGAGCGGGCTCAGCATGATTCTGTGCTCCATGGAGCCTTGGCTCACCATGGAATACACCCCTGAAGCCTTCGAGTTCTACCTGTTGCACGCCGACCCCGCGCTTGCCCGCCATGTCGTGATGATTGCGGGAGAGGTGGCCGGCATACTGTCGCTCAGAAATCCCTGGCTTTTCGGTCCGCTCATCGAACTTCTGGCTCTCTTTGACGGGTTCAGAAACAAGGGGATCGGCGGCACGATTGTGGAGTGGGTGGGCAAACGGTACAAAGCCGAAAACCTGTGGGTAACGGTTGCCTCATTCAATCTCGCAGCGCTGAGGTTTTACAAAAGAGCGGGTTTCGAGAAAACGGCAACCCTGGAAAACCTGATAAAGCCCGGATGGAATGAAGTCCTACTGAGAAAGAGAGTGGGGCAAATCGACAAGTCTTGAAAGGGGGAAAAAAAGGGCCGGTGGAACTCCGCCGGCCTTTTTGTAGCGAATATTGAAAATCGTAGCTTACTTCTTCAGGTGATGCTTGAACATCGCCTCACACCTGTCGGCGGCGGCTTCCGCTCTGCGTGCAGCGTTTTCCGCTCTCATAGCGGCGGCTTCAGCGGCCTGGGCGCTGGATGCGGCTTGCGAAGAAAGTGATTCACACTTGCTTACGTATCCCTCGCAGGTCGTGGCATACTTTGCGCCATTTGTCTGGGCACAACCGGACAGCATAAAACCAAAGGCGACTGTAAAAGCGATAGCTACTATTCTCTTCATCTTCTCTTTCCTCCTTAAAGACCATTAAAGTAATTGACGTGCAACTTTCATTGTTAAGTTCGAATCTTTGCCGCAGTCCACCTCCTCTCGAACACGTATTAAGCCCTACAAATTTGTAAGCATATGAGGCACCTTATGCAGCCTTCCCGGATAAATGGCGACCCAGATGCTACGACACCCATTTTCCAAAATCAAGAAATTTTTCGCGGAAATGTTACCCTATATATATTGGGCGCGGATGGAAAGGTCTGTGGCCACCACTTCGCCCCAAGGCCTCCTTACCACCCGGCCGATTCTGGCGGGGCGCCGTGTAAACCGCCGGCGTCATTGGGTCATCTCAACCAGCTTCAGCGAGTCGTCTTTGAAGTTGTCCTTCGTAACGTCGGTTGGAACTCCATTTTGAAGGCTTATGGCCACCATCAATTTCTGCTCGTCCACCACTTTGGCAAACGGACTTTGTGAGAGTGTATCCAGTGCATATTGTGCGTAATTGGGGATCTTGTTGTAAACATCGGGAAAAGACTGAACAAATATTCTGCCGTTTCGCTGGCCGAACTTGATCGGTTGGTAAATCAGTTCAATCTTGG
The DNA here is from genome assembly GCA_031292195.1 of Syntrophobacteraceae bacterium. GTDB lineage: Bacteria > Desulfobacterota > Syntrophobacteria > Syntrophobacterales > Syntrophobacteraceae > SbD1. The sequence goes on from JARLHP010000192.1 coordinate 14,858, forward strand.
TTTTGAGCGGCACCTGCGGGTAGAGGATTTTTATGCATTCGGGATAACATCGAATGCAGCCGTGGCTGACCAGTCGACCAACTCCCCAGGGCATGGCGGTTCCGTGAACTCCGTAGTCGCCGGCCGAAAATTTCATGATGTAGTCGCCCAGAGGGTTGTCCTCACCTGGCGGCATGGATTTCATGCCGTATTTGGCCTGCAGGGAGGCGGGGACATACCAGGTGGGGTGGTCGGTTTTATAGTTTACGAAAAAATCGCCCACGGGACACTCCCAGCCTTCCACCCCGATGCCGATGGGATAGCTCTGAACGGTGGAATCGGCCTGGTTGAAAAAGTAGATCCTCATCTCCGGGATATTTACGACCAGTTGGTGGTGTTTACTGGGAGGAAGCACAAAGAAGGTGGGCACGAAAATCCTCTTGCCCTTGGGCGGTATCCAGGCGTCCATCTTGGGGTAAAGCAGTCTGACCGAATTGAAGCCCAGGCCGTTGCGCCTTGCGATGTCCAACAGCGTGTCCTTTGGCTGGATGGTGTAGATCGTCGGAGAACCGATCACGGTCAAGTCCGGAATGCGGTACGGGTATTTATGGACGGTGGCCGTGAAATCTTCGGCAAAGACTAAGGACGGCAAAAGGAGGCCGGAGACGATAAAAAATGAGGCCAACCTGGCAATTCTGGTTCTCATAAGCTCTTTCCCCAAACACGTGGTAGTCTGGCGGCCCTGTACGGGGCACGCAATCAAGGTCTTCAAATTCCAGATCACTTTTGATACCGAAATCCATTTACGTCAAGCCAAAAATGCGCCTTGATGCGCTGCGCGCCGGACCCGGGGAAAGTTTTTCATCGTCAGTGTCGCGCCATCCCTTTCTTTTAGCCGTTGAAGTGCCTAATTTGCAAGTTCGGAGCCACGCCAGGCCCCAAAGACATTTCGCGCTCACGGACTGAAAATGCTTGATTTTCAATCGCAATTGCCCAAAGAATAAGCATCAAAGGCAGTGTGTAAAGATTTGCGGCTCAAGTTGAGAATCATTTATTTCACTGGAGGAGAAAATGAACCTGAGAAATGCAGATAAGCGCCCGGAAAATGTGAAAAAGAAATTCCCGAACAGCATTGTTCCCCTGGTGAACGGGCAATCCCTGATTAAGGCCGCCAGAAAAAATAACGCCATGATCATGGCGACAAATATCCGGTGCAGACTGCCGGTGGAAGGGATAGTTCTGGCCTCCATGGCCAGCATGGCGCCGGTAATGTATGAGATCGCCAAATCCGAGCTCGGCTACACGGAGTTTACCCCCGAGAGCTTTGCGGCTTTCATCGTGGAGGAAAACGAGAGGCTGGGAAACACCACGGTGCCTTTTGCGGTGCACGCCGATCACATCACGGTAAAAAAGCTCGAAGAGGTGGAGTCGGTTGGAAAGCTGATGGCCCTGCAGCTGCAGGCCGGGTTTACTTCCTTTGCCATCGATGCCTCACACATGGAAAATGAAAAAAACCTGGAGGCCACCTCGGTACTTGCCAAGCCGGTGGTCGAGGCGGGCTTGAACCTGGAAGTCGAACTGGGGGAAATCGGGGCAAAGAGCGGCAACGCCGAGGGGTTCACGCAGCCTGAAGAGGCCAAGTGGTTTATAGGCGAACTCGACAAAAGAGGCATACGTCCCAACCTTCTGGCCATAAACAACGGCTCCATCCACGGCAACTATTTCGGCGCCGCCCATGAGGGGATTCAGCTCGATCTGACCCGGGCCATTTGGGAGGCGATCCGACCCTGGGATGTGGACATAGCCCAGCACGGCATCACCGGGACTTCGCTCGACAAGATTTCCTCGTTTATCCAGTATGGGATCCGAAAGGGCAATGTTGGGACTCTGTGGCAAAATATCGCCTTCGGTATGGCTATGAATCAGAACGGCAACTGTATCACCACTGCCGATAAGGATTACGTAAAGCGGCCCTATCGCGGCATCCCGGACGAACTCTGGCAGGAAATCGTCGCCTGGGCGGCCGAGACCGACAACCGCGGCGGAAATGTCAAGAAGGCCAACGCGCCTTTCGCTCCGCTTTTCAACGCTTTGGCGCCCGTTTACAAGACGCGCATAAGCGCTCACGCCTACGAGGAAGCGGTGCGTCTTTTCGAGGCGACTCACTCCGCGGGCATCGCCGATAGCGTTTGGGAGTTTTTGTAGACAAACAAAGTATTTAAAGCAAGTCAAGCAGTTGCGTGGGCTCCGAGATGAGTTTATCCGCCCCGCCGGCAATAAGCTCCTCGGAGTCTCGAAATCCCCAAAGGGCGCCAACGGCAAACATCCCGGCGCCCTTCGCCGTTTTCATGTCGGTGGCCGTGTCCCCCAGATAGAGAAAATCGGCCGGCTCGATCCCCAGCACCCGGGCGATCTCCAGGGCGGAGGTGGGATCGGGTTTGCGAGGCGCCGACGCACGTTCGCCCAAGACGGGTTCGAAGTGCCAGGCGGCAAGCAGTTCTGCCACCACTTTCACCGTGAAGCCATGGAGTTTGTTGGAAAGTACGGCCATCTTCAGACCGCGCGCGCTCAGCGCATCCAGAAGTTCCGGGATGCCGGGGTAGGGGCGGGTTTTAGCCTTCCAGTTACGACCGTAAATCTCCAGGAGGATTTGCAAACACCCGGACACCTGGCGGGGGTCGTTCCTCGCGCGCTCAGGGAGGGCGCGTTTTACGAGATTTTCCATTCCGTCACCAACGAAGTATTTGTACTCGTCAAGGTTATGGGTGGGAAATCCCAAACGGTGCAGGGCGCCGTTCATCGAATCGGCCAAGTCCTGAAGGGTATCCAGGAGCGTGCCGTCAATGTCGAACAATATGGCTTTGAACTGTTTGGAGCGCAGCAATACCGAGTCAAACCCCCGAGTCTGTGAAGGTCAACAGTTGGTTCAGCTTATCACTGAAGATGAAGAGATTCAAGGGCGACGTCAGCCAGCAGTTTTTCTATGGCGGCCCTGCGTTCCCGGGAGCTTTGCAGAAACATTACGCCGACTTCGAAGCAGTCCTTTTCCCGGCCGGAGCTGTACCAGACAATGCTCACCGGCGCACAGAAGGTGGCCTGGGGGAGGCTTGCCTTGAGGGTAAACCGGATGGACTCGCCCCCCACCACTATATGGTGAGGGCCGATTTTAAGGGACTTCAGTTGCAGCCGCGCCCCGTTCATCGAGATTTCGGTGACCCTGGTTTCAACGATTTCTTCAGGGCCGGCTGAATGGCAGGTGAGCGTTGCGGTCCAGGCGACCCTGAAGCGAGGTTCTTTTCTTCTGTTCACATTCGGCTCCCATGCGGACATCCGCATCTCCTCTCAGGGAGCGAGTTGGAAAGACTGCCCGGGCGCGCAGTTGCCGCGCTGAATCATTGCCGTCTTGAGGAGAGTGTAGATGCCGCCATGGTCCAGGGCAGAGGCATAAACAATCGGTTTCATATTGTGTATGTCTTTGGTGTTCACGTTTGCCCCGGCCGAGATCAACAGGCAGGCTACATCGTAGCGGTCGTAGATGGTGGCGATCGTAAGGGCCGTCCTTCCGAACTGGTCCTGCGTTTCGAGCTTTGCGCCCATTGAAAGCAGCAGGTTTACAATCCGGGCGTTGCCCTCGCGCGTGGCGTACATAAGGGCGCTTTGTCCCTGCTCGTCCTGTTGATTGACATTGGCGTGGCGGGCGAGCAGAAATTTGACCACTTCAAAATTGCCGTTCATACAGGCGCCCATAAGCGCACTGACTCCCGCGGTCCTCAGCCTGGGAGTTTCCTCCGAGCTTTGAATATTGGGGTTGGCGCCGCGCGCAATAAGCATCTGGACTACCTCGGTATGCCCGGCCCAGGAGGCTTGCATGAGAGCTGTAATGCCGAATATGTCCAGCACATTGACCTCGGCCCCCTTGCTCAAAATCAACCGCACCATCTCCGATTCGCCGCGCAAAGAGGCATGCATGAGAGGAGTCATTCCGGCCCTGTCCGTCGAATTGATAACGGCGCCCCTGGCAAGCGCGCGCAGAACCAGGCCTCTTTCGTTTTCGTCAACGGCCGCAAAGAGTTCCGAATCAAGCTCGTTTATCTTTTCCACCGACAGCTTGGCTTTGGGCTTCCTCGAGGCAGCCGTCTTGTGATGGGCCGTCCAGTCGTTGTTCGCTGCGAGCACGGGTGCTGAAAGGAACATCATCAAGCACAGGGAGCAAAGAAAAACCCGACATTTGCTCTCAATCATTTTTTTTCGCCTCCGATGGGTGTTCTTGGAATGAATCGCCTTAGGCCGTGGGACTTACACTATACAAGATACATGCCCGAAATAGAAAGACAAAAGGCAATGGTAACAAGGAAAAAGGCAAGAACAGGCAGTGGAAGGGTTCCTCGATGGCCAATTGCTTTTGAAATCCTGCCTTTTTGCTTTTTCTTTTTGCTTTTCAAATGTCAAAAGTCCGACTGCTTCACAGCCCGAATGCAACGGGCAGGTGGGCTCGTTTTACCCCACCGCGAGGCCAAAGCGCTGAGACTTCTGTTCTGCACGCCCGAAGTGCACTTTCGATTTTGTAAGTGGATTTCACTATTACCGTTATTCGTGCTCTAAATTGTTTGCTCATTTTCGGAAAACAGATAAATTGACCGTGGAATAGAAAATTTTCAACCTCTACTTCGGGAGCGCATAGTGACGATGAGCGACCACAAGGGCTTGAAGGTACTGTTGATCGACGATGACCCGGGTATCCGCAAAGTGATGACCATAGCGCTTGAAGATCAGGGCCACGAGGTCATTTCGGCCGCGGACGGCAAGGCGGGGTTCGATTTGTTCACCAGCGAGTCTCCCGACATTGTGATCACCGATATTCGGATGCCGGGCATGGACGGCATGGAGGTTTTAAAGAAAATCAAGAAGATGGACCCCGAAAAGGAAGTGATCGTGGCCACTGCGGCCACCGATATGAATTACGCGGTGGAGGCCCTGCGGCTCGATGCTTCGGATTTCATGCTCAAGCCCATAAGCGAGCAGGCCCTGTCCATTGCCATCAAACGGGCCCAGGAAAGATTTTCCACCCGAAGGGAGCTGAGGGATTACACCGCTCTTATCGAGGAGCGGTGGATGGAGACAACCGAGGAACTGGCCCGGACCTTCCAGACACAAAAGCTGCTGATCGAAAGCTCGATAGACGGAATAATTGCCGGCGACCAGTCCGGCCGGATAATCATTTTTAACAAGAGCATGGAAAAGATGCTCGGCTATTCCCGGAAGGATATGATCGGGGAGGCGATGATCGACAGCCTGTTTTGCGCCGGTGAAGCCGACAAATTCAGGGAAGCGCTGGCATCGGGCAAACTGGGAGGCAAGGGCAGGCTCTTCCTGCACGAATGCCTGCTGGAAGGCAAGGACGGCTCGCGAATTCCCGTGCAGCTTTCGGCAGCCGAACTGGTCCATGAAGAGGAGCGGGTCGGTCTGGTCTGTTTCGTCAGAGACGAACGGGAGATCAGAAAATTGACACAGGAAGTGGCCGACCAGGCCAGGATGCTTCATCAGGACAAAATGATCTCGCTCGGCAAGCTTGCCGCCAGCGTGGTCCATGAAATCAACAACCCGCTGGCGGGCATTCTCAATTATGCCCGGCTGATGAGCAAGATACTTTCGCGCGGCGCCCTTTCCGCGGACTCCACGGAAAAGTTTCAGGGCTACCTGTCGCTCATGCAAAGTGAACTGGAGCGCTGCGCCAAGATTGTGGCCAACCTGCTGGCCTTTTCCCGAAAATCCAAACTGGAGTTCGGACCTGTGGACTTTAACGAACTCCTGTTGAACTGCATCAATTTGAGCGGGCACAAACTGAGCCTTCAAAACATACGGGTCGATACACACCTGGCCCGGGAGTTGCCCATGATTCAGGGCGATTTCAGCCAACTCCAGCAGTGCGTGATAAACCTGATTTTCAATGCCGTGGATGCCATGCCCGATGGCGGGACACTATTTTTCAGCAGCACGCTGGAAGCGGGCAAAAACCTCATTCGCATCACGGTCAAAGACTCGGGGTGCGGCATTTCCAGGCATGACCTCCCCTACATTTTCGATCCTTTCTTTACCACCAAAACAGTGGGAAAGGGGGTGGGCCTGGGGCTTTCGACCTCCTTTGGCATTATCGACAGGCACAAAGGCACTATTCACGTTAAGAGCGAACCGGGGCAGGGGGCCGAATTCGTCATAGAGCTTCCCGTCAAGGCAGCTACTCCTCCGGTTTCAATTCAAACTTCCTGATCTTGTGGTGCAGGGTGGCCCGGTTCATTTCCAGCACGTTTGCCGCCTTCGAGATATTCCAGCGGCAGAGTTTGAGGATGTGCTCGATATGGTTTCTTTCCACATCGCGCATGGTCACGGCCATTTCCTTTTCTTCCGGGCCCCTGAAGAGAAAGGCAAAGTCTTCCTTTTTCAGGTAAGCCCCTTTTAAGAGCACCACGGCCCGCTCGATGCTGTTTTCCAGCTCCCGTACGTTGCCGGGCCAGTCGTAGGATTGCAGCAAAAGCATGGCGTCCTCTTTAAAGCCCTTTGCCTGCTTGTTCGTTTCGCTGCGGAATTTTTGCAGAAAATGTTCGGCCAGATTCGGTATGTCTTCTTTTCGTTTTCTAAGGGGCGGGACTTCGATTTCGATTACTTTCAGCCGGAAATAGAAGTCCTTTCGGAACTGTTCCCTGGACACTCTCTGGAAAAGGTCCTGGTGGGTGGCCGAGATCAGGCGGAAATCGACGCTGATTTCCCGGTTGCCCCCCACCCGCTGGAAAACCTTCTCCTGGAGTACGCGAAGCAGATCGACCTGCATCTTGAGGGTGATCTCTCCCACCTCGTCGAGAAACAGCGTGCCGCCTTTGGCCATCTCCAACCGGCCTATCCGGGTGCGGTTGGCCCCGGTAAAAGAGCCCGCTTCGTGGCCGAACAGCTCGCTTTCCAGCAGCGTGTCGGAAAATGCCCCGCAATTTATGGCGATGAAGGGTCCGTAGCGGCGATTGCTGCGGGCATGGATGGCCTTGGCCACCAATTCTTTGCCGCTGCCCGTTTCTCCCTGCAGCAAAATGGGCGAGTCAACCCGGGCAACCTGGTCGATAAAGGAAAACATGCGCCTCATGCACTCGGAGGAGCCAATCAGGTCATGGTAGCGCGAACCGCCGCTCAACTGGTTTCGAAGACAGATGTTTTCATCCACCAGCTTTTTCTGGTTGATGAGCTTTTCCACCATCAGTTCCAGTTGCTCGGCCTGGAAAGGTTTCATCAAAAAATCGTCGGCCCCGCTTTTCATGGCCTCTATGGCGGTTTCAATGGATGCATAAGCGGTTATCATTACCACCAGAATATGCGGATAGGCGGTCTTTACGGTTTTTAGAGCTTCCAGGCCGCTTAGGTCGGGCATCCTGATGTCCATAAAAACCAGGTCGTATTCACCGGCGCCCAGCATTTCGAGGGCCTGCCGGCCCCCGGCGGCCGCGTCCACGCTGTGTCCCGCCCGCTTCATCCAGCCCACCAGGGATTCCCGGACAATCAATTCGTCATCGACCACCAGAATTCGAATCTTTTCGGACATATTCCCCCTCATTGAGTCGGGCAGGCGAGCGGAAACTTCAAAATGAAGCGCGAGCCGCTCCCCTCTTCACTTCTGACGTAAACCGTGCCCCCGTGCTCCTTGACTATTCCGTAGACCACGGAAAGCCCCAGCCCCACCCCCTTGTCGTGGCTCTTGGTCGAAAAAAAAGGCTCGAAGATCAACGGTATGATCTCCCGGGGAATACCCGAGCCGTTATCGATCACCTCGACCCGGATCATGGAGGCAGACCCGTCGGCCCGCGATGTCCTCAGAAGCAGTTCGCCCCCCTCGGGCATGGCGTCGGCGGCGTTAAAGATGAGATTCAAAAGGCACTGCTCTATCTGGCTGGGATCTCCGACTATTACGGGCAGGTCCGGGGCCAGTTCGGTCCTGGCCGTTATTTCCTGGGAGTCGAGGCGAAAACGCACGAAATCGAGCACTCTCGCAATGAGCCCGTTTACCTGAAACTGGCTGCGAACCCCCCTGGCCTGCCGTGAAAAATGGAGCAGGTCCCTCACTATGGTGCTGCACCGGGCGGATTCGGAGTCGATCAGCCCCAGGTAATAGATGTATCTTTGCCTGGCCTCGGCATCGGTCTTGCCCGCTTCGAGTTCCTCGCGCACCAGGCGGGCCAGCGCGTTGATCCCGGTGAGAGGGTTGTTTATCTCGTGGACCGCGCTGGCCGCCATCTGCCCTAGAGATATCATCTTCTCCTCATAGACCAGCCTCATGAGGTCCTGTTTGAGGGCCGAGACCTTCTGCTCGACCTTTTTCTCCATCTCATCGGTTATATCCCGAAATATTTCCACAATCAGTTCTATGCGCCCGCCGGCGGTCTTGAGCGGCACTGCCGTAATTTCCTGGTAGCGGCCCAAACCCGGCCCGCCGGCCCCCTCCAAAATGGCGTGGGCCACGTCCCCGGTCTCCAGACAGCGCCCGGCCGGGCAAAAGAACCCCTCTCCGCGGCACTGCGTGGGCGAGCCCAATGCGACGTCATGGCAATATTTGCCCACCATGTCGTCTTTGCTCATGTGGGCGGCCGTAAGAAAGGCTTCGTTGGCGTCGAGCAGTTTGAAATCGGGCTGCATGACCAGCACCCAGTCGCGCAACCCCATGAAAAGGCTGTCCATGATGCCTTCGACCTGGTTGATCTGGCACTTGGCGAACTGGTTTTCTTCACTCAGGCACAGCACATCTCCGAAAATCCGGGACAGGGCGGATTCCAAAACGCGCACCCTGGCAGGCTTGTGCCTCAGAAAATCCTCCAGCAAGTCCGCCTTCCCGGTCAGCTCTATTACCAGATCGAGGTTATTGATCTCGTAGAAGTCTTCGTAATCCGTAGTGACCAAAATTTTCTTTTCCCGGGCAAGTCGCATTCCGGGAGCTTCCGGATCGGGGTCGGCCACGGCCACAATTTCGGCGCCAAGTTTGGGGAACCGCAGCGCGTCAAACATCTCCAGGAACGCCCGGCAGCGTTTGCCTCCCCCGATTATGGCAATTTTCATCGGTTTTTCCATTTATGACCTCGCGGTTGCACCGCCCGAACAATCGGACCGCCGGTGATCCGGCAGTGAAACAATATTTGCGAAAATACCACTGTATAAGATTTATACACAATATCGGGGGAGCGGACAACAGCGGCGGGGGGCGGGGGTATAAGACGAAGTTACGTTCAAGCGGCGCCGCCACGTCCTCGGACGCGGTTTGAACGAGAATGAAACTTTAGTACGTCACCCCGGCAAGTTCTTAGCCGGGGTCCATGTCGTTTTTCTCAAATGAAGTTCATACAAGACGCGTCAAACAGATGGGTTTCACTGCGTTTCACCCATCCTACAGCGGCTCTCGACGCGCTGGCGTAGGATGGGTGGAGCGAAAGCGCAACCCATCGGGCAAATTTTGAACGTAACCTGGAATAATTCGAAAAATCAATGTGCGGAATCAGATTCCGGGCATTGGCGCAAAGGAGCCTCTCTTTTGATGGCCTCCTTGCCAAGTGTCCCTGCGGAATGACGCCCAAGAGGGTTCTAAAAATAAGATTCGGAAGCAAAAAGCTCTCGGGCGATATCTCTCATATCGCGAAAGAGGAGAGCCAGGTAGGGTGGGCACACTCTTTTCCGTGCACGGGATAATCTTTGGTGGGCGCATGATAAAGCTACGCCTACCATGCTCCTTCGAGACTGCCGGGCTTCGCGCGATAGAAATAGTAATATGGTCAGGAAGGGGATAGGGGCCAGCCCCCGTGGTCATCACTCATTCTCAGGCAGCGGAGTCTTCTGAAGAGTAGGGCTGTAGGAGGACTTCTGCCGGAATGCCCAATCCAGCAGGAAGCTTCCGGATCATACCGATGGTGAGTGGGCGCTTTCGATTCAGGATCTCCGAAACACGCGCCCGCCCGCCGATGAATTGCTCAAGGTCCCGGCGGGAGAGTCCGCGGCTCTCAACATAGTAGAGAATAGCTTCAATCGGATCCGGCAGTGGAATAATGTAGGGCTTTTCTTCGAAGGCTGCGATGCTGGTGACCAGCACCTCCAGTCGGTCGCCTTCCGGAGTACCAGGCATGGAATCAAAAAGGCGCTCTACTTCTTCCATTGCCGCTCTGTAATCAGCTTCCGTTTTGATAGGCTTAATTTCCATAGCACGGGGCCGAGGGCGCCGGGGGGAGCCGTACGGCGCCAGGGAGTTTTGGATTTGCCAGGAGCAGGAGAATGGGAATATGCGCTTCTTTTGTCCTCAAGGGGAATTGGAAAGAAGCGAGATTTTTGTCGCCTGTCTTCACCTGTACTCCCCTCCAGATCTACCAAATGACATGACATCCGCGACTCCAAAACGCGGTCCGCATCCGCGGACCACCACTGTATAATATTTACACACATAAATCCGCGCCCGGGCAACAGCAACCGGGCTATCCAGCCGGGCGGGATTGTTCTCAAATCACTTCCGCACATCCCCCCGGGGATCCCCGGAAACAACGAAAACCATTTCCCCTTCGCGTCTTCGTCTTCGCGTGAGAAAACCTTTTGCAACGGCCCGAGCCTTTCCGTGGTCCTGTCCCGTGGTCCGGACCCCATGATTGCCGAGCCTGTTCGGCGGTCTCTTTGTATAAAATTTATACAACGTGTTCAAATTTAGGCAAAGTATCCTTGAGCAAATTGGAGGTATCCTTGACGGCGCTCCCCCCTGGAGGCCCGGACTGCCAGGAACGAGGGGAATTCCGAGAAGGTGGCATGTATCTTGCTATTAAGCCGGACGTACAGCGAAGCGATCGTTTTTTCGTTTCCGCTTCTTCCGGAAATATTGCCTCTTCCGGTCAAAGCGCCGTGAAGGAGGGGACCGAGATCATATGCCGCCCGGAGCTGGAAAGCCGCGTAAAAGCAAAACCGTGCCGGCGCCCGAACAGGGCGAGAAGGAGTGCGTGTGGATGAGGGCCAGGGTGGTCAATTTCAAGCTGTGCGACCGTGATTACGACTGTTCCGGGTGCCATTTCGACAAGGCGATGAAAAGCGCCTGGAAACAGGATAACGTGAATAAGGAGACCCCGGTGTGAGGGGGTCATTTCCGCTAAATGGGCTCAACGGTTTCGAGGTTGTCTAATGCGTCCAAGGATCGGGTTTTATATCTGCCATTGTGGAACGAACATCGCCGGCAAGGTCGTGGTAGCGGAAGTGCGCGACTCTATGGAGCATGCCAAAAACGTGGTCGTAGCCCGCGACTACAAATTCATGTGCTCGGACCCCGGCCAGGAGATGATCCAGAAAGACATAAAAGAACTGGGTCTCAATCGGGTGGTCGTGGCGGCGTGTTCCCCCAGGCTCCACGAGAAGACCTTCCAGAACGCCTGCCGGAGGGCCGGCCTCAACCCCTATTTTTTTCAGCAGGCCTGCGTTCGGGAACATTGCTCCTGGGTTACCAAGGACCCGGCCGAGGCCACGGAGAAGGCCAAGAGTCTGGCCATGGGCGCCATCAGCCGGGTTGGTTTTCACGAGACCCTTTTTAGCCGCGAAGTGAGCGTCAACCCCGACGTACTGGTTGTAGGGGCTGGAATCGCCGGCATTCAGGCGTCTTTGGACATCGCAAAGTCGGGCTGCAAGGTTCACCTGGTGGAGCGGGACCCTTCGATTGGCGGCCACATGGTCCAGTTCGACAAGACCTTCCCCACTCTGGACTGCGCCGCGTGCATATCCACGCCCAAGACCGTGGCGGTGGCCCAGAGCCCCAACATCAATCTGCTGTCCTACAGCGAAGTGACCGAAGTAAAGGGATTCGTTGGAAACTTCAAGGTCAAGGTGCGCCGCAAGCCTCGCTATGTCATGGAAGACAAATGCACGGGGTGCGGCATATGCGCCGAGCACTGCCCGGTTACGGTCCCCAACCGATTCGACGAAAACCTGGGCCAGCGCAAGGCCGTCTACAGGTTTTTCCCCCAGGCGGTGCCCATAACATTTGCCATCGAAAAGAAGGACACCGCGCCCTGCAGGACGACCTGCCCGGCCGGGGTAAACGTTCAGGGCTACACCCAGCTGATAGGCCAGGGCAAATATAAGGAAGCCGTCCAGCTGATCATGGAGCGGCTGCCTCTTCCCGGCGTGCTTGGCCGGGTTTGCCCCCATGCCTGTGAATCCAGCTGCCGCAGAGCTGAAGTCGAATCGCCCATCTCCATTAGAGAGCTCAAACGCTTTGCGGCGGACCGGGTTGACCTCGAAGACATCCCCCTGCCGCAAATAGAAGACAGGCCCGAGCGGGTGGCGGTTATAGGTTCGGGGCCGGCCGGGCTCACGGCGGCTTATTATCTGAGGCTAAAAGGCTATGGCGTCACCATATTCGAGGCCCTGCCGGCGCCCGGGGGAATGCTGAGAGTCGGAATTCCCGACTACCGCCTTCCCCCCGAGGTTTTGGACCGCGAGATAAACTACATTTTGCGGTTGGGGATTGGCCTTGAAACCGGAAAGCTGCTCGGCGCCGACTTTACCCTGGAAGACCTGCGTCAAATGGGCTTTAAGGCCATTTTCGTGGGAATAGGCGCCCACAAGCCGCTCAGGATGAACATTGGCGGCGAGCAGGATTTCAGCGGAATCCTCCAGGCCACGGACATTTTGCGGGAAACCAGCCTTGGCAACCCCCAATCTCCGGGGGATCGGGTGCTGGTCCTCGGGGGGGGCAACGTGGCCATAGATGCCGCCAGGACCGCGCTGCGCCTTGGGAGTAAAGAGGTTACCATCGTCTACCGCAGGACCCGCGAGGAGATGCCCGCCTACCAGGAAGAAATCGAGGATGCTATCCTCGAAGGGGTAAAGATCAGCTATCTGACCGCTCCGGTTTTCGTGGAAGGCTCTGAAGGGAAAGTCACGGGACTGCGTTGCGTGAAAACAGTGCCCGGCCCGGCGGATGAAAGCGGCCGCAGGCGGCCGATCCCGCAGGAGGGAAGCGATTTTGTCATCGCATGCGACGCGATCATTCCAGCCATCGGTCAGGAACCGGACTCGGAATGCTGCAGCGCTTCGGGGCTGGAAGTGGGCCGGCGCGGCAGAATTGTGGCTTCGGCGCGATGCGGGCAAACCTCGGCCCCGGATGTTTTTGCCGCCGGAGACGCCGTGATGGGGCCGGCCACAGTGATAGAAGCTGTCGGCGCCGCCCGTGAAGCGGCCGAGGCGATAGACCGCTACTTGCGCGGCGAGCAGATCGAAGCGGCTGAGTCCCTGTCGGTGAGTGAAAATGGAACCAATTGGCGCGATATTCCCAAGAACGCGCAGCGTATGCCGAGGGCTTCCGTAAACCGGATAGCTCCCGAGGCCGCAAAGACTTCATTTGCCGAAGTGAGCCTGGGGTTATCGGAGGACGCCGCAATGGCCGAGGCCGCCAAATGCCTCAATTGCGGGGGCTGTTGCGAATGCATGGAATGCGTGCGGGCGTGCGAGCGTTCCGCGGTGGACCACTCCATGGTCGCCGAAGAGCTGGAGCTGCAGGTCGGGTCGATCATCCTTGCCACGGGCTTTGACACCATGGACGCCACCCGGTTCCGATTGTACGGGTACGGCCGTTTTGACGAGGTATATACCGGGCTTGAATTTGAAAGACTAAACAACGCGGTCGGGCCCACAGGCGGGCAAATCGTGATGAAAAACGGCCAAAAGCCCAAAAGTGTGGCCATTATCCATTGCGTTGGAAGCCGGGACGTAAATCACCACGTCTACTGTTCGCGCGTCTGCTGCATGTACGCTCTAAAGTACGGCCACCTGATCAAGGAAAAAGCGGGGCACGAGACGGAGGTCCACAATTTCTATATCGATATGAGGTGTTTCGGGAAAGGTTATGAACAGTTCTACTGGCGCCTCCAGGAGGAGGGGATCAACTTTGTGCGGGGCAAGCCTGGACAGATCACCGAGGAAATGTCGGATTCAGGTGGGAAGCAATTGATCATAAGGGTCGAGGATACGCTGAGCGCTTGCATGGTGAAGGTTCCAGTCGATATGGTGGTGCTGTGCACCGCGATGGAAGCCCGAAGTGACACCGCGGATGTCGCACGCATCTTTGGAGTCAACCAGGGTGCAGACGGGTTTTTTCTGGAGGAACATCCCAAACTGGGGCCGGTTTCCACGGCTACCGACGGTATTTTTCTTGCCGGGGTCTGCCAGGGGCCCAAAGATATCCCCGACACCGTGTCCCATGCATCGGGGGCGGCCGCCCAGGCCCTGGCCCTGTCGATGCGCGGTAAAGTGGAGGTCTCCCCGGTCACCTCCTGGATCGATCCCGACATATGCATAGGGTGCCAGACCTGTATAAAACTGTGCGCTTATTCCGCGATCGAGTTCAACGGGCGCAAGGGTATCTCGGAGGTCAACGAGGCCGTCTGCAAGGGGTGTGGAAGCTGCTCCGGTTTTTGTCCGAGCGGCGCGGCACGGGTGAAGCATTTCTCCCCGAAGCAGGTGTTCGCGGAGATAGAGGGAATTCTCGACGAAGTGATTTAGTCCGTTTCATGGGAGGAACAAATGGCCGACTACGAGCCTACAATCATCGCGTTTGTTTGCAACTGGTGCACATACACCGCCGCGGATCTTGCCGGGACTTCGAGGCTTGTTCAGCCTGCGAACGTGCGCATGGTGCGCATGATGTGCACGGGGATGGTCGATCCCAAATACATCATCAAGGCGCTTCTGGAGGGGGCCGACGCCGTTTTGGTGAGCGGTTGCCACCCCGGCGACTGCCATTACATCAACGGCAACCTGAAGGCCCGGCGGAGGATGAAGCTTCTTAAGGAAATCCTTCCGAAGTTCGGTTTTGACGAGCGCAGGTTGAAGATGACCTGGATCGGCGCCAGCGAAGGCATCGATTTCGCCGAGACGATAAGAAAAATGACGGCCGAGGTCAAAGTGCTCGGCCAGAACGATTTGCGCACCCGGATGGTTTTGTAGAGAGCCGCCGGCGACCCCGGAGTATAGATTATGTCCAAGATAGGGAAAATTGCCGTACGGGACCGTGATCCGGTCTCTTCGCTGCAGGATTTTTTGAAACTGCTGCTGGAAAAGGGAACTGTCGAGGCGGTGCTGGTCCAGCAGCGGCTTCCAATCAATAACTCGGTCATGCCCGCGCTGGTGACCGACGTGGAAAAGCTTGGGTGGGCCGACCCGCTTGCCCCCGCCTTTCCATTGAATGCCGCCAGAATGCTCTCCCGGCTTACCCGCAAGCCCCTTGATGCGCCGATCGCCGCCGTGATGAGGCCCTGTGAAATACGGGCTTTTATCGAACTGGTAAAGCTCAAGCAGGGCAGCGCGGAAAATGTCATCCTGATCAGTGCGGACTGTCTCGGGGCCTATGGCAACACCGATTACGCCAAGGTCTCGGGTCTGGGGGCAGGCACGCAATCAACACTGGCTTTCCACCGGAACGTAATTTCCGGAAAAGGGACGGCGACCGAAGACGCGGACATTTCTGCCGCCTGCAAATCCTGCGAGCATCCGGTCGCCGATAACGCCGATGTCACAATCGGCCTTCTGGGAACCAACCTAGAGGAGAGCCTGATCCTTATCGCCAATACGCAAAAAGGGCGAAAGCTCCTGGACGATCTGGGCGTAAAGGAAGAAGACGAGTCGCTTGATCTCAGGCGGAAAGCCGTGGAGGGACTGCTGAGCGAGCGCGTGGCCTACCGGGACCGGATGTTCGAGCGCACCTCGGCGGCGGTCTCCGACATGGAAAAGCTCATGAACTACCTTGGCGCCTGCGTCAACTGCTACAACTGCCGGGTGGCCTGCCCGGTTTGCTATTGCCGCGAGTGTGTCTTCACAACCGATGTGTTCGATCATGAACCGGCGCAGTATCTGCGCTGGGCCAAACGCAAAGGCGCTCTCAAAATGCCCACCGATACCGTTTTTTACCATCTGACGCGCCTTGCCCACATGAGTGCGGCCTGCATTGGATGCGGGCAGTGTTCCAACGCCTGCCCTAACGAAGTGCCGGTAATGGAGCTTTTCCGGACCGTCGCCCATGGGGTCCAGGGGGTCTTCGGCTACTCCGCCGGCGCAAGTCTGGAAGAAGAGCCTCCCCTGTCCGTTTTTCATGAGAAGGAATTCTCCGAGGTAACCGGTGGAATCGATTAGGCGTAAAGAGGGGTAAGCAAATGGAAACAAAAACCGGTTCAGCCCTGGTGATCGGGGCCGGGATCAGTGGAATCCGGTCGGCCCTGGACCTGGCTGAAATGAATTACCGTGTTTTCCTGATAGATAAATCGCCGCACATCGGGGGCATCCTAAGCCAGTTGGATTATCAATTCCCGACCGATCACTGCGGTATGTGTAAGATGCTCCCGACCCTCGGGCGGGATGCTTCGTCCCAGTTTTGCCTGAGAAAAGGGCTGTTCCACGAAAATATCGAAGTGCTGCCCGCTACCGAAATGACCGCGCTGGACGGAGAGCCCGGAAATTTCAAGGTAACCCTGGACTCGGCGCCCTCTTTTATCGATCCGGAAAAGTGCATCGGCTGCGGGCGCTGTTCGGCTGTTTGCCCTGTCGATGTGCCCGATAAGTTCAACGGGGGCCTCACAAAGCGAAAAGCGGTCTATCTGCCGGTCCCGCACAACATCCCCAATCGCTTTACGATCGATATCGCCGCCTGCACGCGGTGCGGGGAATGCGAAAAGGCCTGCCCGACGGGCGCCATCGACCTGAGGACCGAGGCCAGGCGAGCCTTTAAAATCCTGGTGGTCGATGACGAACTGGTGGTTCGTGATTCACTGAAGGAATGGCTCCTGGTGGACGGTTTCTCCGTCGACATGGCCGAGTCGGGGGCCGAAGCCATTGATCTTCTTTCCGCCAACGAATACGGCCTGGTGCTCCTGGACGTTAAAATGCCCGGCATGGACGGGGTCGAGGCCCTCCAGATCATCCGGGAAATGAAACCGGACCTGCCCGTGCTGATGATGACCGCCTATGCCACGGTGGAGACCGCCGTGCAGGCCATGAAAATCGGGGCCAACGAATACCTGATGAAGCCTTTCGATATCGAGGCCCTGAGCGCCAAGGTCATACAGCAGTATGAACGTACGGTGACCGTGAAGGGGCGGGTGATCGAGGTCGGGGCGGTCATCATGGCCGCTGGTTCGGACTTCTGCGACCCGGCTAAAGACCCGGGCGCCTTTGGATACAATTACCCGAACGTTGTGACCGGTCTGCAGTTTGAACGGGTGGTGAGCGGTTCGGGGCTTGGCCAGGGCAAGCTCATTCGCCCCTCCGACGGCAAGCCCGCCCGAAAGATAGCCTTCCTGCAGTGCGTGGGGTCGAGGGATCTCCAACAAAAGGCCGATTACTGTTCTTCGGTCTGCTGCATGTTTTCCATAAAAGAGGCGCTGCTGGCCAAGGCCAAATCCGGGGGCGAGGCCGATACGGCCATCTTCTACATGGACATGCGAACCTTCGGAAAAGATTTCCAGCGCTACCGCGACGCAGCGGAAAAGGAATCGGGGGTTCGTTTCATAAGGAGCCGCGTCCATACGATCGAGCCGGGCGTAGACGGTTCTCTTCTGCTCCATTATGTCGACGGCCAAGGCGCGCAGCAAGAGGAAACGTTCGATATAGTGGTCCTGGCCGCGGGGCAAAGACCTGCCAAAGGCACCTGGGACCTTGCGCAGTCGGCGGGAATAGAATTAAACCCGGCCGGATTTTGCCGAACGGACGAACTCTTTCAAAGCAGGAGCAGCAGGGAAGGCGTATTTGCCGGAGGGTCGTTTTCGGGACTTAGGGACATCTCCGAATCGGTCATCCAGGCCGGGTCGGCTTCTCTTGAAGCCTCGATGCTGATTCGCGCCAAGGGGGGAATGCCGAAAGTTTCCGGGGAAAACGGAGCGGCTCTCCAGGATGTCTCCAAGGATTTACCGAAGCTGGCCGTTGCCCTTTGCGCCTGTGGAAGCTCTCTTGGCGGAGGGGTGGACCTCGAATCGCTGGGAAAGGGCCTCTCCCGCTGGGACCCGTCGCTCCGAGTGTTTCAAATCGAGCGGGTCTGCACACTGTCCGGCAGGAAGACGCTTTTGGAAAACATGAGGGAGTCCGGCTGTAACATGATTTCTATCGGGGCGTGCATGCCGTGCCTGTATGGGAAGATGCTCCTCGATCTGGCCAAAGAGACCGGTCTTACTCCGGGCCTCATGGATGTAGTCGATATTTACACCTCGGCCTTTCGGGGCCCCGAGAGCGATCCGGGGCAGGTATCGGCTCGAGTCGAATCCTCTTTGAAAATGTCGATCGGGAGGCTTAAAGGCGCCGACCCGGGCCCTACCCGCTCCTTTAGCATCATTCGGAAAGCCCTTGTCATCGGGGGCGGGGTCTGCGGCATGACTGCGGCGCTGGCCATAGCCGACCACGGGTTCAAGGTGGACCTGGTGGAAAAAGAAGAAGGTCTCGGGGGGCTGGTTCGCATTATCGACCGCACTATCGATGGTACTCAGACGGCCGGATTGATCGAAAAGCTGACTTCCGCAGTCCGGGCCAATTCGAATATTTCCGTTCATACCGAAGTGGAAGTCGTCGCCTCAAAGTCTTATGAAGGCCTTAGTTTCCTTACCACGATCAAAACCAAGGACGGTGGGACCAAACAGCTCGACCATGGCGTGACTATATTGGCGACCGGCGGCAAGGAGGCCGGCACGCTGGAATACGGTTACGGCAGGAGCGACTCCGTAGTAACCCAGCACGAACTGGAAGCGCGCCTGGGTAAGGGCGGCGCGGCGGGGCTTGGGTCCGTGGCCATGATCCAGTGCGTCGGGTCGCGCGAGGAAGGCAGAAACTACTGCAGCCGCATTTGCTGCCAAACGGCGCTGAAAAACGCTTTGCGCCTCAAAAAGGAAAACCCGGAGACCGAGGTCTTCATTTTTTATCGCGACATTATGACCTATGGTTTTCTGGATGCCTATTACACCAAGGCCAGGCAGGAGGGCGTCATCTTTATCAGGTATTCGCCCGAGGCAAAGCCCGTTGTGTCCATCGAAGACGGCGGAAAGACAAGGATTATGGCCCGCGATCCGATCCTGGGCAGAGACATCGCGTTGGAGCCCGACCTGTTGGTCCTGAGCACGGGGATGGCGCCAAACGATCTGAACGGGCTGGGAGAATTTTTCGGCTTCGAGGTGAACGAAGACGGGTTTTTCCGGGAGGCCGAGTACAAATGGCAGCCGGTGAATTCCAGGAAGCGGGGGATATTGGGGTGCGGCCTGGCGCACTCTCCGCGCTCCATTCCCGAAGCAATAGCCATGGCGCAGGCCGCCGCCCAGCGCGCCCTGGTAATGCTCAACCGCGAAGAGGTCGAAGCCGGCAACATCGTCGCCAAGGTGCGCCACAGCATCTGTTCCCTTTGCGAAAGATGCCTTTCCGCCTGCCCTTACGGCGCGCGGAGTCGGAGCGAAGAAAAGGATAGGATCGAGATCGACGAACTCGCTTGCCAGGGATGCGGCGCCTGCGCCGCGGTCTGTCCGAACAGCGCCTCGGTTGTCCGGGGCTTTGGCGACCGGCAGGTTATGGCCATGGTGGACGCGGCCCTGGAACTCAGTTGAGAGGCCAGGCTAAGGGTTTGAAATGTAGCCTCGGCAGGTTTTAAAACTCCTGGGCCGATATGCTCGTCCCCTGCAGTTCCTGCTACATGAACCTGCGAAGGGCCGATGACGTGATGGCCCACGACGGCCGCGCCGGCGAGCTTGCAAACCGGGCTCTGGCCGAGGAGGGGCTCTCCTATGCGGGGGGTATCCGGGTGAGACACCTGCTGGATGTGCTGGCAAAAGACATCGGCGCCGGGCCCGTAGCGGAAAAGGTGACCCAAAGCCTCTCGGGGCTTTCCGTCGTTCCCTATTATGGATGCCAGGCCCTTCGGCCCTTCGCCGATTTCGACGACCCCGGGCGGCCCCATTCCATGGAACCTCTCATCGGAGCCACCGGGGCCAACGTTTTCGATTGGTCCATGGGGGCCAAATGTTGCGGTGCGGGTGGATGACCAAAAAAAAGAGTTGTGCCTTGATCTGGTTGCCGATATTCTCGATGCCGCAAGAGGAGCCGACTGTATAGTTACGGTCTGCCCGATGTGCCAGATGAACCTGGAGGCCAGCCGGAAAAAGATTTCCAAAATGCGGGGAAGGGCCCTGGAAATTTCGATCCTCTACCTGCCCCAGTTGCTGGGCTTTAGCCTGCGCTTATCCCGGGGCGGTTTGCGATTGGACCTCAACCTCGCCTTGACGCGCTCCTTCAAGGGCCGCCTGGACGCCATGTCAAAACCGGCGGCCATGTAGGGCAGCGCTTGCAAGTAACGGGAAACTTGGGCAACCCGCTCGAAGGTGCGGCCAGGTTTCGGTAAGGGCCCCGTCTCCAGGCTGATGGTTTTTCTACCGGAATGGAGACGAGCGTGGACGCGGCGGAGCGAAAAAGGTTCGAAGAACAGATCCGGAGATGCGAGAAGAACTACCGGGAACTATTCAATAATATTCCCAACCCGGTCTTCATTCTGGACCCGGACCTGAAAATCATCGACTGCAACGACATGGTTTTCGGCGTTTACGGATACCGCAAAGAGGACGTTTTGCGGAGGCCCTTCGCCGATCTTTTCGATCCGCAGGAAAAAGTCGATCTCGCCAAAGTGATCAGGCGCACCAAAACGATGAATGAGGTGCGCCACGTCACCCGGTACGGACCGGTCATATACGTAAACATTCGGATATCCCCCTTCGAATACGCCGGTGAGGCGTCCTTCCTGGTCACCACCAGCGACGTCACCAAAAGGCTCCTGGTGGAACAGCAGCTCATCCAGGCAAGCAAGATGGCCACCCTCGGAGAGATGGCCACAGCCATAGCCCACGAACTCAATCAACCGCTCTGTGTGATGAAAACCGCCAGCACCTTCATAGTGAACAAGATCAGGAAAGGCGAGCCGATCAGGCAGGATACCCTCAAGACAATGGCCGAGGAAATAGACAGCCACGTCGACCGGGCCTCGGGGATAATCAACCATCTGCTGGACTTCGGGCGCAAATCCGGGGTCAAAAGAGAAAAGGTGAACATCAACGACTCCTTGGAGAGGTCGCTGGAGCTTTTCATGCAGCAGCTAAAGCATAGAGAGATCGTGGTGGAAGAGGATTTCCAGCCCGATCTCCCCCCGGTTCTGGCCAACAGCAACCGGCTGGAGCAGGTCTTTATCAATCTTTTGGTAAACGCCCGGGACGCCATCGAAGACAAATTCGAAAAAGTGATCCATTCCCCGGAAAAGAAAATCTTTCTAAGGACGCGTCTTTTCCAGGGGAACGTGCGGGTGGAGGTGGCGGACACCGGCATCGGAATCCCCAAACCCCTTCTGGAAAAAATCTTCGAACCCTTCTTCACCACCAAGCGGGTCGGCCGGGGCACGGGTCTCGGACTTTCCATAAGCTATGGAATAGTCCAGGATTACGAGGGGACCATGGAGGTCGAGACCCGGGAAAACGAAGGCTCCACCTTTATCGTCACCTTTCCGGTTTCCAGCGAAGCGTAACGGCAAAGTAAGATGCCATGAAATGGAATTGATGCCGCGTGGAAATTGAATAATCGCGATCTGGCGAAGGAACATGGTTGGACCGTTGACTCCACTACTGATAAGTGGCGTTATGTAAACTAGTCAACAGTGAACGGTGAACAGTGGAAGCGTGGAAGCTGGCAGCCGGCTGCCTAGTGGACCGGAGACCTCAGGATCTCCAACATTCCGCGCTTTCATCATTCATCATTTCCCGCTACCGGCCGTGGTGAAAAAGATATATACTCTTAGTGGACGGGACTTGATATCGCCTCCCCCGGTCCCGTTCCCTAACGGCGGGACGATTGATTTTGCGGCTGGTCGTGGCGTTGTCGGGGTCCAAACAATGACAGCCGGGGATCATTTGGAATCGTTGCTGCAGGACTGATTGGTGACAGGCTCACCGGGATCGCGGCGAGGATCTCGATGTTTTTGTCACCAGGCGCTTGGGAAAGGAGACATAAGATGGAATGGCGCGAAGTGGTCGAACATCCAAGCCTCAAAGACCTGCCTTTCAAGATCGAGACCAACGAGTGGGGGAAGATTATGATGGCCCCGGCGGCCTACCCGCATGGCAAATATCAGACAAAGATTGTGGCTTGGTTCGTAAAAAGGGGTGAAGAGGACAGAGTATCGACGGAATGCCCCGTTAAGACATCTAAAGGCACGAAGGTAGCCGATGTTGCTTGGGCAAGTGCGGAATTCGACGCAAAGTATGGCAGACAGGTGGAACTTCCCGAATCCCCGGAGATCGTCATTGAAATAGAATCCCCATCGAACACAGCGGCAGAGCTTGAAGAAAAGCGACTTCTCTATTTCGAGAAGGGCGCCAAGGAATTCTGGCTTTGCGATGAGGATGGCAATGTGCGCTTTTTCAATCCTCAAGGGGAATTGGAAAGAAGCGAGATGTTCGGGGAATTTCCGGGGCACATCGAGGTTTCGTAAGAGCCGGGGACGCGGTCCGTCCTCAGGGGGTGGGATGGATATTAACGAGGCAAAACCATGGAGATGAAAAACCCTATACACCCCGGCCTTCTCGCCAAGGAGTGCCTGGACGACCTTGGCTTGAGCGTTGCCGAAGCCGCCAAAGGGCTCGGCATGACCCGCCAGCAGCTCCATAACGTCATTGCGGGACGCGGCAGCGTCACGCCTGGAATGGCTATCTGCTTCGAAAAGGCTTTCGGCGGCACGGCGATACATGGCTACGGATGCAGATGAATTACGACCTTGCGCAGATGCGTAAACGCGCGTGCAATATAGCCGTTGAACGGTTAGCGCCCAAGGTTGCCTAGTGTTGCGTCCCGTAAATCCTGGTATACATACAATATATGCGATCCTTCCGAATATCGTCATTCCGGCAGGCTTTTAGCCGGAATCCATGTTTTTAGAAATATCAAAGAACTTAAGGGACGCAACAATAGCTGTGGCATATCCTATTTTTCAAGCGCAATGGCCCTGTAAAGCGTCCGGCACGACACGTTGAGCGATTGAGCCACATTGTCGGGGCCTTCCCTGCCCTATCGGCTCGTGGGCGTGAGCGGCTCATTCAGGTCCGCCATCAATGCTTCAACGCCTGCGAAGCACTTGCCTTTTCCGGCTTCCAGCCTTCAGCTCGAAAGGCAAGCGGCCTTCCTCGGCGATGCGCACCAAGAGCAAACGAATCGCATCCGAAATGCTCAAGCCCATGCACAGCGCTACGTAAAGGGGGGGCATACCCTTTCCTGCTTTCGTGGTCGAGGATCGGCGCGGAAGGCAAAGTTGACGCCAGTACCAAACATTGGTTTAATGAACGTACAAGGAGGATGAAGATGAGCAAAAACACTTCATTCAGTATTGGCGAACATTTTAACTCGTTCATTGCAACCCTGTGAACAACGGCCGCTACAGCAGCGCAAGCGATGTCGTACGCGCCGGCTTGCGGTTGCTCGAAGAACAGGAAACGAAGCTCGCTGCGTTGCGGGCCGCACTCGATGAAGGCGAACAGAGCGGACCATCGACACCGTTTGATTTCGAGGCGTTCATCGCGCGCAAGCGCGGATTGCAGTCGCCAACAATATGACGCGGCGCTACACTCTTTCTCCGCGTGCGCAGTCCCGATCTTGATGAAACCCGGGATTACACGGCGCGTCATTGGGTCATTGACCAGGCAGAAAACTTATATCCGCCAACTTTGGCTTGATATCGAAGCCCTGGCGGCAAATCCCGCTATCGGAAGGGCTTGCCCTGAAGTAAAGGCCGGTTACTACAAATTTCTCTCCGGTTCTCACGTTCTCTTCTTCCGCTTGAGCGACGACGCCATAGATGTTGTCCGCATTCTTCATGGGTGGATGGATTTTGAGCAGCACCTTTGAATGTGTACGCCCGAAATGGACTGTAAAGCTTCCGGCGCGGCACGTTGAGCGATTGAGCCACATTGTCGGGGCCTTCCCCCTGCGCTATCAGCTTGCGGGCGTGGGCGACCGGTTCTTAAATAAAAGGGATCGTTGTTAATTAAAATGCATCTATGTTCAATTTGAGCAGGATGGTTTGGCACACTGGTTTGGTGGTGAGCCGCCCGTCTCTATGTGATGTGATGGAAAAACATGGAATTAAAAAAGAAGAGACGGGGTCAGCAGGGATTAATCCGGTCGGGGGCTTTGGAAAAGAAGGCTTAGAGTAAACGGCCATATTCTGGATCGTAGCGCGAGGGACTTCCATTGCGTTTTCCTGCTGTCTTCCGTTTGAGGAGCAGCGAGGCAGGGGGTAATGCCCCTGCCCGCAAATCGCCCCTGCGCTGGTGGGAGGAATCAGCAAAGCTATACGCTACCAACCGAGTGTCTAAAAGGCACACATAAGATAAATCTCGCTCGTCATGACGTTTTTTGGGGTCCCCGAGGAACCACCGAAAAGAACATGATCGCGCAAGCCATTCTCAGCAGTAAAAGTGTCGGTTTTCTTTACATTTTCTAGATTGGCCGCTAGTAACGATTTATGGCAAAAACCCGAATACAATGTCGGCATATTTTACAAATCCACACCATGGAAGAAGATTCCAAAAGTGTGCCCCGTGACTGTTGTAGTTAAGTTTCAGTGTGTTATCAGACCATGAATCTGCAAGGCACGGAAATTGCTTATTATTACAATTGGATTTATGGTGAGCGGTTGTTAAATTTGCCACTCATAAGAGAAGTGTCTCTAGGGGATACAGGGCAGAAAGGAGAAAGGGAGATGAAAAAACAACTGCTGATTGCATTTATAATTTGGATTCTGGGCTTAGGGTTCGGTATCACCCATTCAGTAGCAACACCATTATTGCTCACCTACGGCGATTCAAACTTTGTCGGTATCATAAATCCAGACAATCCGGCCAACCCGGCGAATGAGGGTGCTGCTATTACAGAATTGATTGGGTTGCCTTTAAACGGCGTAGGAACGTCAGGAGGTAATACTGTTACCCGGAGTGGCATAACGTTCACACCAGCGCTTCCTACTGTGTTCACCATACCTACCAATGCCTCCTATACGACAACGACAGTAACAGGACTTACCGGTTCTGGTTATGTCGCCGCGAAATACGACGGACCAAATGCTGGTTCTCTAGTTTGGTATGTATCTGACTTATCTCAAGGTATTCAGGTGGAATTAAATTGGAATCCATCTGATCCGACTAACTTGAACCCTAATAAATATCAACTTTCGGGCATAAATGTCTTCTCAGCCTCGAGCGTTCCCGAGCCCTCAACCTTGCTGCTCTTTGGTGCCGGATTGCTCGGACTCGGGCTTTTCGGTCTTCGGAAGAAGCAGAACGGTTAAACCATAATCCGATCCAGATTATACAAAGGGGAGTGAGCCAAATCTCATTCCCCTTTTTTTGATAGCCGCAAAACTCCCCCGGTTCCCAACACCTTGCGCATTTCACTTGTTTTCTGAGCAGTGGCGTGGCATGACGCCTTGCAAGGGGGCCTGCATGGCCTTTGGGTGCCTCAAGGACCCCGGGGACTGCATGATTCAATCGTAATCAATGGAAAGGTTTGGGTTGAATATGCAGGGGCAGAAAAAAAGGAAAATGGGACCCTACAACGTTAGGCGTGAATTTACAAACCGAAGTTGCTTATTGGAGGCAAGATATCCGTGACGGGCTGAATAGTGGCGCCCCCACGCCGTGGAACCTTGCGCGATGATTTGGCGGAAGGGTTGCGAAGTTTTCCGATTGGCCGATACATCATTTTTGATCTGCCCCTGCCAGATGGCATTGAGGTTGTCCGCGTCTTGCATTCCGCGCGTGAGCTCGACCCCATTTTTCATTCCTACGACACACCAACGAGGTTTGACGCCCACGCGCGGCCTGGCCCTGCAAAACGCGCGACGCGATCATCCGTTAAGGTTGATTAAAGCGACTGGAGCAAAAGGCGAGTGGCGTGGGGGGTGGCAATCCCTGGTGGCCGTCCCGCCCTCAGTAAAAAATCGTGCGGCAGCGGTGGTAGGGCTCTTTTCGGAAATCGTCCCTCTGTCCCAGGCCCCACAGCCAGTTATCGATCTGCGGGCTGGTAAGGGCTTTGCCCCGACGCAGGAATTCTTCCTTCAACCGCTCGACCGCCCACAGGGTCATCGCCCTGATTTCGACTTCCTCTTCCGACCCGGCTTTAAGAAGTTCCATTGCGGCGATCCTTGCGGCCAGTTCCGGTCGGTAGGACAGGACCCCCAGTTCGCGCAGCACCTGAGGCAGCTTGTAGTCGGCAAAAGCCGTCAACCGGTCGATGTCGTCGAACCTTCCCCAGTCTTTTCCACTGAAAGCGGCGTAGACGTCCGAGACAAAAATCTGGGCCCTCTTCCAGAAATAGACTCTTTGGCCTTCGTAGGAAGCCTCGTCGCGGAAGCTCGGGAAATGCGAGACGATTAACCCGGCAAGTCCTGCCGCGCTCCCCGATGCGGCCTGAAAAAGGTTTGTTACGTCTCCCCCCAGTTCGGACAGGATTATGGAACCGGCTTCACGAAGGTTTTTCACCCTTTCGGGAAGCATTGGAACTTCGTTCGGGGAGTGTGGGGCCTGATGGCGGGGGCCGTGGAGCGAAAGGATTTCTGCCAGCCCGGCTTCGGAAATGTCCGCCAGGAATCGGGGCTCTGTTATCGGGAGCCCCTGCTCCAGGGCGCGCTTTAGCGCCGCGGCCAAACCCCAGTACCCCGAGAAGGCTGCGCTTTGGTAGAGGACCGACCAGGCGGGTTGTTCCGGATCGGGCCAGAAGCAGTGGTTCAAAACGTCGAGGGTGAAAATCCACCGGACGGTCCGCTCCGTGCCGTCGAAAAAATGGCAGGGATGTTCCCAGGGCTGGAACGGATGGGCGGTGTGGCCCCACCGGGTGATGGCGGGTGCTATGCGGTCTTGATGGAATAGGACCGAGCGGCTGTGAGCGACCACTCGCTCGATGGAGGGCAGAACCTGGAGGCTGGTCATCGGGAACCCCCGGAAGGAAAAACTGGGAGCGGAAAGGGCTAGGCGCCGGGCGGAAAGCATGGAGCGCATCATGGCCCCACGCTTTCCGCTTCAGAGCTTTCCGCCGTTATGCCGCGGCCTTTTTATCCATATAATCGAAGATGTCCTGAACGGTGCGAATCTTTTCGGCTTCCTCGTCCGGGATTTCCGTATCGAAAGCTTCCTCGAGCGCCATCACCAGTTCCACCACGTCCAGGGAATCGGCGCCAAGGTCGTCGACTATATTGGCGCCCCCGGTCACCATTTCCTTGTCCACTCCCAGCTGGTTTGCGATGATATTGATTATTTTGGTCTGTTCAGCCGACATGCTCATTTAATCCTCCTCTGGTTATTGGTGGTCTTCGAATCCTTTTGCTTCAACCGCAAAATCCGTTCACATCCATTGCCGGCGCCGCGCTCTGCCGTGGCGGAAGCGCCTATTCTTCGGGCATCCTTTACGAACCCGTGGAACAGGACTTCCAGCACGCCGGGGATCTCATCGGAGAGCGGATAGCAGCAATCCCTGGCGAGCCATTTCTGGATCACTCCGTGCGCAAAGCCTATGGTGCCGTAGAAAACCGTCTGAAAATCAACGTCCTTCAGTATCCCCTGCTGAGTCCCCTCGTAGATCTTTCTCTTGAGATTGGGAACGGCCCGCAACACCTTCTTGAAGTACTGGTCGGGAGAATGTTCCACAAGGTCCAGATCTTCCTGCATGATCAGCCGGTAGAGTCGCTGGTTTCGATCGAAGAAATCGAAATAAATGCGGATGTACTTGGAAATCATGGCGAGAACGTCATCTTGGGCATCGATAGCCGCAACGGCGTTCTTTTCGAGTTGTTCCAGCCTGATGCGCACCAGTTCCGAGAAAAGTTTTTCCTTCGTTTCGAAATGGCGGTAAAGGGTCCCTTTCCCGACCCCGGCTTTTTCGGCGATCTCGTCCATGGTGGCAGGATGGAAGCCCTTTTGGGAAAAGACTTCCAGCGCCGCTTCAAGGACCCTTTCCTTGGCGTCCTGCCTGGGCATGAGGGGAGTTGCTTCCTCGATCAGTATCTTCTGCGTAAGGCCGGGGTAGAAAATGGAGGCCGGTATGGACTTACTTAGCGCGATTTCCCCCATCACTTCGAGCATGACCGAAAAACAGGCCTTGATCTGCTGAGGCCTTGCCCGAACGGTGGTGCGGAAGTGGAGCAGCCAGTGGGCCAGCTCATCGATGAGCCTTTCGGGGGGGCAGGCCGCAAACTCCAACGACAGGGCCTCCAGGAGCCCCTGCCTGTTTCCCTCGATGGCCATTTTTTTCAAAACGGCGGACAAATCTTGCCCGGACTGATTTTTTCCCACAACCCACCCTTTCAAACGATACTGACCGGTCCGTCATAAACCATAGCGCCGCCCGAAAGTCAAGAGCCTTTTACGGTGGGGCAAATTCCCGCTTTCCTTGTCCTTCCTTGCGGCTGCGGAAAAATCGGGCCCCGAACTGCGGCCTCTGGTCAAGCCTGCATGCCTGGAAGATAGCTCTTTTGATAGACCGCTTTGAAGATGGCGCTTTATAAAAACTCGTGTCGATGTTATGAATTGAATAAATAAATGTGGTAAAATAATAGTTTTCTGGACAGGAAAAACTGGATGCCCGCGCCGCCGACCGATTCTTTTCACCGGAAGATCGATTACCTGAGGTTGTCGATAACCGACAGGTGCAATCTTCGCTGTGTCTACTGCATGCCCGAAGACGGCGTCGCGAAGTTCGACCACTCGGAGATTTTGAGCTACGAGGAGGTCGTGAGGCTTGCCCGGATTTCGATATCCATGGGCATATCCAAGGTGCGCATAACCGGGGGAGAGCCCCTGGTGAGAAAAGACGCCTTGAGTTTGTGTGAAAGTATAGCCAGGATGCCGGGTCTTCGCAGCCTGACGCTTACCACCAATGGCGTCCTGCTTTCCGAGCATGCCGAAGGGCTTTTCCGGGCCGGCGTCAAGCGCGTCAATATCAGTCTGGATACCCTCAAACCGGAAAAGTTTTTGCAAATCAGCAGAAGGGACCTTTTCGGCCGGGTTTGGGAAGGGATCATGGCTGCCTGGCGGGCCGGTTTTTCGCCGGTCAAGCTCAACACGGTGATCATGGCCGGGGTAAATGACGATGAGATCGAAGACCTGGCCGGGTTGACCTTCCGCTATCCGTTTCACGTACGGTTTATAGAATTTATGCCTTTTCAAGAGAGCCAGTACGAGTCCAGGTTCATTGCGGCCGGCGAGATCCTCGAGCGACTGCGCCGTATGGGGCCCCTGGAGGAGGCCTCGGGCGGTGGGGACAGCTTCGGCCCGGCGCTGCATTACGCCTTTAAAGGGGCCATGGGCAAAATTGGGATCATCAGTCCGGTGTCCGACCATTTTTGCCCGAGCTGCAACCGGCTGAGGTTGACCGCGGACGGGAAACTGAGGACCTGCCTTTTTTCCGTCGAGGAAACGGATCTCCGCACATTGCTGCGGGGGGCCGCTTCCGACCAGGATATCGCCGCCGCGATGCGTGCGGCTATAAACAAAAAGCCTGAAAAGCACCACTTGAGCAACCCCGCTTTTCGCAAGTGCATCTCCCGGCCCATGTTTTCTATTGGAGGATGATCCCGATGGACCCCCTTACTCCTCGCCTTGGATCAGGTTGGCGGAAGTGAACAGCGATCTCGAAAAAATGAGACGGGAAATAGACCGTGTGGACTCGGAACTGGTCGTGCTTCTCAACCGGCGCATGGAACTCGCCGTGGAAGTGGGCCGTATAAAGGCTACGGCCAGCCTGCCCACCTTTCACCCGGAACGTGAGCAGCAAGTCGTGCGGCACATCTCCCAGCTTAACACGGGGCCCTTGTCCGATGAATCTCTTCGGGCCATCTATCGTGAAATTTTCGCCGCTTCGCGCCTGATGCAGTACAGGCTCCAGGTGGCTTATCCCGGTCCGGAGTGGACTACCTCCCACCTGGCGGCCATGTCGCTTTTGGGCCATTCGGCCTCCTTTCTGCCCTGCTCCTCCATGGAAGAGGTATTCGACACGTTTCTCAAGGGCAAGGCGCATCTGGCGGTGATTCCGATCGAGGCCACCCTGCAGGGGTGGGGCGGCCACGGGATCGATCTTCTCTATACCCACGATGTGCGGGTGGTAAGTGAGTGCTACCTGGAAATATCGCACTACCTGTGCGGTGCGGTTTCCGGCCTTGACGCCGTAAAGCGTGTCTACGGGCGCACCGAGGCCTTGTCTCAGTGCCGCGGGTGGCTGGCGGAAAACCTGGGCCAGGTGGAGGGTATGGAATGTTCCTCCACCGCGCGGGCCGCCATGCTGGCGGGGGAGGACCGCGGCGGGGCCGCCATCTGCAACCTCTACGCGGCGCAGCGCTACGGCCTGGGCGTTCTAGCCGAGCGGATAGAGGACGTTCCGGGAATCACCGCGCGGTTTCTGGCGCTGGGGCACCATGTAAATCCACCGACCGGCAACGACAAGACCTCGCTTCTCTTTTCGGTCTCCGATAAGCCGGGGGCGCTCTTAGCAGCCCTTTCCTCCCTTTCGGCCACCAACATGTCCCGCATCGAATCGCGCCCGAACAAAATCTTTCCCGGCCAGTATCTGTTTTTCGCCGATATAGACGGTCACCGGGACCAAGGCGTTATCCGAACGGCCATGGAGAACCTGGCGCGAAATGTGACCTTTGTGAAGATCCTCGGGTCCTACCCCAAAGGGGACCCGGCGCAGCCTTTTAGAATCGAAAAGGAAAACATGCCGACTATTGCTGAAGGGCGGGGGACCAGGTGAGCGGGGAGGCGGTAGAAAACCGGGAGGGCATCTGCGGGTGTCTGGGGGAGTGCTCCCTGGATAAATTTCCCCAATGGCTGAACCACCCGGAGATAGATCTGCTGGAGTGGCGAATGGATAGGTTTGCCAGCAACCGTTCGCCGGGTGAGGTGAGACTTTTTTGCGAAGCGCTACGAGCAAAGCCCAGGCTTCCGGTCATCGCCACTAACCGGCCGGTCCGGCAGATGGGCGACTTCCAGGGGGCCGAGGATTGCCGGCTTGCAATGCTCCAGGATGCGGCCCGGTGCGGTGCGGACTGGGTGGACCTGGAAGACGATACCAGCGCTGAGAACCTCTCCCGGTTTAAAAGCACCGGGGCAAGAGTTCTCCTGTCCTGGCACGATCC
>JARLHP010000193.1 GCA_031292195.1 Syntrophobacteraceae bacterium
ACTTTGCACCGTGGGAATCACGAACCGGTCCCGGTATTTGGCCAGGGCGAGCAGCCGGTACATTTCATCCGCCGCCGAGGTGCTGAGGCCGACCTCGTCCAGGCCGCCGTCCTCTCCCGGCTCTGCGCCCAGCGATTTAGCTCCTGGCACCGGTGGCACGCCGGCCGGGGGCACGCCGGCGGCGAGCTGTTTGGACCTCATGTAGGCGCGCAGGGCGATGAGCCTTTTTAGCGCCAGGCGTACCGGGGCCTCATCGCCCGCGGCCAGCAGGTTGGCCAGATACTTTACCGGTATTCGCAGGCGATCCACCATGTGGGCCCCCTCGGCCTGGTCTGCGAAATCAACGATGGGGCTTAGCGGCGGGATATACCAGACCATGGGAAGGGTCCGGAATTCGGGGTGGGGGGGCAGGGCCAGGCGCCACTCCACGGCCAGCTTGTAGACCGGCGAGTTTTTGGCCGCATCGATCATATGAGATGGAATTCCCGCGGCCGCGGCCTCGGAGGCAACTGCCGGATCGTTTGGGTCCAGGAACAGATCGGTTTGGGCGCGGTAGAGGTCCTTTTCGGCCGCAGCCGCGGCTGCGGGGACCCGATCGGCGTCGTAGAGCATCACGCCGATATACCGGATGCGCCCCACACAGCTCTCCGCACACAGAGTGGGAAGACCCGCCTCGATGCGCGGGTAGCAGAACAAGCATTTTTCGGAGCGCCCGGTTTTCCAGTTGTAATAGACTTTCTTGTAGGGGCATCCGGAAACGCAGTAGCGCCATCCCCGGCAGCGCTCCTGGTCGACCAGCACGATGCCGTCTTCATCGCGTTTGTACAGGGCCCCCGAGGGACAGGAGGCCACACAGCCGGGGTTCAGACAATGCTCGCAGAGCCTGGGCAGGTAGAGCATGAAGACATTTTGGAACCGCAGGTAGATCTCTTTTTCCAGCCCGGTGAAATTGACATCATCCAGGCCGGTCACATTGGCCCCCGCCAGGTCGTCTTCCCAGTTGGGTCCCCACTGGATCCGCATGTTCTCGCCGGTTATGAGCGATTTGGGACGCACTCCCGGCTGGTGCTTCTGCCGGGGGCTCTCGGTGAGCTTTTCGTAGTCATAGCTCCAGGGTTCATAGTAATCGTCTATGAGCGGCAGGTCGGGGTTGTAGAAAATTTTGGCGAATTTTACGGAGTGACCTCCGGAGCGCAAGGCGAGCCGTTTGCCGCGAAGGGTCCAGCCGCCTTTCCAGCGCTGCTGGTTTTCCCAGTTTTTGGGGTAGCCTATCCCCGGTTTGGTCTCGACGTTGTTATACCAGATGTACTCGGCCCCGGCGCGGTTGGTCCAGACATTCTTGCAGGGTATGCTGCAGGTGTGGCAGCCGAGGCATTTGTCCAAGTTCATGACCATGCCGATTTGAGCTTTAATCTTCATACCACTCTACCTCCCCGGCCTTTCTCACCACCACCACCTCGTCGCGCTGCGCGCCGGTCGGCCCGTAATAGTTGAAACCGTAGCTGAGGTGGGCATACCCGCCGATCATCTGGGTCGGTTTCATGAAGATGCGGGTTACGGAGTTGTGGGTGCCTCCGCGCTGTTTCGAAATATTGGAGCCCGGCGTGTTTATCAGCCGCTCCTGGGCGTGATACATGAAAGCCTTGCCGCGCGGAATCCGGTGGCTGACCACCGCCTTGGCCATGACCACGCCGTTCACGTTGAAACACTCCACCCAGTCGTTATCCTTTACGTCTATTAGCGTCGCGTCTTCATTGTTGATCCAGATGGCTTCGCCTCCCCGAAAAAGGGTCAGCATGGTGAGGGTATCCGAGTAGGTGCTGTGGATGGACCATTTGGAGTGCGGGGTCAGGTAGTTGAGCACCAGGTCCTTGCCTTGCTTTCGCAAATGATCGACCCGGGTAGAGCCCAGGAGTTGCATGTCCAGGGGCGGGCGGAAAAGGGGGAGCCCTTCGCCGAAGGCCAGCATCCATTCATGGTCCTGGTAGAACTGGGCCCTTCCGGTGAGGGTCCGAAACGGGATTTTCTCCTCTATGTTGATCACAAACGGAGAATAGGATCGGGTCTCGCCCTCCACGCCGCTCCAGGTGGGGGTGGTAAGGACCTTGCGGGGCTGGGCGTCTATATCGGCGAAGCGCAGGCTTTCCCCTTGGCCGCAGCCAAAGTGGGAGAGATCGAGGCCGGTTCTTCGCTCCAGGCTTTTCCAGGCCCGGGCGGCCACCTGCGGGTTGGTTTCCGGGGAGAGGGTCAAAATGGTTTCGGCCACCTGCCTGGCTGAATCCAGGTCCGGCAGCCCGCGGCTAATGCCCTCGGCCCTGACCGTACCCAAAATATCCTTGAGCCTTCGGTATTCTTCACCGCTTTGCCAGGAGACCCCTTTTACGCCTATGCCGACTTTTTCCACCAGGGGCCCCAGGGAGGTCATCATCTTAAAACTATTGGGAAAGTCCCGGGTCACCACCTGCAGTTTGGGCATGGTCTCTCCCGGAATGGCTTCGGTTTCGCCCTTCTTCCAGTCTTTTACCTTGCCCAGGGGCTGGGCCAGTTCGGCCGGCGAATCGTGGGCAAGGGGTGTGGCCACCAGGTCCTTTTGGACCCCCAGGTGCTGCTGCGCCAGCTCCGAGAACCTTTTGGCGATTGCTTTGAACTGCTCCCAGTTGGTCTTGGTCTCCCAGGCCGGTTCGACCGCCGGATTGAACGGGTGGATAAAGGGGTGCAGATCGGTCGTGCTGATATCGTGCATCTCATACCAGGTGGCGGCGGGCAAAACGACGTCCGAGTAAAGAGCGCTGGTGTTCATGCGAATTTCGAGGGTGACCAGAAGGTCCAGCTTGCCGTCGGGGTCCGCCGGTTTTGACTTCATCTCGCAGGGCCCCGCGGATTGTTCATTTTCTTCGTTCAATAAAGCGTTTTCGGTCCCCAGTAGGTGTTTCAGGAAATACTCGTGTCCCTTGCCGCTTGCTCCCAGCAGGTTGGAACGCCACAAAAAAAGCAGCCGCGGGTAATTGGCAGGCTCTGCGGGATCTTCGATGGCAAACTTGAGATCCCCGCTCTTTAGCTTTTCTGTCGCGTATTGAACGATCTGTTCGTCGGAGTGCGCCCCGTTTTCCATCGCCTCCCGGCATATATCCAGGGGATTGCGGTCGAACTGGGGGTAGGAGGGTAGCCAGCCGAGTCTTGCCGCAAGAACGTTGTAGTCGGCCAGGTGTTTTGCTTCGTGCTGTCCGTAAAGGGGGGAGACGAAATTGGCGGGATCGATATTTTCGTATCGCCACTGGTCGGTGGCAAAGTAGAAGAAGGAAGTCCCGTTGTGCTGGCGGGGAGGCCGCAGCCAGTCCAGCCCGAAGGCCACATTCGTCCAGCCGGCCAGGGGGCGGACCTTTTCCTGTCCCACGTAGTGGGCCCAGCCTCCGCCGTTTACCCCCTGGCAGCCGCACAGCTCGGTGAGGCTGATGATGGTCCGGTAGCTCATATCGCTATGGTACCAATGGTTGGTGCCCGCCCCCAGAAAGATCATCGATCTGCCGCGGGTGATCTCCGCATTGTGGGCAAATTCCCGCGCCACCCGGATAACGTCGTCTCTAGAAACCCCTGTGATCTTCTCCTGCCAGGCGGGCGTATAGGCGACCGGGTCGTCGTAGTCCCGGGCGCAGTCCCCCCCGTGGCCGCGATCCACTCCCAGATTTCCCGCCATGAGATCGAACACGGTGGTCACCAGGATCTGTTCACCCCGCACATCGATTCTTTTTACCGGAACGCTGCCCTCCCTGACCCCGGCCGCGCTCTTTTCGAAAAGCGGAAAACCAACCGAAACCCACTGCGCGGAGTCTTCGGCAAAGCTCAAGGCAGGCTCAATGGCCGCTCCGCTTGCCGAGTCTTCGAGGTGGATGTTCCACTTGCCATTTTCCTCCCAGCGAAACCCGATGCTGCCGTTTGGGACCACGTAGGAATCGGTGGCGCCGTCATAGACCACGGTTTTCCAGTCGCCGCGGGAAAGATCGGGGTGCAGGTCGCTCGCCCGCAGGAAACGGTCCGAGACATACCGGCCGTCCTGTTTTCGCAGCATGACCACAAAAGGCAGGTCGGTATACCGCCTGGCATAATCGGTAAAGTAGGGCGCGGCCCGGTCGATATAGAATTCCTTAAAGATCACGAAGACCATGGCCATGGCCAGCGCTCCGTCCGTGCCGGCTTTGGCGGGCAGCCAGGTGTCGGCGAATTTTACGTACTCGGCATAGTCGGGGGCCACGGCCGCCACTTTGGCGCCCCGGTACCGGGCCTCGGTGTAGAAATGGGCGTCCGGGGTGCGGGTCATGGGCAGGTTGGTTCCCCACACGATCATGTAGGTGGCGTTGAACCAGTCGCCGCTTACCGGAACATCGGTCTGGTCGCCCCAGATTTGGGGGGAAGCCGGGGGCAGGTCGCAATACCAGTCGTAGAAGCTGACCATGGAGGCGCCGATAAGAGAAAGAAACCGGGCGCCGGAGGCGTAGCAGACCATGGACATGGCGGGAATGGGAGTAAAGCCGAAGATGCGGTCGGGGCCGTATTTTTGAATGGTGTAGACCAGGGAGGCGGCGACCAGATTTGTGGCCTCCTCCCAGGAGACCCGCACAAGGCCGCCTTTTCCCCGCGCCCGCCGGTATTTGCGGGCCTTCACCGGATCTTCAACGATGCTGCGCCAGGTGGCGACGGGATCGTCGTGGGATTCCAGCGCCTCCCGCCACATCTGTAAAAGCTCGGAGCGTATATAGGGGTATTTGACCCGCAGCGGGCTGTAGGCGTACCAGGAAAAAGTGGCGCCCCGGGGGCAGCCTCGCGGTTCATAGTCGGGGCTCTCCTCCCCGCAGCCGGGATAATCGCCGCGTTGAGTCTCCCAGACGATTATCCCGTCCTTTACGTAGACGTTCCAGGAGCACGACCCGGTGCAGTTGACGCCGTGGGTGGAGCGCACCACCTTGTCATACTGCCAGCGCCTTCGGTGGTAGTCCTCCCAGGAGCGCCCCCCCGTGCGGACCTCCGCCCAGCCTCCGGCCAGTTTTTCCTTCTTGGCGCTCTCCCGCCGGGCGCGGGGCTTAAAGAAGCGCAACAGGGAGATAAGATTTTCTCTTTGCATAATCACTCCGGACTCCGCGGTGTACATCTGAAAAACTTCCCGGGTGGGAAGCGCTACGAGACTGTGTCGTAATGCCCCCGATACTGTTGCTTTAATACTCAGATGGAAAGAACTAAAAGCGCAGGGACGGTGTCCGCCCTGCACCCCACAGGTCCGGATCGCGGGCTTGCAGCCCGCGACCGGGACGCAGGCGCCTCCGGCGCCAAAATTCATTCTCATGCGCTTGGGTCAAGCTCTTAGGGCACAGTCTCTACGCTGTCGCCCACCCGGGATCCGCACTCGGCGGTACGCCGGCCTATTCGCCCACGCCCACGCCGCCTGTCTGGTCGTAGTCGATTTTACCCGTTCTTATGCGCTGGTTGTAGATCGCCTGGAGTATTCTAAGACTTTGCTGCAGTTGAAACACGCCATGCCAGTGAGAATAATCCGGGCCTTCCATGACCGCGCCCTGCCGCATTCTTCTGCCCTCATGATGCCACATGTAGTAGTAGGCCCTGAAGGCCGGGTCGGCCCAGGGGTCTTTCATCATCAGGTTTTTCTTGGTGAGCGTATCGATCATCTCCGAGGCGGCGTGGGAGTACTTGTTGTAGAGTTCCACCTGCTTATCGGCCGTTGCCAGGTAGTTTTGGGCAAACTGGGCCGAATGGCAGGCCGAGCAAACCTGGAGCATATCTTTTCTGGCCGCTTCGGGGCCTTGCGGGTTTCCGGCCAGGGGAGTGCCTTCGGTGAGCTTGCCCGTTTCCATATAGGTCTTTGCCGCCGTGTCATAGCCCCCCGTTCTGGGATTGGAAACAGGCGCCCAGAGGTTCCACTTGAGTCTCAAGTCCACGTTGTGGGTCGGCTGCAGGCCGTTTACACCGCTCATGTGGCATGTGGCGCAGGTGGGCGCGGAGTAGTCGACGCCCGGCTGCCAGCCGCCGGGGGGGCTGTCCCAATGAAATTGATCCCCGCGGGCCTCAAACAGCATGCCGTGAACCGACTGGGTGTAAATCTCGATATCGGGGTGGTCGGGGCCCAAATGACAGGTGCCGCACGAAGAGGGCTTTCTGGCCTGGGCTATGGAAAACTGGTGGTTCAGGTGGCACCCGGTGCAGTTGCCGACCCCGCCGTCGGGATAGAGGGTGCCGATCCCGTGGACCGGCCAGGAGCCTGCCGTGGGCATGTGGTCGGCGCCCATCTTTATTTGCGAGCCATGACACTGCGCGCAGCCGGTCAAAAATACGGCATCTTTAAATTGAGGCATATTCATGTCCTCATGGGCGATGAGCGCCAGGTCGGCGGGTTGGGATACCGCCTGTATGGCGCCTCGGGCATGGCCGCTTTGCTGAAATTGCTTCACCTCGGTGGGATGGCATTTTTCGCAGGTCTTGGGCGACACCAGGGAGCTGACATAAATGTCGGTCCCTTTGACCCCGGGGCAGTTCTGGTTGGCCATGGGGTTGTCTTTGGATACCGTGTGGCAGTCGAAACAACTGATGCCGGCGTGCGCCATGGCACTTTTCGACCAATCCTGAACGACAGCCGGCGTCTTGCTGGAATGGCAGGCTATGCACTCCGCGGCCTGTTTGGTTATGGCGGTGCCTTTTGCGGAGCTCATTTTCTCCTGGAAGGCAATATTGGGATAGCGCAGGTAGGAAGTATTATCCTTCGGCTGGGGCGGGCAGCTTTTCGCGGTTTTGGGCGAAGGCTGACTGTCGGCAGCCATGGCGATATGCCAAAAAAGACCGCCCATCATAAAAATTAAGAAAACCGATAGGAAACCCGCCGCTTTTCGCATACAAACCTCCGTTGCTATTTTTGAATATATTCCGCCAAATGTTTGTGACCGACATTGCTGTGGCAATCCGCGCAGGTTTTCGTGGTTGTCCCGGAAAAGTATATTCTGTGCGGCAAGAAGGCGCGTGGATTGGATAGAGTCTTTTCCCGCAGGTGACCGTGGCACTCCAGGCAGCCGCTGTCATAAACAAAGCGCTGTCCGTCTTTTAATTTTTGAGGCCAGTCTATCGTTGCGGTGTTATGAAAGGTTTCCACCCACATATCGTTGGCGCTCGCTTTGGCTTTGACCAACAAATAATGGGCCAGGCCGTCGTGGGGCAGGTGGCAGTCGTTACACTTCGCTTCATACCCGAACTCGTTGTCACCGCCGTGCACGTGGATATGGAAGGTCGACACGAAAGGTTTCATGGTGTGGCAGGACCCGCAAAAGTCAGCTCCGGCCGTCGATTCCGAGACCTTATAGGTGGTAAACGATAGTGCAACTCCGACGATCGCCCCTACCAGTAAAAAAAGACTCGTTCTTCGTCGCATCCATGTTGCTTTCTTCATGGAAAAGCCTCGGTTCACCGTCCCGAACTCCCCGGAATAATAGCGATAGATGGCCGCAATGAATGCTCTATCACCACCGCCTCCGGTTCGGATTGGTTGACCGACACCGTTTATCCTATGAGAACCTCGTAAAATTGAGGTGTGGGGCGGCCGTCGAATAACGGAGTCACCTGCTCACCGGCCACATCATGGTCGGGGCTGCCGTGCATGGTGTTGAAAGCCTCCCGGTCTTCAAACTCCACTATGGCCGCGTAGTTGCCATCCTTTACCGGCTTGAGCAGCCTCCTTCCGATAAAACCTTTGTGCTGAGAAAACTTTTGGTTCGTCTTGGCGAACCATTCGCGAAACTCAGCGTCCTTACCTGCCTTTATGGGCGGAAAAGAAATCAAAACCACAAACATATTGTCACCTCCATGCAAAGGTCCGCACCGACCAGGCGGTGCGGTTACTCCCGGGAAATGCACTCGCTGGGGCACGTGTCGATAGCTTCCTGTACGCAGTCTTCGTTTCCTCCCTCCGGAAGGATGACATACGCCTTGTCGCCCTCTTCGTTCATTTCGAATACATCCGGACAGAGTTCGGCACAGGCGCCGCACCCGATACAACAGTCTTCATCAAGCTTGACTCTTCGTCCCATTTCTTTTTCCTTTCGAAACCCTCTTGCCCTCGGCCATACGCGCGCAGCGCGTATGGCCAAATCCCGGGGGGCGCGGGGGAGACGCTCCCCCGCTCTTTTGACCTTCGCTCGGCCGCACCCACCGATTTGCAGGTGGGAGCTATTTCCCGGCCATCATTGCCGCAATGTCACCCTCGATGGTGCCTATGGGTTTGAGGTTGAACTTTTCGATCAGGACGTTGGCCACGTTGGGGGATAGAAACCCGGGCAGGGTGGGACCCAGCCGAATGCCCTTGACCCCCAGGGAAAGGAGCGCCAGAAGCACGGCCACGGCCTTTTGCTCGTACCAGGCGATGTCGTAGGAGATCGGCAGGTCGTTAATATCGGCCAGTCCGAACACTTCCTTTAGCTTGAGAGCCACCAGGGCCAGGGAATAGGAGTCGTTGCACTGACCGGCGTCGAGCACCCGGGGAATACCGCCGATGTCGCCCAGATTCAGCTTGTTGTAGCGATACTTGGCGCACCCGGCGGTAAGGATCACCGTATCTTCGGGCAGGTTTTCCGCCACACCGGTGAAATACTCACGGCCTTTCTGGCGGCCGTCGCACCCGGCCATGACCACGAAGCGCTTTATCGCTCCGGATTTGACCGCCTCGACCACTTTGTCCGCAAGAGCCAGCACCTGGTTGTGGGCAAATCCTCCCAGAATCGAGCCGGTTTCGATTTCAGTCGGCGGGGGGCAGCTTTTGGCCCGGGCGATCAGGGCGGAAAAATCCTTGGCCCCTCCGGCCGGCCGGTCCGCAATGTGTGGTGCGCCCTCATAGCCCACCACGCCCGTCGTATAGAGCCGGTCGAGATACGTGTTTTCCTTCTTCAGCGGAACCAGGCAGTTGGTGGTAAGGAGGACGGGGCCGTTAAAGGATTCGAACTCCTGGTTCTGATGCCACCAGGAACTGCCGTAGTTGCCGGCCATATGGTCCTGTTTTTTGAACGCCGGGTAATAGTTTGCCGGGAGCATTTCCCCGTGGGTGTACACGTCGACCCCCGTGCCCCGGGTTTGCTCCAGAAGCTCTTCCATGTCTTTTAGATCATGGCCGCTGATCAGAATTCCCGGGTTTTTGCGGACGCCGATGTTGACCCTGGTAAGCTCCGGATGGCCGTAGGTCGATGTGTTGGCTTCGTCCAGCAAAGCCATGGTCGCTACCGCCGTTTCTCCCGCTTTCATGACCAGCCCGACCATTTGATCCACCGAGAGTTCTTTGGTGGTGGACGCCAGGGCCTCCATGACGAAGTCGTAGATTTCCTGCTTTTCAAACCCCAGGACGGCCGCATGGTCGGCATAGGCGCAAACGCCTTTGATCCCTATTACCAGAAGCTCGCGCAAAGACCGCACGTCTTCATTGCCGGTGCTGAGAACCCCCACCGACTTGGCCTTCTCGGCAAAAGCGGCCGTATCGTCGGCAAACCAGGTGGCGGCATCGGGCAAGGTTTCGGCGAACTCTTTGCCGGTCTTTTGTTTGTAGGCCGTAAGAAACCTGGTGCGCAACTCTTCCCGCCGCTTCAACGCCTCTTTGATCGTGGCCACGAATCGCGCCTGGTCCCAGTTGGCATTGGTAATGGTTGCAAACAACCCTTTTGCCACAAAGAGGCCGGTCTGAGTGTCCACTCCCCCCAAATCCCTCAACCGCTCGCCATAGATGGCGATCCCTTTAAGCGAATAGATCAGAAGGTCTTGAAGGTTGGCGGTTTCTTCCGGTTTTCCGCAAACGCCCCTGAGGGTGCAACCCGTGTTCTTGGCGGTCTCC
The DNA here is from genome assembly GCA_031292195.1 of Syntrophobacteraceae bacterium. GTDB lineage: Bacteria > Desulfobacterota > Syntrophobacteria > Syntrophobacterales > Syntrophobacteraceae > SbD1. Next base: position 9,863 of record JARLHP010000193.1, read on the forward strand.
TGGCATTGAAAACAAAACATTTACCTCTCCTTTTACCGTTTTCCGGGGGTTATTTTTAAAACGTATGGAACTCCGAGCAATCGTCATTTTTCCAAAATCAATAGGACATTTCCGTTTGAAGGACATTGACTCAAGTCAATTTAGCTCGCGGCAGCGGAGAGATTTTTCAACTTGGAAGGTCAAAATAGAGGGAAAAGTCAAATCGGCGGCGCAATGGTCACCAGCAACCGCAGGTCCGTCTTGGCTCTTAGTCCGTGGGGTTCGCTGATATCCGAGATCAAAACGTCTCCGGCTTTGGCCGGGATGGTGGCGCCGTCCTTGCCCAGAAACTCCCCCTCACCCTCGATTACGACCAGGCTCGCCTGCCCCTCGATGTCGTGAGAGTGCACGGGCAATTCCTGGCCGGCCTTGAAGTTGAAGTTTAAAATCTTGAAATAGGGGGAGTCATGAACCAGAAGGTTCTTAAAGGTTTTCTCCGAAAATCCATTGGCCTCGTAGAGATTAATTTTTTTCATCGTGTCCTCCTGTTTCTATTGGCTTCTCAGAAGAGCCGCTCTCTTCCGAGGGGCTACCGCATCCGTATGGCCTCCTGGAATAGCGGCCACGCGTTGTCCATCTGCTTTCCGACATTGAATTCACCCTCGCTCAGGTGCCACAGGATGGCCGGCGGTTGAATCAACCCCAGAAACACCACGGAGGCCGCGCCCGGGTCGAGATCCGGCCGAAAGGCGCCCTCCCGCTGGCCCTGGCGGATAATGCCGGCGACTTCCTCCAGGTAGGTCATGACAATCCCGCTCAGCTTGGCCCTTCGCGCCGGATGACCGACATAGAGGTCCCCGGAGAAAAAAAGCCGGGGGATGGCCTGATATTCGAGAATCAACCGCATGTGCAGAGCCAGAAGGCACCGCAGTTGCTCCTGCGGGTTTGCCCCTTGCCCCACGGCAATTCGCACGTTGCCAAGAAGCCTCTCGCGAAGAAGGTCGAGAACCGCGTCCAGGATCTGGTCCTTGCCGGGAAAGTGCCGATAGAGCGAGGAAACCCCCAGGCCCGTATGGCGCGCCAGTTCAGCCATGTTAAACCTGTTTACGCCCTTATCGGCAATGAGCATCAGGGCTGCCTGGACTATCTGCTCCCGCCGCACTTTGGTGCGGAGCTTCATTATCGCCATGATATGCCCTTTTGCGAATATTGGTTCGCATTCTAGATGACTTATGGAAATTGGTCAAGGCCGATAAAATCATTCAGCTTCAGCATCTGCGGGCTAAGTAAGATCTATTTTTCCGGAACTGATTTTTCTATTTCGCGAATCAAAAATTCGCAGGCGCGAGGTACGGCTTCGGCCACGGGGGCCGAAAGCCCGGGGCGCACCTCGTCGGGTATCGATTCGATCTGCACCACCAGGATTTGCACTGCCAGTTCCGCATGGTCTTTTAATTCTTGTAACATATTCACGGTCGGAAACTGGTGCATCGAAAAATCGGAAACCTTCCCGGCCGGTACTCCCTCCACCGGTATCTCGAAGAGCTCCCCGGGCACGCGATCCGGGTAATCCACGGCGTCGATCACGATGATCTTGCGCGGTTTGGGCTCGATCAGCATCAGGTCGAAAAGAATACCCCGAATTCCCGTTCCGGCGTCCATGGCCATGACCGAGGGAGGCAACGAAAAAGTTGCGGCGAGGTGCTCTATTACCGCCGGGCCAAAACCGTCGTCTCCCAGCAAGGTATTGCCACAGCCAAATATGAGCAGATCTTTATCGAACATGTAATAACCCTTAAGTGTCTTTGAAACTTCGGACCATTGCCGGTCTCGGCCGCAAAGCCGGCCCGGCGCGAACCGCTCCATTATAGCGTTCTATAAGCAAAAGCAACAGGACTCACCGCGGATGAACCAGGGGGTATTCTGTTCTGGAGGGATTCCATCGCGCTCACGCCAGGTTACTAAAACCTTCATTGATTAGCGAACATGCTCCAAGTATTCGATGAACCGGATTTCGTCATTCCGGCGAAAGCCGGAATCCAGTGTATTTCCACTCTATTATACCTTCGCTGGTCGAAGATCCATCCTCCGTGGCCGATCTCGCTCAATGTTCGGTAATCAATGCAGGTATTGGTGAGACTGATTCCAGTCCGATGGCCACTGTCTCCGTGGTTCCGCGTGATGCCGCCCATTCGCCGCAGGTCTGCCCTTTTGACCGGCCGCCCTCTCCCCGACACAACTTGCCTTAAGGCTTTCACCGCCGGTCGGGACGCCATTGTCGAGAGGTCCCGCTTCTGCCTCGCCAAAGTGGCGCTATGCGAGAGGTCGGCAAACCGCCGGTGCGGGGCGGGGTGAGTAGTTCCAGTGAACAAACATGCGAGTTTTCACATTTGTGGTCTCATAGTTTGTTATTAGGTGGTGTGTCCTTTCGACTCAACGCAAGAAATATTGACTTGGCGGATGCTGGAATCATGGCGAGGTTGAGTGAAGGATGATATATTCTGACTGTGGCTCAGTGAAGTTGTTAGGGACGAAAGTATGCCAAAGAAAGGCTGTTGGGTTTCAAATTAGCGGGATTGGGTCGGGCCGGGAAGGAACAGCGCACTTTTGAGGTATAATGGACATCGAGAGTATAATTTCTGCAATTAGCCGGGGCATTGATCCGTATAAGCGATCATGCCGATGAGGTAGCCGAGGCTGATGACCTGACATTCGACGAGATTTATTTTTCGGTGCTTCACGGAGAGATCATTGAGAATTACCCGGTTGATAAGCCCTACCCAAGCTGCCTAATTTTCGGGAGGACCTTTGGCGGTAACCCCGTTCACACGGTTTGGGCTCATAATGAAGATAATGAGTGGGCAGTGCTTATAACCGTGTACCGCCCTGACCCCACCGGTGGATCAACTGGCGGGAGAGGAAGAGACAATGATGCCATTTGAGAAATGCCCGGTATGTGGAAGTGAGATGGTGGCAAAGGAGGTTGAAAAGCTTCTGCGGGGCGGGCTCAACACAGCGACCGTAAAAGTAAGTGCAGAGGTCTGCCTTCGGTGCGGGGAGCGACTCTAC
>JARLHP010000194.1 GCA_031292195.1 Syntrophobacteraceae bacterium
GCCTGCACCGTGCTGGTCTGTTTGGTGCTAACGATAAACAGCGGTGCGGGTCGCCTGCTCCGGCCGGGGGGCACGGGCATGCTGGGAGTTGACATAATCGACGTGGGACAGGGCTCTTCCGCCCTTGTCAGGTTTCCCGCGGGTCAGACCATGCTGGTGGACAGCGGAGGATTCCCCGACAGCTCCTATGATATCGGCAGCGAAGTGCTGGCCCCGTTTTTGTGGCACGAGTCCATCCGCAGACTCGACTACGTGGTGCTGTCTCATTATCACCCCGACCACGCGCTGGGGCTTTACTTCATCCTGCGAAATTTCGATGTGGGCGAGTTCTGGACGAGCGAAATATCAGGGGAGGACCATGAAGCAACCGTAATTCGTCACCACCTGGACGAAATAGCGGCGAAGCGAAAGATCGCGATCCGCACCTTTCCCGGTCTGCTAAAAAACGTGGCAATAGGTCCGGCCGGAGCGCGGCTTCTGCACCCCACCGCGGAGTTTCTGGAACATGCTTGCCCGAAGGACTTGAACAGCCTTTCTCTGGTAGTGGAGATAACTTTTGGCAAAACCAGACTGGTCCTTCCGGGTGATATCGGCGAGAAAGTCGAAAGGTCCATCGTTCCGCGCATCGAGGGGGGGATGGTGACGCTCCTGGTGGCGGCGCATCACGGCAGCCGAAGTTCCAGCTGCGAAGAATTCCTGGACAGTCTGCGTCCGGTCGCCGTCATTTTTAGCTGCGGCCATGAAAACCTGTTCCATTTTCCCGCGCCCGTGGTGCTCAAGCGTTGCGCAAAGCGGGGTATTCCCGTTTACCGAACCGACCTGAGCGGCGACGTGCATGCCCTGTCGGACGGACGCCAGTGGACAATAACCACGGAAGCCGGCCGGCACACCACTGGAGTAGAGAGATTAGAAAAGGGGAAGTAGCCGATACCAAATTGCGTTCAGGATGCGTCATCTTATGTTTAGAGTCTTTTTAAAATTATGGATCGTTTGGCTGGCCATCCCGGGATTGGCTCTTCTGGGCGCAGCCTGCTTTCCTTTGAGGCCGCAGGCCGACATCGTCTATTCCGCCCGCTACTACAGGACCGGCGAAGCACCCAGCCGTTATCACCTATGGCTGATCGACTCGGACGGCTCGGGGAAGGTGCAATTGACTTCGGGTGGGTATGACGATTATTCGCCTGCCTGGCTGGCTGACGGGAAGACGATTCTCTTTGTTCGGGAGGCTGCAAATACCCGCAAGATATGCTCGGTTGGTGAGGACGGCGGTCCAGTGAGGGAAGTGGGTGTTCTTCCCGAAGGGTTTGTTCGCCTGGAGAGCATAGCGCCAAACCGTCGGAGCATTGTCTTTTTCTGCCAGGCAAAAGATTCCCAACCGAAGCTGATTCTTTTCGAAATAGCGACTAAACAGCAACGCGATCTCGGCGCCGGGTTCGAAACTGGTTGGTCGCCCGACAGCCAACGGCTCTATGTTTCGACCTGGAACAACTCAAAACCATCGGCTCGTATCATCGATCCGGCAACGGGAAATCAGCTCCGGTTAGATGGTGATTTGAGGGCTGCGGCCTGGGTGGACAAAAAGACGGTGGTTGCGGAAAAATTTGTGAATTATACCTCCACGGAAAAAGCCCGCCTCGTGATCATGCGTGCCGATGGTTCGATCGAGCGTGAGGTGCTCCTTCCATTTACCCGGGCGGATAAAAGTTATGAACTCTCCCCGTTTGCCGACAACCTGTTCGCCATCCCGGGGGACCCCGACCGCATTGTGTATGGCCGTCATGCAGGCGACAGCACACAGGGCGCCGCTCAGCTTTTCTACCTTGTTGGCCTGAAAGGGGGGGCGCCGATTCCGGTGGCCAAAGGACGTGACCTGGTCTGGTCTTCGGATAAGACATTTCTGACAGGGGATGGACGTCATCTCGAATCACTCGATCAAAAGAGAAATGTGTGGGTATCGCCTCTGTCTATCGTATCTCTTAGAGATAAAAAAAAGCATACGCTAGTGCAGGGGTTGGTCAGTGTGGAGGGATTTGATTCCAGGCGACGCCACTGATTTACAATAGAGTATGGATATGTTGGCGCCAATTATGTAGAAGCGAGAAAGGTCAATTGAAATATTTCTAAGACCGTCATTGATTACCGAACATAGGAGGACCGTAAAACGCCTTCCCACCAGGTTTGGTTCAAGGCGGAGGATGGGCATCTATTGCGGCTGGAAGCCTGCACCTCAGCCCTACACAGACCAACCGCACCAGGTCGCGCTCTGCGTGAGATAAAAAGCGATGTTCGGTTATTTACGCATTTCTTAGTACTTGGGTGTGCCAAACGGGCCGTACTTCTGTGCCCACTTCCTGGAACCGCGATTTTCAACAATCTGCCAGCCGAGGTGTGTGATTTACCGCGTCGGGAAAAAAGGATGACGATTTCCTTTGGGAAACCCGGGTCGTTTCCATGGACAGTCCAGTATGGGATGAGGCGTGCGGGCGAATAGAAAAAGTTAGTCTTGGGAACATTTGTGCTGAGTCTGGCATGTAAATTGTAGATTTGTAACAACTCCAAAGTGCATCAGAGATTTTTTTACGAAAAAATCTTTTTCCACCTTCGGTGTGGAACGTGGGCATGGATATACTATGCGGATCGTTCAAATGAGGGAGCGGACGTGAAAAGATTCCGGGGGTTGATCATTACCCTGCTGTTGTGTTTGAACTCCACTGTTCTCTCGGCCCGGGCGGAGGGTACCCCTCCCGGCGCGGTTACGCATCCTATCCATGTCGTTGGACCTGTAACCGGGCTGCGGGCCAATGTCGGCCATTCCCCTCCTTACGTGCCTGCCGACATCCGGTCCGCTTACGGATTTAACAACTCTCCCGCCCTCAATTACCTGGGGGACGGGCAAGTGATCGCCATCGTCGACGCCTACGGAGATGCCAACATTCAGTCCGACCTGGCTACCTTCTGCAGCACTTATAACCTCCCCGCGCCCAGTTCCTCCAATTTCCAGGTCTTGTTCCCCAATGGCCAACCCACCAGCAGTGATGACGATTGGGCCCTGGAGACCGCCCTCGATGTGGAATGGGCCCGGGCCATAGCTCCCAACGCAACGATCTACCTGGTTGTGGCCCAATCCAATTCCGGCGCGGACCTGTATGCGGCAGTGCAATATGCCGCCGCTCTTGGCGCCCGGGTCATTTCCATGAGTTGGGGCGGTGGGGAATACTCTGGTGAACTTTCGAATGATTCGGCCTATTTTGGCCAGTCAAACACCGTATATGTGGCCTCCTCCGGTGACTACGGGGAGGGCGTCCAGTATCCGGCCGCTTCCCCTAACGTCCTGTCGGTCGGCGGCACGAGTCTAACTCTTAATTCCGATGGGTCCGTGCAGTCGGAAACCGCCTGGAGTGGTTCCGGTGGGGGCCCCAGCAGTTATGAACCCCTGCCGGATTACCAAAGCGTTTTCGGTTTAACCGGCTTGACTTCCGGATCCCGGGCCGTTCCGGATGTCGCCCTTGTGGCCGATCCCAATACGGGAGTACGTGTCTACTGCACCCAGGGCAGCTACACTGGTTGGAACCAGGTAGGAGGCACCAGTCTGTCAGCCCCCGCCTGGGCGGGGCTCATCGCCATCCTGGACCAGGTTCGAGGCGCGCCTTTCAGTGGGCAGCAGGTGCAGGAGATGCTTTATAATCTGGCCGGAACACAAACAGCTTATAACTCCAAAGGCTTATTCCGGGATATCACTTCAGGGAGCAATGGATATTCCGCCGGGCCCGGCTACGATCTGGTCACGGGGATCGGCGCGCCGTTGGTCGATAAGCTTGTCCAGACGATAATCGCGAGCCTTCCCGCCATCTCCGGGCTCTCTCCGTCATCAGGACCGGCCGGGACGCAGGTAACGATCTCGGGGACGAATTTTGGGGCAACCAGGGGAGCGTCAACGGTGAACCTTAACGGCGTCCCAATAGCGCAGTACTCCTGGTGGTCCGCGGGGCAGGTTGTGTGCCAGGTCCCTTCGGGAGCGACCAGCGGCCCGTTGACGGTTAAGACGGCGGCTGGGCTTTCAAACAGCCGGACCTTCACGGTAGCCAACCTCAGCAGTCCAACGACAACGCTGGGCTCAAACCACAACCCCTCTACCTATGGCCAGTCGATCACACTCACCGCCACTCTAACCCCGAGCGGTGCTCCCGGCACGGTGAATTTTTTTGACGGCGGCGCCATCCTGGGAAGTTCCACGATTTCCGGGGGCGTGGCGACTTTCAGCACCTCGTCTCTTGGCGCAGGCAGCCACAGCATCGCCACTGTCTATGGCGGAGACACCAATTACAGCGAATCGGCTTCGCAAGCCTTGATCCAGGTGGTCAATAAAGCCGCCACGAGTTCGGTTGTAAGCTCAAATCTCAACCCGTCCAGCTACGGGCAGTCGGTCACGTTCACGGCTAAGGTCACCCCGAGCACCGCTACCGGCACATTCAATTTCTTAGACGGCGCCACCAGCCCGGGAAGTTCCACGATTTCCGGGGGCGCCGGCTCTTTTAGTATTTCGGCCCTGAAGGTCGGCAGCCATACGATTACCGCCGCTTATTCCGGGGACGGCAATTTCGATGCTTCAACCTCCCATCCCTTGACACAGACCATTGGCCTGCGGGCCACCCACTTCAAAGTGACAGCGGTGCAGTCATGGGCATACACAGGCGCACGGGTCCAGTACGCCATAACGGCCTTAGACGCCCACAACAAAGTGGCGGACAATTACAAAGGCGCGGTGAGTATTGGTAGTAGAGAACCCGGGTTCGCCGTGGATACGACGACGATTGCGAACAGCCCGGGAAGCTTTTTCGAGAGTTTCACAACACCGGGAAAGTGGAGTGTTACCGCGACCGACGCCTCGAATTCCAGGCTGAAGGGACAATCGCAACCGGTATCCATATACCTGCCCGCCATAAAATATCTGGTCGCCGGACCAACGCGCGCGACCGTTGGAAAGCCCGTATATTTCAGGATAAAGGCGCTTAACGAAAAGAACCGGGCAGTACCCGTCTATTCGGGGAGAGCGACCCTTGCCAGTTCCACAGACCCGACGGTGTCCGCACCGGCGGCAGCGTTCACCAAGGGCGTGGGAAAGTTTTCCGTGACCTTTGAGGCCGCAGGGGCCCAGACCGTTACTGTAACCGATTCGCAGGACCCGTCGATAACCGGGACGGCGAATATTGCAGTCCGCGCAATTCATTAACCAGGAAGGGTGCTTGTTCGCGCCGTTTGTTTTCGGGGTATGCCGTAACTCACCAAAGGTGAAAAGGACAGTCTGCGGCCCAAATAAGAACTGGGGTTGCCGCTGTGGTTTCCGGGCACCCGTGCCGCCTACACCGTGCTATTCGAAGCAACCGATGCGGTTCACCTGGCTCGGGCCGCGGTTTGGGCCGCAACGCACCCGGAATGCGCCAATCAGGTCTTTAACATCACCAACGGCGATTATTTCCGCTGGGAACACTTGTGGCCGAGGATTGCCGGCTTTTTCGGTTTGACCCCGGCCCCGCCCATGCCGATCGGTCTCACCGAGACGATGTCTGACAAGGGACCATTGTGGGATCAAATGGTTCGAAAGTATCAGCTGCGCCCCCACAGTTTTGGGCGGATCGCCTCCCGGGCTTTCAGCGAGTTCGTCTTTCGGATCGAATATGATGTGATATCGGATACCACCAAGGCCAGGAAGTATGGCTTTTGCGAGGTGGTCGAGACCGGGGAGATGTTCGAGCGTCTCTTCGCGGACTTTAGACAGAGCGGCTACATTCCGTGAAAAAGCGGGCTTGTGATCAACAGCGGCCCCAGTGGGTGTGTCATTGACAAGGCGAAGGTCAAAAGAGCGGGGGTTGGGGGGACATGAGCCCCCCGCACACGACGAGCCCGCGACCGGAACGCCGGCGCCGTTGGCGCAAAATCTGTTTTGCCATGCTTACTAAGAGTGTGCTGCCAAGCTGGGGGCAAGAACGTTCGGTTGGCCTTTGGAGCGGCTTCCAGCCGCGACTGACCGAGAAGACGAACGGCTCGAAAGACCTGACGAAAATACCCTGTCGCGGCTGAAGACCGCTCCTATCGAAGGACCATCCATGTTCGGTAATTTCGGTAATAATGACGGTCTTGGGAAGTTCGCAAAATTGAGTGGCAGTCGCCCCGGTTTCCATACCTAATACCGCGTTTTTTGGCAGAGGAGCTTGCATGGTAAAAAATTTCGACCATCTGACAGTGGTTGTTCGGGACTTGGAAAATGGAGTGCGTTTTTTCGGCCTTTTTGGCTTTAGAAAAGAGAAGTCGGTTGTAATCTCCGGCGGGCAGTTCGGGGCCTACATGGCGGTACCGGACATCGAGGCCGAACACGTCACCCTGGTTCTTGAGGGTGCTCAACCCAGGCAGGAAATTCAGCTGCTGAAATACCGCAGGCCCGATCCAGTCGAGGACCGCGATATCGTCAATCTCGCCAGGACAGGGTTTAACCACATTTGCTTCGCCGTGGAAGACATCGACGCGGAAGTTGCAAGGCTCACCGCCAATGGCGTTCGGGCCCGAAACGAGATCATGGAATTCAATAATCGAAAGCTGGTTTACCTGTACGGACCGGAGGGCATCACGGTGGAATTGGCGCAATGGTTGCATGCGGTTGAGGAATAAGCCCGGAGCGGCTATCCTGATGAGGTCGGCGTCGCCAATTCTGTGGAAAGGTGGGGCCTGCCCCTCCTGGTGAAAAACACGGGGGCTGGAAAATGGGCCTCTCCAGCCCTTCAAATTTCTGATTTGGGCCGACAGCGCTAAAGTTTCTTCACCTTGACTGCAGATGGACCTTTGGCGCCCTGTTCAATTTCGAAACTGACTTGGTCCCCCTCCGCCAGCGACTTAAACCCTTGACCCTCAATGCCGCTGTGGTGAACGAAAACATCCTTCCCGCCTTCAACCGAGATGAAGCCATAACCCTTCTGGTCGTTGAACCACTTTACCGTACCTTGCGCCATAATTTTCTAATCCTTCCATATTTTGTTGGCAGGTGACCTTGGATGTGTAAACGGGATAGGGAGGCAAGAAATAAAAGAAAGGATGCCGGCCTTAAATCACGCCGAGTAGAGAGGAGGCGCGTAAATGTTTAGGTCAATGACTTCTCGCCTGAAATGCAACGAGCTGCGTCAGTGCCATCGTTGTGGTCACAAAATTCCGAGTAATGCTTTTTCATGCACTCGGGGCAAATACCGTGGCTGAACTGAGCGTGGGAATTCCCGCTCACATAGGACTCAACCTGCTCCCAGTAGCCGTGATCGTTGCGAATATTCTTGCAAAACGAGCAGATGGGCAAGATGCCCCGAAGGGTTTTGATTTCCTCCAGAGATTGGCTCAGTTCCCGCACCTTTCCGGTTAATTTCTCCTGCATCGCGACCATGCGGTGGCCGATGTTGACTCTGGCACGCAGTTCACCCAGGTCGAATGGTTTGGTCAGGTAGTCGTTGGCCCCGGCGTCCAGTCCAGCAATGATGTCGGCCGTCTCGCCCTTGCTGGTGAGCATGATGATGTAGGGGGGCTGATCATTTTCCAGGGTGCGGAGCAGACGCACTACCTCCAGCCCGTCCATCTCCGGCATCATCCAGTCGATAATGGCCAGCTTGGGCGCATCGTGATGTCGCATGGCCTGCCAGGCTTCTGCGCCATTAACTGTCACCACAACTTCGTCTCCATTCTTCTTCAACACAGCCTCCAGCACGGTGCGGGAAGTGAAATCGTCTTCGGCAATCAGTGTCTTCATAGAGTTTTCCTATTGCGGCTGCTCTCACAGTTCCTTTGCCATTGCTTGTTTCAACCGGTCGAATTCTTCCTCCATATCGACCATGCGGGCCTTGAGGGCGTTCCAGTCTCCAGCTTTGGACGCTTTTTCCATCTCGGCGGCCACGGCACTCAACCGTTCTCCACCGACGTTGGCCGACGCGCCCCTGATGGTATGTGCCTGGCGCTCGCTGCGACGAGCGTCCCCAGCCTCCAGATAGCCCCGTAGCGCCTCAATCTGCTGCGGGATGTCCCCCAGGAAACCTTCGGCCACCGTACGTACCAAGTCCGGGTCACCCATCAATCGGGACAACATGCCCGCTCGGTCGAAGACCGATACTGCCGGTTCCCTGGCGGTAGCAGGAACAGTTGCTCCAGGCGTCATTGGCGCATGTTTTGCAGCAGCAGCCGTTTCCTTGGGCAGCCATTTGTCCAGTGCTTCCGCCAACGCCCGGGGCGACACTGGTTTGGATATATAGTCGTTCATGCCGGCTTCCTCGCATCTCTCCCGGTCGCTCTGCATGGCGTGGGCCGTCATGGCGATGATAGGAAGCTGGTGATTCTGGACAGCGGATTGGGGATCGCGGATTACCCTCGTGGCCGTAAGACCATCCATCACCGGCATCTGCACATCCATGAGCACCAGATCGTAGGGGATGGTTTCAAGGGTCTTGACGGCCTCCGCGCCATTGGCCACGACGTCTGCTCGAAGGCCGATCTTTTTGAGGATGCCCAAGGCTACCTGCTGATTGGTGATGTTGTCCTCGGCCAGCAGGATGCGCACGTTGCCGCTCCGAAACCTGTGGAGTGAATGCCGAGTCACGATATGGCGCTCTGCCTTGCGCGATTCACCCGCCAAGACAGTGGACAGACAATCGAAGAGCTCGGATTGGCGCACGGGTTTGGTGAGATACGCGTCAAAGCCGATTTTTTCCAGCTGGCCGGCTTCGCCCCGCCGGCCCAAGGACGTCAGCATCACCAGACGCGTTTCGCGCAGTGCAGAGTCCGCCTTGATGACCTGGCCCAGTTCCTGGCCGTCCATGCCCGGCATCTGCATGTCGAGAACTGCTATATGGTAAGGATCCCCAATCTCGGCCGCCTCGCGCAACAGCCGCAGGCCCGTTTCGCCATCAGGCGCTTCAGCCGGCCGCACACCCCAGGCTCTGAACTGAGTACGCAGGATCTCTCGATTGGTGGCATTGTCGTCGACCACCAGAATGTGAGCTCCGCCTACGCCGGCCGGCGGAGTCAGGACGTGTCCCGGCTCGGGTTGCTTGGGCAAGCGGGCGGTAAACCAGAACTCGCAGCCCTTACCTTCTTCGGACCTCACGCCGATTTCACCGCCCATCATTTCGACCAGTTGCTTCGAGATGGCCAGGCCCAGGCCGGTACCACCGTATTTGCGCGTGGTGGAGGCTTCTACCTGAGTGAACTTCTGGAAGATAGCATTCTGTTTGTCCGCCGGAATGCCAATGCCTGTATCGCGAACAGAAAAGCTGATAAAGGCCTCTTCGTCCGTTTCAGATTTCATGCTCGCACGAACCGCGACCTCGCCGTTAACGGTGAACTTGACGGCATTGCCCGCAAGGTTGGTGAGCACCTGACGCAGGCGGCCGGGGTCTCCCCGCAGAAAGACCGAAACGTCGGGAGCGACGTCACAGAGGAATTCCAGTCCTTTTTCGTGCGCCTTGAGAGCCAACGTCTGGGCGAAGTCTTCGAGTAGAGCGCGCAAGTCGAAGTCCAGGATTTCCAGGTCCAGCTTTCCCGCCTCGATCTTCGAGAAATCGAGAATGTCGTTGATCAGCCCCAGCAGGGACTCGGCACTTGCTCGCACAATCTCGGCATAATAGCGCTGCTCTTCTTTGAGTTCGGTGTCCAGCAAGAGCCCGGTCATTCCAATGACCCCGTTCATGGGCGTACGGATTTCGTGGCTCATGTTGGCCAGGAACTCGCTCTTGGCGATGTTGGCCGTCTCGGCCTGTAAAGCCATCTCGTTGGCGCGCGCTATGGTGATTTCAAGTTGGCGATTGGTTTCCCTGAGTTCTTCCGCGGACTGCTTCTGGGCGCTGATATCCCAATTGGTGCCGATCATGCGTAAAGGTTGGCCACCGGCATCACGCGATACGAGGGCAAGAGCGCGGATGTAATGAATGCTTCCGTCTGACCAGACCACGCGGAATTCGGTGTCGAAATCTCTTTCACCCTGCAACGCGAGCTGGATTTCTTCGTCGCCTCGCTGACGGTCTGCAGGGTGCGTCCCTGCCCGCCATGTCTCGTAAGCACCGCAGAAACGATGCTCCGTCATTCCGTAAAGGCGAAACATCTGCTCGTCCCAAACCAGTCGGTTATTCACCACATCGTAGTCCCAGATGCCAATGCCTCCGGCGCGCGCTGCCAACATCATTCGGTCGGTGACTGTCCGCAGCAACTCATCAGCACGCTTTCGGTCTGTGATGTCACGCCAGACGCCTTCATAGCCCGAAAAAGCACCTGGTTCGTCCTTTATGGTCGCAAGACTGGCGGAGGCATGAAAGAGTGACCCATCCCGGCGTTTGGCCAGAAACTCCCAATCATTTACCTGACCCAATCTGGCAAGTTGATCCAACAGCAATCGCCTTTGTCCCGGATCGGCCCAAAAAACATCAGGACTTTGTCCAAGCAGATCATTCACTGAATCGTAGCCCAACAGCCGGGCGCCCGAAGGGCTGAGAAGCACAATGCGGCCCTCAGCATCCACTCGGTAGAAGACTTCCTGAATGTTTTCGACGACGCCGCGATATTTCCGTTCGCTCTCTCGTACCGACCTGAGCGATCCCTTAAGCCTAATGCTGGTTTTAAACGACGAAAGTGCCAAAATGAGGATCGTCACAGACACTGCCGAGATGGCGAGAATTACCACCCAATATTGAGCCACGGCCTGCCGAATAGAGACCTTGCCAAAGTTCTCATAGGGGGGCAACAATAATTCTCGGAGGCACGCACGCACAGATGTGTAATCCTGGGGGATGGCCCATCCAGCGCTGCGGGAAGCTTTTGCCGCAAGATCATTAGCGTTCATGCGCAGTAGGGCTGAGGCAACCGATTTTCCCAACTCTAAATCCGTGCCTCTCACCGCTGCAAAGGGCCATTCCGGATAAAGGCGAGTAGATAGAAGAAACGGATAACCGGCTGATACACTTGATAGAATCTTTAAAACCCGAAACTCACTCAGATCAATACGTCCCTCGAGTGCCATTCGCTCAAGTTGCGTGCTTCTGACAGTTCCTGCATCCACTTTACCGGTGCGGACAGCCTCTACTACGGCATCATGGGTACCGCGGAATACCAAACCGACAAAATCCCTCTCGGGGCGAATCTTCAACTGGTCAAATTCACGCCAGGCCGCCTGCCAACCTCCCAACGAGTTCGGCGCGACAGCCGCAAATCTTTTTCCGGCGATATCGCTCAATACTTTGATGTCATTTCGATCTGCCCGGCAGAATATGACACCTCCAAACATGGGCTGAGGACTTTCCCCCTTTATGGAAGGCTCCAGAAACGTTGCAATCCGACTGACGAGACCACGATCTTCCAAGGCTACATACATGGAAGGATTGACTAAGAGAAACTCCACCTCTTTATTCACTACTGCATCCGACACATGATTAAAGCCCAGAGGGACGATTTGAAAACATAAGGGAGCTAGCTCTACGCTAAGATAATGGGCTGTTGGCGCCCACTCCGCGAAGCATATTTTTTTATCGCGGTTTGCTAGAACTCCAATCCTAACTATTCGAGGCTTATTTGGAACATCACCATGATGACGGTTTGATGCTTGAAAAATGCCTTCTTTGGAGTCGTAGGCAATTAATCCCGCCGCCTTAGCCTCATTCTTCGCCTGCCCACGATCCGCGCTTGCATAAGATCTGCATGAATCCATAGTTTCAGCGACGGCTGTCTGCCGCCAACAGATAATATGACTTAAGTCAAATATAAGGAAAAGCACCGCCGCTACTGCGCCGACAACCAATAGCTTATGTGCACACAACCTTTCCAGTAACGATACTGCCCATAAATGTCCTTTCACCACGTATTTCACAACCACGAGTCTCCACAAGGTGAATTTTGTTAAGCAAGTACCGGAGAAAGCTTAATCCTTTGCTGACTCTCAACTTCACCGGCTCATCTTTGCCGATAAACTGTTGGCATTTCACTTTCCGGGGGTATCGGCCTCCGGCCTCAACCCCCGGCTAATGGCTTTGATCCCTCCGGGATCATGATCGTCGCTCTAAAAGAGCAGCACCGATTCCGCCTGAGTCGCTTAACTCAACAACATTGAGCACTGGGGTCTTCCTGTTCGTACGGCTATCAAAGGGTTGATCGCAGAGCGGTGATATACCTGTCATTACAGATGGTGACAACATGTGCGTCTATCCGCTACAGTTGCCAGGTGATGGATTTTGAGGTTGATAGGCTCCTCGGAAACGGTTTCATGGTAGCAACCCTGGCGCAGATTTCGCCCTCCGTCAATAATATCGGCTCCTGCCTGTAAATCCTTAACATAATTCAGCCCGTCCTGAGCCGTCGCTCCAAGGGCGACTCCCAGCATAAAGAGAACTTCCCATTGGGGCTTTGGGGAAGAGCAAAACACCAGGGTCCCCAGCGGTTTCGATACTCCATCGTACGAGGCGACAAACGCAGCTGCTCATCATCGCCAACCGCCTTGAGCTCAAAGGGGACAGACCTGGCGGAGAGCAGGACTTGCCTCCGTTTTTCCCGGCCCCGACCACTGAAGCCTGGTGCTTACCCCGGAGCTGAGCCGAGGTATAGGCTGGACAGCGCGTGAATCAGCAGGGTAAGTATGCCTCCTCTTTCCGTGCGGCAAGCTGCTCCCCCACGGTCCGTCTGCCGGGCATAATTGCCGCCGGAAGGTCCTCCTGCGTTCCGAACGACCCGGCGCCGGCCATGCCGTGAAGTTCGAATTTATGGCGCCCGCCACCCCATGATCGCAACCGTGCCGATGCTGTTCTTCGGGCTACCTTCGATAATCCGATCACTATACGCCACGTAAATCAGCACATTGCGCTTAGGGTCGAAGAACCGTACGACCTGAAGCTTCTTGAACAGGGGGCTGCGGCGCTCGTCAAACACGCGCTCGCCGTCCTTTAGTTCACCAAGGACCTGGATCGGGCCGACCTGACGACAGGCGATGCTGGCGTCACTCGTGTCCTGCGCCACGCCCAATTCGCCCTTCATCCCTCCCGTTTGGGCACGGGCGATGTAACAGGCGACCCCTTGGACTTTGGGATCGCTGAAACTGTCGATCACGATCTTGTCGTTGGGGCCGAACAAGTGAAAATGCGTGCTGACCGAGCCGGTCGTTCCACGATCGGGGCGACTGAAAACCCACCATCCAAAGAGCACAACGACCAGGAGAATCCCCCCCGCCGAGAATGATTGCAATTCGTTTCATATTGGTTTGCCTCCCTGGAGTGAATCTACCCCCCACACGGGAACCATTGGGGGGATGAGCCGAAAGACTGATTTGAACCAGCGACCCCTGCGTCCCGAACCCTGGCGTGGTGATGGACGCGGGAGGTTTTCCGGGGCTCGCCTCGATGTCGATGGAAAACCGGGTCCCCTTCCAGATAGCTCCGGAGCAGGACGCATCGGGCAATAAGATTAAAGTTATTCTCAGCAGTATGGAGACTGTGCTAATCGTCTATACGGCCCTGGTCGATGCCCCGAATCTTTGGGATGACGAGTTCGCGGAGGCTTTTGTATATTACCCGGGGGCGCACCTGGCGGGGTCTCTCGTTGGCGATAAACAGATCGATAAGGAGATGGTCGAAAAGGCGTCCATGCTGGCCGCTCAGGCCAGAGCGGTAGACGCCAACGAACAGCCAGTGAGCCCCAACCACACGCCGGACTGGATACGGGCGCGGGGCGGAGTGCCGGTGGCGGGGATGTTCCCATACCCCATGGATAATGATGATGCAAGCTGCTAAATCCTACAGGAGTTGAGGCATGGTGCGATTATCTCAGGCTCTGGACCAGTTCGGGCAACCGGTCAGAAATGCTTTCCCGGTTATCGACACAGTGGATGCGATGGTTTTTGCCGGCGCCGGGGTGCAGAGTCTGACGGCGCCCGCGGGCGCGCACTTCGTTCGCATCCGCGCCACCAACGGCGTATACGTTAACGCGGGGACCGCGGCCGTACCGGCAGCGAACATTTCCGACGGCTCGGGCGCCGAGGTGACGGGAGGATTTATCCCCGAATCGCTTTATTCGGTGGCGCCGGGCTCGAACTTGAGCGTTGCCGCATCGATTGCTGCGACCGTTACTTTTGCCTTCTACGCGTGAGGATGATCGGATGAAAAAAATTCTGCCCATATTGCTTGTGGTGTTTGCGATTTTCGCGGGTCAACTGGCCCGGGGGACCGGGACCACTACCCACTATCAAAAGCAGCTCGGCGGATTGACGCAGAATCCCGACGGGACGATCAGTTCCGTAGCTA
>JARLHP010000195.1 GCA_031292195.1 Syntrophobacteraceae bacterium
GGGTATGCTTTGGGCGAAGACGAGGCTACAAACCATTGGTCACCCGAATGGGACCCCAATAAGTTAGCGCTTATGGGGCATGCTCCCCGCACTTTTGTCCTTTGCCTTGCATTGAGCGGACAATTACGACACAGTCTCGAATCGCAGCCCAACAAACCGCTAAGAGGCAGTTTCTAAAATCATCCCGGGACACCCGGAAACCGGGAAAAGTCTGGTTCGGGCTAGGCAATCCCGGCTGGCGTTCCGGCCATTGCCATGTACGCTACTCGAACTCTCTCTTTTACGTCGCGCCCAAGGCCCGATGCTTCATGCCGCCGCACGGAACGTGCGCCGGCCCCACATGGCGGGTGCAGGGCGGACACCGCCCTGCGCTTTTAGTTCTTTGCACTCACGGTCCCAGTCCACCCTTTACCGCCAACGTCTCATCTTCCGCGCTCCCGCCTGCCATGCTGAGCCATTTGGACAGACACCGATCCAGGATTTCCTGGGCCCGCCGCACGTCTATCCGGTATTTTTCCGGTATGAACGCTACCGTCGGGGCATAGATGCCCTCGCTTCGGGAAAGAAAAGGGCAGCTTTCGAGCAAGCCGTCGGACAGGTCGACCACCCGGGAAAGCGACCGGGCCAGAGTGATGCTGCAGTCCCGCACGGGCACGTTTCCCGCCGTGCAGGAGTCGGCGAATATCCGAAGCCCCTGGAAAACCGCGTCCCGCTTCAGCTCCTCGGGTCGCAGTCCTTCTCTTCGCAAAAACACCAGGGGCGCTACGAGCGAAATTCGAAACGGTCGGGCCGAAAACTTGTACTCCGACTTTATGTCCCGAAGTACATCGACCAGCCGTTCCTTGCCCGGATTAAATTCCCTGATGACCCATTTTCCGGCTGCTTCGCCGATCTTTTGGGGGATTTCCTCCCTGAAATCCGGTCGCACCAGGATGATGCATTCGTGATTGTCCGCGCACAGGTGGGCGCCGGGAAGTTCGGGGCTGGCCGCGCCGAAGTTGTCCACAAAAACCACTCGGAGTGTTCTAAGCCCGGGGGAGGCCGAGTCCGCCAGCGCTTTTTCCGCATGCTCCTGGAAGGAACGGTCCAGTGAGTCGATTTCCTCCTGTTCGATGAACGCCACCTTGGCAGCCTGGGCGATATCGTCTACGGCAACCACCTGGAGCATGTGGCGGGAGTAGTCGAACGGTTCGTGGCTGGTTTCCCACTGTTCGAAGGTGAGAATCTGGAGTTCCTTTTTCAACGCCTCGGGCAACCTGTCCAACCCTTCGTTTCCGGTTAAATTTTCCTTGGGAATTATAAGCGTCCTGCACCCGGCGGCGTAGGCGGTTTCGAGTTTTACAGCCATTCCGCCTATGCCCGTGACCCGGCCCTGGGTATCGATTTCACCCGTTACGGCCACATCCCGGCGGATTTTGCGCATCGAAAAAAGCGAGGAAAGCGCCAGCGCGATCGCAGCACCCGCCGAGGGGCCGTCCTTCCGGGTCGACCCGCCCATGAAGTGCAGGTGAACCGGAATGGAGGTGTCCGCCGAATCTATGCCCAGTTCTTCCGACAAATGCAGAATTGCCGTTGAGGCCACCTTGCGGCTTTCGTCCATGACGCGCTCGATGTTTCCGGTGGTGTGGACCATGCTGAGATAGGATTGGCCACCGTTTTTTCTGTCCAGGCCGACCCGCACCGGGGTGACCTGGATGGGGATCAGGCCGCCCACTCCCATCTCCAGGTTGACCCCAAGGGCCATCATCTCGCCGATGCGGTCGTCTTCATTGATCGACCGCTGGCGGTTGGGAGCATCGAGATACTTGCCTATCCTCGCCATGTCGAGTTTTACGGAAGTCCTGCCCTTGACCATGATCTCTTTGCGCTGGGTCCTGAGAAAAAGGGTGCGCATGATGCGCTCCAGGTCTCGCACCCCCGCCTCGGAAGTGTAATCGCGTATCAGGCTCCTTAATATTTCGGTTTCCTCCTCGGGATCCAATACTATTTCGTCCCGGCCGATCATGTAGCGTTCCCGGATACGCTCGATCAGAAACTCCCTGGCAATGGCGATTTTTTCGTCCACGCTGTAGCGGTCCAAAAAGATGACCTCGCATCGGTTCAGAACGGCTTCCGGGACCGTTTCCACCGTATTGGCCGTAAGGATGAAGTGGCAGTTGGACAGATCGATATCCACCGTGCTCTGGGTATACTTGTCGTGAAACAGGTGGTTTTGCTCCGGGTCCAGTATCTCCAGCAGGGTGGCGATTGCGAACTTCTCGGTCTTATCTGCTTCGTCCATGATGAACATGCCGTTCATCACGCCCATTTTGATCAGCCCCTGGACGATAAGGCCGGGTTTTGAGCCTTCGTAGGTGAACCCGTAGCCCCGGATGTCGGCCTCGTCCTTCATGCCCCCCAGTGAGATCTTGTGGTAGGGGATGCCCAGGTTTCGGGCGATTGAAATCGCAAGGGAGGTCTTGCCCACTCCCGGCGGACCGGCGAAGAGCAGAGCGGTTCCCGTCCGGCGCCACGATTTCCTTTCGGATTCCTTGAAATGCTGATATCGCCAGATCAGGTTGGCGAAAAGATCGGATATTATTTCCTTGGGTTTTTCCAAACCGTAATGGGATCGGTTGAGTCCCTCGTCGAACTCTTCGGGAGATATCCAGATTTTTTTTATTCTGCCCCAGGGAATCGCCAGCAGGGTTTCGATCAGTTCGGTATATTTGGCGCCGCTTTGTCCCGTGGCGTTCATCCTGTTTTTTTCAATCACCTCGATTACCGAATGGGGGACATCCGGGTCGGTGCGCGCCTCGTCGATGCGTTCCTTCAAACTCCTGGCCTGCTGTTGCGGGCTCGCACTCCCGGTCTGAGGGGCCGCTTTCCATGTTCCCTGTCGATTGAAGGTTTCACCTGGTCGCACTAGCTCCTCCAAATTTTTTTTGAAAATCTCGAACAATTCGGCCAGGGACTTTCCCGGGGCCAAAAGTGTCGAGATATCGAGTTCCTCGAAAAGCGAGCCGACTCCCCGGTGCTCATCGAATATGGTGAACAGTTTAAAAGCTTCGCTCGAGTCGTGGAGGACGGCTGCTCCAAACAGACGGAGGATTTTCATCAACTCCGAGGTGCTCTTTGAAACCGCCTGCCCGGGGAGCAGGCTTTTCCGGTAAATTTTATCCAAAACCCTGGACTGCATTTGCAGGTCGAGGTCCGCAAAGAGCTCTACCAGGAGCCCGGTCGGAAGTTCCGCCACTTGTCCGGCGTAGGCCGCGGCCACTCTGAGGGTCCTGAAGCCGCACTCTTCATTCCGTTTGGCTCGTTGCAGCAATTCGGCGTAATTTTTTCCCAGTGCGCCCCATTGGGGATTTTCGAACATCTCCAGGAGCGCCCCGAAGGCTTGAGGGTCCCTTTTGGTTCTGGCCAAAGCGAAGTCGATATCGGAGCTGATGACCTCGAGTTCGCTTGCGTCGGGGAAGGCCAGGTGTTCGAAATGGTGTCTCAAAAAGAACTCGCAGAACTTGAGTATCTTTCGCTCTTCTCCCCCGGCCAGGGGCGCCGGGTAGTCCGGGCGAGCCGAAAGGATGTGCGCCAGGGGATCGATCAGCCTCTCATGGATCAGGATGCTCCAGCCCTGTTGCTGCCGCAGGAGCAGACTCGGCAGTGCTATCCGGTTTGCTTCGTCGGCCAGGCGGCGAAAGACGATCGAGCGGCGCAGTTCGACCAGCTGAGAAAGACTGACGCCCCTGTCGTTTCTGAAATAAGACAGGATGTTATGACCCAGTATGGCCTGGATGGCCTGAAAAGCCAAGTTGAGCGATCCGTGCTCGGAAAACGGAGCATCCCTTTCAAGCTCATGATCCAACTCAATAGGCAGCATAGCCGAACCTCCTGTTCAGCATGAAACGCAAAACCCGGGGCGTGTTGTCCTCAGAAAAATATAACACACGGTCACCCAGTAGCCAGTGCCGGGCAGGAATTTGGGGGAAGCAGCGAGCGGATTGCCGTTGGCCGGTTTGGGCGCTTTGACTCTGGGTATGTTGGGCATTGTGAGGATTGCCCCTTTGACCTTAAGCCTGGTAGGTCTTCTGCTCGTTGGCGCAGCCGTGCTGATTGGTTGCCTGGCGATGTTTGGATCTGGAAAATTCCAAGACAACTACTGAGCCGAGACGCATGCTCTTTGACCGGTCTTCCCTTATTCCCACTGGTGGAAATGTGCGAAATCAGAATAAATTAGGCAGGCGCATGTCATCGCCAAAGAGGAAAGGGCGGGAGTTTTGGCCGAACTCACCGCCCCGAAACACGGGTACGCGATGTATCCCTAAAGGGTGTCGGAAGGAGATTTAGGAGAAAGGCCGAGATTATCTGTGACCCGGACTGCAGATTTGTCCGCAGTTCCTGTGTATCGATCCGTTTGGCTCATATCCATTCAATTTGGACCAGGTGCTCAACCTTTTTGAATTCGGGGTCGCCGGTCACGACGGAAGCCTCGTGTCTTAACGCCGTGGCGGCGGCGAAGCAATCCGCGTAGGAAAGGGCATGACGCGCCTTCAATTCGGAGGCGGACTCGATGATTTGCCGGGAAGCGCCGATTCTTTCCACCGCGAGGGTGGAGAATTGCTCCAGGAAAAGCCTCGCAGACTCGACGCCCAGTCTCCTCATGGTTATGTAATAGACCTCACCCAGGTTGAGTTCATTCACGTAGGCGCGCATCCGCCCCTGTTCCGCCGCGCGCAGGAATTCCTCTACCCGGTCCGCTCCCGCTTCGTCCTGGGCGAACTTCAATATGGCGTGCGCATCAAATGTGACGCTTTTCATCGCCGGCATCGTCCTTCCTTCTTTCTTCGAGCAGTTCCGCGGCCAGGGAGGTTTTCGCCTTGAGCATTCCCCGCAGACCTTTCACGGGCTCTTCCGGCAGCGGAACGATCTCCAGGTGGTTTTCCACAAGGCGGAGCAGCAACTTCCTGCCGGCCCCAATCCCCAGTTTTTCGCGAAACTCTTTGGGGATCACGATCTGCCCCTTGGATGACGTTTTGACCACCGGTATTTTGTCTTACCTCCTTGCCCCGGGTTCAATCGCCCTCTCTATCGATCTGGAAATTCTGAGCGCCGCCTTCTTCACTTCCTGCTTGAATCTCATGCCAAGCCCGCGCTCTTCGAGTTCATAGTATTCAATGGCGTTTTCTACTTCCTGTTTCGCCAGTTTGGAGAAAACGTTCTTCCTCGAAGAACTCCTCCGTGGGAATACCTTTAAGCCTTCCATCCCGATATGCTTGCACTCTTTTTCCTGCCTCTTCCGCCCATATGGCGTCCAGCTTCCGGGCGGGCTCTTCAATGCTCCTCAAGAATCTCTCAACCAGGGGAATCGGTCCTGCTCTTTTAGAGCGACGATCGTGATCCCGAAGAGGAATTCGACAATTCCTCACGAGTCTGGCCGGAAACGGCCACCAGCGCATTCCTCAAATCAGACGGGTTCGGCCCCAACTGCCCCCCGGTAAGCATGTATCGGCAGGATGCCGCGTTCTGGTTGGTATTCATTGGTGTGACGAGTAATGATACTGCATCTCTGCCCCGCAGGCGGTTGTTCTGAAAACATTGGGAATTATTGCGAATAGTTTGCCTTTTCACGTTGCCGTTTCAATTGCCGCTTCTCGTCTCCGTTTCTCGTTGCCGTTTTGCGCCTCAAAACCACTTCATGCTATAGGCTTCCCGGGTTGAACAGTATTAGAGACAGCGGCCCCCGGCCAGGCTCGCTCATCTTACCCGCGTTCCTTGAAAACCGAATAGGGACGGGCTTGCGTCCACCCGTAAAACTCTGTCGCCATGACGGTGGCCACAAGCTTTCTCCTCACAATTCTGGACGGTTCGCTCCTTCCCGCTTTTTATTCGTCCTATTCGTCCCATGTGTCCTATGCTTTCTATGAGTCCTATTCTCCCTGTGTCTTCCAGTGCCGATTTATGGCTCTTGGAGAGATTTTGGATTTCTCCGCTGCTGATCGGAAACAGCTCTCTCACGCGCTGATCTCCAATCCCTTAACCGCGGACTCCAAAATGACCAGTTTTTTTCTATGCTGTTCCTGGCTGTTCCTGGCTGTTATTTCACGCTGTTCCTGCCTGTTTTTCCTGGCTGTTGCTGGCTGTTAATTTCGACCCCCAAACCAAGATTAACCAAGTAAATCAGAATGATACAAAAATGGATATAACGAAAATCCCGTATTTACAGCCAGTAACAGCGTAAACGGGTCTCCAAAGCGGCCCGCTAAAGAAGCGTTTAAAGCGTTTAAAGGGCTTAAAAAGAATGGAGTGTGGCTCAGCGTTTCCCCAGCTCCGCGGAGCGTCTCGTGGCCGCTTCCACGCAGTCCAGAAAAGCGCCCCTTACCGAGCAGGATTCGAGCACCTGCAGTCCGTGAATGGTGGTTCCCCCGGGGGAGGTGACCATGTCTTTGAGTTCCCCCGGATGTTTGCCGGTGGTTTCGAGCAGCCTGGATGTCCCCACAACGGTTTGCACCACCAGGTCTCTGGCCGCCTGCCTGGGAAGTCCCATCAGCACGCCCGCGTCGATCAGGGCTTCGATCATCAAGAGAACGTAGGCCGGTCCGCTTCCGCTTAGACCGGTGACTGCGTCCATCAATTTCTCGTCGACTTCGACCGCCTTGCCGACGGCCCGGAAAAGAGCCAGGCTCCTTTGCATTTGCTCATCGGAAACCGCCTTGCCGCGTGAAAGGGCCGAAGCGGCTTCCTGGACCAGTGCGGGCGCATTGGGCATGACCCTCACTATCGCCGTCTTTTCCGGCAGGCCCTGTTCCAGGGTGGAAAGAGCCACCCCCGCCGCAATCGATATGATAAGGGGCCCGTGTGAAAGGTGAGCGGAGAGGGTATCCAGGACCCCTGCGATAGTCTGGGGTTTTACGGCCAGCAGGATGATGCTGCTTGCTCGGGCAAGTTCGCCGATGTCGCTCCGCCCTTTTACTCCGAACTCCTTTTCCAGGTATTTGACTCGCGATTCGATCACATCGAAAGCAAACACCTTTTCGGCGGGAAAAAGGGAGGCTGAAATCAGGCCCCGTATCAATGCCTCTCCCATGTTTCCACCGCCAATGAACCCGATGCTCTGGTCCCTGAACATGAATATTCCTCCGTGCTGTTTATCTTGTAATGTGAATGTGTTTGCCTTCCCCCGGTCAAGGTCGATTTGTCCCGCGCGAAGCCGCGAAGACACAAGTGAAAAGGCTTATTCCCTTCTTCGCGCCTTCGCGTCTTCGCGTGAAACCGGCCCCAAGCCAATACCCGTACCGCTCCAGCACACCAGCTTGGGTGTACGCTTCGCGTCTTCTCCTGAAACCGGCCCCAAGCCAACCCCTGATAGCAGAGGCGCATGCGCTTCGCAAGGGAAAGCAACCCCGGGTTGTCGATTATGTTACCTTTTTTCGGTTGTCTTCCTCCAGTGTGTAATTATTGTTTTGAAGAACCCAATAATTTTGTATTTTTATCCGGCTGACATGCTGGGTCGAATTGGTTCATACACAAACGAAGGGAAAACTATGGATTTATTTTCCAAAGTAAGCCGTACAGCCGGAAAACACTCCCCGCTGGAAGAAGAGGTTCGAAAGCTGCCCGTTCCCGTCGGTTCGGTTTTTCTTGGAAAAGACGGCAAGATAAGGCCGGCCGCCTTTCGGCAGACCGACATCACTCTTGTTTGCAAGGGACACGACAGGATCAGTGAGGTTTTCCCCAAGACGATTGAAAAGGGCTGTGGCGCCATTTTGGAGGCTGTGGCTTCCGACGGGCTCACCGGGGTCTCCGGGAAAAGAGTCGCCGTGCTTTTTTCCGGCGGTCCGGCCGCGGGCGGTCACAACGTGCTTGCCGGCCTGGCCGCCGTCCTGGGAAAGGACAACACGCTTCTGGGGGTGAGGAAAGGCCCCGGCGGACTGGTCAAGGGAGATCTCTTCGAAATTGGCAGGGAAAGCGTCCGTTCCATTGTGAACATGGGCGGGTTCGACTTTTTGGGTACCGACAGAACGAAGATCAAGACGGCCGAGCAGTTTGAAAAAGTAAAAGAGACGGTTGTCAAAAACCGGCTTGACGGGCTTGTGGTGGTCGGTGGTGACGATTCCA
>JARLHP010000196.1 GCA_031292195.1 Syntrophobacteraceae bacterium
AAGCCACTTTTCCTTTACATCCCTTCTATGAAACTTCAAGATCTTTGAGGCCATGGATCCCGACTAACAACTGCCGGGGTGACGAACCAAAGTTTCGTCCTCGTTCAAACCGCGTCCGTGGACGTGGCGGCCCCGCTGTTAACTGGCTGTTAGCTGGCTGTTAATTTCGACCTCAAAATCAGGAAACATCAATTAAATCAGCAGAATAAGAAAATTGACAGAAAAAAACGCCGCATTTACAGCCAGGAACAGCATAAGGATGTCTCTGCCGGACGGCGTCGGGCAATGCTGTCGAGTTACTCAATTCAAAAACATTGGGAAGGGGGGACCGGCCAGAAAAAAATTTAAATTATTCCGATGAAATTGCCGTAATCCTATGTTGAAATGAATTTGTCACCGTTGGTGTGTTAAGGGATATTTGTCTTGAAATCAAGATGTCAGAGCTGAAGGCGGCTGTTATTCCCGGTTACAGGCCTTGCGCTTTGTGTTATAAATTTACATCAATCGCAATAAAAGCCCGTGATCAAAGTATGACATGGGGTAAGGGTGGAGGAAAATGACGGCAATTCCGTTGGAAGACAGGGAAGTCCGATATCGCCTTTCGAAGCTCAGAGATCTTCCCCCTTTGCCCACATCTTTGAAGCGTCTGCTGGAGATAATCCACACCGAAGTCGAAGTGGTTGGGGAGCTGGAAAGCATCGTATCGTATGATCCGAGCCTCTCGGCCAAAGTTCTTTCCACCGCCAATTCAGCGTTTTACGGATACCGAAAGCAGGTAAAAACTCTGGCAAAAGCGATAGAGGTGCTAGGGACCGCCCAGGTAAAATCGATTTGTATCTATACTCTGTTGATGGGGATCTTTTCCAACGGGGCCACGATCAGTGAAGCTCATCGGCAGATGCTCTGGAACCATGCCTTCGCCTGTTCCAGGATTGCCGTGGAGGTGAACAGGATACGCTCCTGGATAAACTTGGACGAAGCGGCTTTGATGGGGCTGCTCCACGATCTTGGCTGGATTGTTATGGCGGCTTATTTAGGCGAGCAGTTCACCGATATTTTCGAGATAGCTAAAAAAAAGAATATTGCCCCCTGGAAGGTTGAAACTGGATATGGACTCGATCACTGCAAACTGGGCAGGTATCTGGCGTTTCGATGGGCCCTGCCCGAAGAAATCGAGGCAGTGATGGAGTTCCATCATACTCCCGAAAGGAGTACGTCTTTTAGCCCCGAGGTGGGCATGATGTACCTGATCAATGTCCTGAGCCATTCACGTGACTATCCTGAACTGCTCGAAGAGGAGGCGACGCTTGTGCAATGCCGCAAACTGCGCATTTCCGAGGAGGAGTGGGAGGAATATCAGGAGGTGGCGCAACGGATCTGGCCTGAGGTGGAGCAGTTGTGGAAATTGCTGGGCCAAGGGCCGAAGTAGTCCGCAGGCTTGGTCAGGAACGTTCAAGAGGGGAGAGGATGGACGACCTTGTTGCCGAAATGATGGAAATGGGGCTGCTGGAAGCAAAGAGCCAAGGGGATGAGGCAAGTCGTTTTGTATCCCTGGTCCAGCGCTTTACGGAGGCAGCATCTCAGGAGCAGGACATAACCGGCGCATGCCGGGATTTTCTGCGTATAATCATCGAAGAAACCGAATTTGAGAACTGCTCCATTCTCTTCTGGGACAAGGATTCCGGCCGGCTTCGCCTGGCTGCGGCCTACGGTCTGGACGATCAGTTCGAAGTGGTTTCCCACCGCTACAGAGAAGACCTTTCCTTTAAATGGGGCGAAAACATCGCAGGCCAGGTTTTTTCGACGGGAAATCCGACCTATATCGGCAACAGAGCCGAACAACCCCTGCCCGAAGTTCAGGATGCGGTCGTGACGCCTGTTTCGTTGGCCTGTATTCCGGTCCTGCAGCTGGGGGTTCTAAACCTGAGCGCATATCATCCACAGGAGTTCAGCCCTCTGCTGAGGCGCAACTGGGAGACTATCGGCAGGATAATCGGCCACCTTATAATCGGAGTCCAAGGCGGTTCGGGAGGTCAAACACCCTCCGAGGTGATCGAACCGCGGGAGGTCCAGGTTAAACCGCTTCCGTTTCTTCCCGAGCTCTCTGTTTCGGACCTGGCCCTGGATTTTATGCCCCAGGGGATTTGTATTCTGGACACGCAAGGAAGGATAGTCCGGACAAACAGGAGCATCGCGGAGATACAGGGGCAGAAGCTGGAGATTGTGGGCCGCTCGCCGGCGGTGCTATTCCAGGACCCGGCCATCTTTGAAAAGCTGCTGGCAAAGGCATCTGAATCGGATGCTGGGCGGGTGGAAAGAACCGATGTGAGTCTGATGAACTCCACGGGCGAGACCTATACGGCCGATATAAATCTCGTCAGACTGAGCGATTCGGGCAAATGGATTGGCTACCTTCTGGTAATAGAGGATATGACCAGGAAGAAGGCTTTTTCAGACAAGATCGCCCAGTCAGAAAAGCTCGCGGCGCTAGGCACCATGGCTGGAGGCGTTTCGCACGATTTCAACAATCTCTTGATGTCCATTCTGGGACACATCCAGCTCATTTTGCCGCAAATCGAGGACGAAGAAATCAGACGAAGGCTCGAGAGCATAGAAAAGGCGGTCTATGACGGTTCCAACACTGTACGGCGGCTTCAAAGATTCACCGAGAGGGAACGAGACCCTCGGGCGGCCACACCCGTAGTGGACATCGACGAGGCGGTCAAGGATGTGGTCGAACTGACCCGGCCCCGGTGGAAAAACCTCATGGAGAGGTCGGGACGCACCATAGACATACGCCGGGATATTCAGCAAAACAGCCTTGCGGCGATCAATCCGTCGGACTTAAGAGAGGTGCTTACCAATCTGCTTCTCAACGCCATCGATGCGATGCCGCAGGGGGGTATCATAGCTTTCAGCTCTTACCCGCGGGGCGAGGAGCTCTTTTTGGAGGTCAGCGATACCGGCATCGGCATGACCAGGGATGTGTCCGAACGAATATTCGATCCTTTTTTCACCACTAAAGGAATCGGAAACTCGGGGCTGGGGTTGAGCGTGTCCTGGAGCCTGATCAGCAGACATGGCGGCGACATTCAGGTAAAGAGCAAGCCGGGCAAAGGCACGACTTTTGTGATAAGTCTTGCCAGAGCCGAACCGGCTAAAGGGCCGGTGACCCAGAAACCCAGCGTTGGAATGAGTTCTTTTCGACTGATGCTGGTTGAAGACGACCCGGAAATACTCAACCTGCTCCGGGACATGCTGCGGCTCAAAGGGCACCGGGTTATAGCGCTAAGCGACGGTGAAAAGGCGCTGGAAATGATAGACTCGAACAATTTCGACCTGGTGCTTACCGACCTTGGAATGCCGGTGATAAGCGGCTGGGAAATAGCCCGACGGGCCAAAGCAAAAAACCCCCGTGTACCGGTGGTCATGATAACCGGGTGGGGGGCTCAATACGAGGATACAGACCTTGCCTCCCGTGGCGTGGACCTGATGCTGTCGAAACCGCTCAGCTGGGACAAGCTGTTAAATTCGATCGAAAAGCTGCTTTAAAGCTGGAAGAACCGCATCGGCAACCCCGCCAAGAGGCCGTGAGAAGTTATTTCTGAAAATAGCCCGTCATGGAGGCCTTGCCCAGCGTCTTTCTATCCAGCGCCTCGCTAAAGCCTGCGAGAGTTGTATTCGGATCAAGGGCGAGCCGGGCGACGCTCAGGGCGTATACGGTTATGACGTATGCGTGGGGGCCTGACCCCCGGGGAGGTTGCGGTCCGCCGTATCCTGGATTGCCAAATGAATTGGCCAGTTCAATCGAGCCGGAGGGCATTTGCCTGCCGGAGGCGCCTTCGGGAAGAGACATCACCTCCGCGGGAATGTTTAGGACCATCCAGTGTACCCACAGGTGGGCAACCGGGTGGTGATCGACGATGGAGAGTGCGAAAGATTTAGTCCCGGGGGGGGCGCCGCTCCATTTAAGAGGAATGGACATATTGAGGCCCCCGGCGGCCGGCCGCGCATAGCGAGCGGGAATAGAACCTCCATTCTTGAAGGCTGGCGAGGACACATACATGGCATATCTCATGTTCGTTGTGTCCGCTATCGATTTGTTGACGAATCGACCGGCCGGGACCATGAAGCCTGACGCGGGGCCTGCTGTTAGAAGCAGGGCTGTGGCAATAACTCCCCATTTCGATACTCTGTGCATTCCGATTCCCCCTTTTCCGTTTCCTGGTTTGAGGCAAGCAAGCAGAAACTGGTTTTAAACCCGATCAAAAATTATATAATAGGATTTCAGAGATGAAAAAGCCGCAAAATTCTTCCACCCCAGCCTTCGGGACGCAAAAGTGAACTGCAAAAACGTTTTCTCCAGTGTTTTGGAATGCATCGGCAACACTCCGCTCGTCAGGATAAACCGGATGAATCCCAACCCTGCCGTCACGCTCTACGTGAAGCTGGAAGCTAGAAACCCGGCGGGTTCGATAAAGGACAGGACGGCCCTTTCGATGATCGAGGCAGCGGAACGCAGCGGGCAACTTACAGCCGGCAAGGTAATCGTCGAAGCAACGAGCGGCAATACCGGAATAGGGTTGGCGATGGTTGCAGCGGTCAAAGGCTACCGGGTGCTTTTCACCATGCCGGAGACCGCCAGCCTGGAGCGGCAAAAGATTTTGAAGGCCTTTGGCGCAGAACTGCTGCTCACCCCCGGTTCGTTGGGGACCGACGGGGCGATAGAGGAGGCATACAACCTGGTCAGGGAAAATCCCGACCGTTATTACATCACCGACCAGTATAACAACCCGGCTAATCCGGCCGCTCATTGCGCGGGCACCGGACCAGAGATTTACGAGCAGACCGAAGGCAAGGTGAATGCTGTTGTGGCTACGCTTGGCACGGCCGGCACGGCCATGGGAATTCTCAAGGCGATGAAGGAAAGAAATCCCTCCATAAGGGTCATTGCCGTGGAGCCTTTGCCCGGTCACAAAGTCCAGGGACTGAAGAACATGAAAGAATCCTATGTTCCCGGGATTTTTGACCGCTATGCGTTGGACGAAGTCGTCAACGTAAAGGACGAGGATGCCTTCGAGGCTGCCCGCAGACTGGCCAAAGAAGAAGGCATATTTGCCGGCATGAGTTCAGGAGCCGCCATGGCCGCCGCAATGCAAACAGCATCCAAAATGAAAGAAGGAGTGCTGGTGGCGATCCTGCCCGACGGAGGCGACCGCTATCTGAGCACAAATCTTTTTACGAAAACGCTCGAACCGGACTTCAGGTTCTATGATCTGCTGGAGCGGCGCAAAGTTGAATTCAAGCCGGTAAAGGAAGGCAAGGCCAGAATTTGCGTAACCGGGCCCCCTTTGGACCAGCCGCTCTCGATATCGGACGCGCGGCGTTTCTTGCTGGCGGATCTTTTGTCCAGATTTTTCCAGGCGAAAAACTTCCTGGTGGACGAAGTTGTTCTGATCCCCGATTTTGACAGCCGCACCATAAACAGTTCGATTGCCGCGGGGATGTGCCTCGGGCCTTACACCCAATGGCGCTTCGAGTCCTTTCTGTGCGATCTCGATACCCTGGGCATCAACCGGGCCTATCGATATCCGCGCACCACCGAACATTTGGATGCCATAACGGAGTTCACCCGAGTGCTGATCACCCGGGGGTTTGCTTATGACAAGCTCCGTTCGGTGTATTTCGACCTGTCCAGGAGCAACAGCTACGGCAAGCTGTCCGGGATCGACCCGAAGAAGGTGCGGGCCGGCAAGACGGTGGACCTCAGCGCCTATGAGAAACAAAATCCAAGCGATTTCGCCCTGCTCAAGCGGGCGACCCTTTCCGAGCTCAAAATGGGCGCTTACGTCAAAACCGAGTGGGGCAGCGTCATACCGACGTGGCACATATCGGCGGCTTCAGCGGCCATCCACGATTTGGGGCCGCAGATCGACATAGTGGTGAGCAGCATGGATTTTCTTTTTCCCCACCTGGAAAACGTGAGAGAAATCGGGGAGGCCCTTACAGAAAAGCCCTTCGCCAATACATGGATGATAGCCGAACGGGTCTGGTCGGCCAAAAAGGGCAAAGAGAGCAACCAGATGGTGGACGAGAATACAACCGTGCGGGAACTGCTGGAAATGGGGTTTTCCGCTCGCGAGTTGAGATATTGGCTTCTTAGTACTCACTATCGAAAACCGATACACGCTACTTCGGACAACTTGTCGAGCACGGTCCGCGGGTTGAGGCGAATCGACGAGTTCATCGTGAAGGTGCGGGCCTGTGACGGGCAGGGAGCGGAAAACGATCAACTCTCCAAGCTGATCTGCTCTTTCGAACAGGAATTTCTCGATTCGCTGGCCGATGACCTGAACATTCCGCGTGCCCTGGCGGTAATTTTCAGCTTCATCCGCCGCGCTAATCCTGCAATCGACCAGGCAGGGATCGGTGGTTCACAGCAGTTGCAGGTGCTCGAGATATTCCACAGGGCCAACTCCATCCTCGGCTTTTTTGACTTGAGTTCACGCCTGCTCGGCGCTGCCGAGGAGAAATTGATCCGTGAGCGCGAAATTGCCCGAAAAGAGAAAAACTGGTCCGAGTCGGACAGGATCAGGAGCGAACTGTTGACATGCGGAGTTCGCGTTATCGACACTGCGGCCGGGAGCAGGTGGGAGTACAGCGAACCCAAAGGGACCGGGGAGAATGGGTAGGAGCTTTCAAGAGTTCTACATGAGGCGGGAGGTTTGATACCGGTTTGCGTTGAGCCATAAGTCGGCACGTAACCGCTAAATCGGTTTGAGACGAGGCCTTCCCCACGCTGTCCAGTTTGTCCAAGCGGCTGTCATCACTTTTGCAAGGGGAAAAGCACCGTAAATTTCACGTCCAATTCTGTACACACGTTGTTTCATTAAATGAACCGGCCTGCGCCTCTCGGCGCATTGCACCGGGTCTTGCTCGCGCTGTTCTGAAATCAACCTCGATGGGGCGGAGCGGCTCAGGGGTTCCGTGTTCTCAAAATTATTCCATTCCCGAAAATCCAGTGATAAAATTATTCAGGATTGTCCATTATATAGGTTGTGGCTGGTTTTGTACCCCGGGGAAGGTTTTTCCGCGGTTTACCAGTAATTTTATGATGGTTTTTGCTTCGGGTTGAGAAATGGAAACAGTTAAAGTCTACCTGGACGATACGCGCAACGCCAGCATTGTCTGTGGGAGTTGCGGAAAGAGCAAGGAGGTGAATTTCTCCGAAAAGGAGCCTCCTCGTTCGGGTGTCGTAAAATGTGGTTGCGGCAATTCTTTTGTCGTTTCTTTCGAAAAAAGGCAAAATTATCGAAAACAGGTGGAGATATGGGGCGTATGCTTTGCGTCCTCGGACCCGAGCAAAGGAGAACCAGTTAAGATATTGGACATTTCCTCGAGTGGATTGAAATTTCAAAAAACAACGGACAATGGGCTTCAACCCAACCAGAAACTCAAAGTTGTTTTCAAGCTTCGAGAGCAAACTTTAAACCTGACCGTTGCCGTCAGGCACGTTCGCAGTGGAAGCGTGGGAGCCGAGATTGTGGACATGGACCAACATAGCAGGAAAATAATCGGTTTTTTTCTGATGGCCTGACACACTGTGACAGGAGCCGTCTTAATGGAAAATCAATGGGCCAGGATGGCGTCCATCCTTGTGTTTTCCTGCCCTGGCCGGCCACTCGGGGTCGTGGCACGGGGGCGATTTTCAGGCAATGCGTTTTTCTGGAGTACAATTTTTTTCGCTTTGCGAGGCGACCGAGCAAGAGTCATTTGACCGTCTTGCACTTTTTCTCCAATTTGCGGTCGGGGTTCACAGGGTTGCCGGATGTTGCACGTGGCAACCAAAGAGCCGCTGTATGCCCGAAAGATTTTGACGGCCCCCTCGGTGTTGGAGACCCAGACATTGTTTCCATCGAAGGCGATGCCCTCAGGATAGCCGCCGGCATCATAGGTTCCCAGCAGGCATCCCAGGGGTGAAAGCTTTACAAGCACACCATCGGTTCTAGCGACCCAGAGATAGTGTCCGTCATAGAGAAGGCCGAATGGAGCGACGCCGACGGGGAATTTTCCCGCCCGGGAGCCGTCGATTGCGCTAAGCCGGGTAAGCTTTTCTCCGCCGTTATCCGCCACCCAAATGTAGCTCCCGTCGAAAGCTATGCCCAAAGGACGATCTCCCGTTTTGTATTTTCCGACAACACATCCGCTCGAATCGAGCCTGGTTACCCTATTGGAGTCATTGTTGGTCACCCAGACGGTAGAGCCATCATAGGCCATCCCCCAGGGATCAGCCACGGGCTGCGTCCAGACCGTGCTCCCATCTGCTGTTCTGAGCTTGGTGACAGAACCGGGAACTCCGCCGCTGGCAACCCAGATGTATTTACCATCGAACAGGACAGCCCTGGGATTGACACCGACCGGATAGACTCCCATCAAGGCGCCGTCCCTTGCCCTGAGTTTTGTGACCGTGTCGTCGGAATAGTTTGCCACCCAAATATTTTTTCCGTCAAAGGCCATGCCCCATGGGCCCGGCACTTTATAGGCCTCGACTAAAGAGCCGTCGGTGGCCCGGAGTTTTGTTACGGAGTTGCGGGAATAATTGGCCACCCAGATATTGGCGCCGTCGTAGGCAATACCGTAATGAGTGAGCCCGATTCCAAAACCATTTGCGCAATGGGAGGGTTGCACGCTGAACAAAACCAGAAAGCTTGAGATCAGCAGAAAAACACTTCTTCGAAAGTTTTTCATTTCGTCTCTCCCTGCCGGTATGGATTTTAGGGTGGACAGGCGCCTGATTGCGGTGTGTGAGCGGATTGTTCCTGCGAATCGCGCCGGTTGAAGTTTTTCGAGCGCCACGAGAGTGGCGACAAGTTGGTCACTGGGTAAAAGAAAATACCGGGGGCAGCATTGCACAAGGGGGAATGCACCGATGAGGGAGATAATTCTTCCTGGCGCCTTTGGGGGGACGAGTGGAAACAAGGATGTATCTAAAGCTCATAACCGGCGCCGACATCTTGCGATTTCGGGCGAGCCGGGTTAAGGGGAGACTTGTGACTTGGCTACATCAACGAGAGGGTAAACTCGATAAGGGCGTTAACTTCCCGGGTCATGTCGCGCATCGCCTCCCCGACCGTGCGGTTTGCTTCGTTGGCTGGGAGCGCGCTGGCGCCACGTTTTACAATATCATCGAGGTCGATTACTTTTTCGAGGGCCAGGTGCGCCATCTGCGCGCCGCCCCGGGTTTTGAGGAACTTTCTTTTCTCAATTATCGGCATTTCGTTTATCAGCGCCCTGATTTCCTGCTGCCAGGCGTAGATCTTCCTGGCGTCAACTTTTCCTGTAAGCTCGAGCAAGTCATCGATGAGCCTGACGAGAATTTGACTGCACCGGGCCGTAAGACAGGTCCCGTCGGTCGGTTCGTCTTTGTCCATGGCGCCACCTCCATGCATCAGCCGGGAAGAGTATTTGAGAGTCGAAAACCAACCGCTCACCATCCGTTGGAGCCCGGGTCCGGATAGATGACTGTGTGCGTCGTAAGGGCCGACTTTAAGCTTGAGCAAACTTCATTCCATAAATAGGAAACCTTTATTGAATCAATGTTTACGATACCCGGCCAGGGGAAAAAAGGGGATTGGAGTCCCGTTGCGAACATTCCCAATGACACTGCATGTAACCGGAATGTTTCAGATGTAAAATCAATCTTGATAGGTCTTGGTGTGCGCCAGGTCTTGGTGTAAGTTAGGTTGAAAATGGACAAAAAAATCACACCACTTAGAGAATATGACTTCAGGGTTTCAGAGGGCCGGAGCGGGCAAAGGCTTGACTTGTTTTTAAGCACAATGATCCCGGATCTTTCGCGCAGTCATTTAAAAAGGCTGATCAAGGAGAACCGGGTAGTGGTGAACGGCGCCGGTGCAAAGCCGAGCCACGAGGTCCGGGCGGGGGATTCGATCTCGGTGAAAATGGCGGAAGGGCCCGGTCCGGATGAACTGCTCACGCCTGTCTCGATGCTCCTGGATATACTTTTCGAAGACGAAGAACTGATCATAGTGAACAAACCCCCGGGGCTGGTAGTCCACCCGGGGGCCGGCCATACGGACGGAACACTGGTGCACGGCCTGCTGGCGCATTGCACCCTGGCGCTCCAGGGGGCGCCCCTTCGCCCCGGCATAGTTCATCGCCTCGATAAGGACACCTCCGGGGTTCTTGTGGCCGCCAAAAGCGAGCGGGCGTATTTGAACCTCATTAAGCAGTTCAAGGAGAGGGAAGTCCGGAAAGAATACCTGGCGATGGTCTACGGGTGTCCGGACAAACGGGAGGGTGAGATTTCGTCGCTTCTGGGCAGGCATCCAACGGAGCGTAAAAAAATAGCGGTACTTCAAAACAGAGGACGCCCGGCGTTGTCGCGATGGATGGTGGTGAAAGATTGGGGCGAAGCCTCGCTGTTGAGCGTGCGCATCGAAACGGGAAGGACGCACCAGATAAGGGTCCATCTCAGCCATATAGGGCATCCGGTTGTTGGCGACGAAGCGTATGGGGGAGGAAAAAGACGGGCTAAAAACGTCAAATGCGGCCCCGTTCGGGAGGCGCTGCTGGGCGCCGGCCGACAGATGCTGCACGCCGCAAGGCTTGAATTCAATCATCCTCTCACCGGCCGGCGTGTTTTGGCGACCGCCCCGCCGCCCGCCGATTTCACTGCACTGCAGGAACTACTCGATTCTTTGTCCCGTAGCGGTCCTGGCCTGTAATTGCGAGCATTCTGAGCCCATTGAAGATGACGATGAGCGAAGCCCCCATGTCCGCTGCTATAGCCTCCCACAGGCTGGCCATGCCGGCGGCGGCCATGGCGATGAACAGGCATTTTATAAAGAGGGCAAAAAATATATTCTGCCTGATCACGGTCATCGTTTTTTTCGAGTGGCGGATCAGCCAGGGTATTTTGGCTAGATCGTCGGACATTAGCGCTATATCGGAGGTTTCGATCGCGGCGTCCGACCCCATGGCGCCCATGGCTATGCCGAGGCTCGCGGCAGCCAGAGCGGGAGCGTCGTTTATGCCGTCTCCCACCATGGCGATGTGGCCGAATTGGGCCTCAAGTTGCGACACCAGCCTGACCTTATCGGCGGGAAGCAGTTCCGCGTGGAATTCATCCACTCCGACCGCTTTGGCTATCAGTCCGGCGGTCTTGCGATTGTCTCCGCTGATCATCACTACTTTTT
The DNA here is from genome assembly GCA_031292195.1 of Syntrophobacteraceae bacterium. Classification (GTDB taxonomy): domain Bacteria; phylum Desulfobacterota; class Syntrophobacteria; order Syntrophobacterales; family Syntrophobacteraceae; genus SbD1. The sequence goes on from JARLHP010000196.1 coordinate 11,220, forward strand.
GGAGGCCCAGGGCCTTGAGTCCGGCTACGGCCCCGCGCGCCTCCGGACGCACCTGGTCGGCGACGGTAACCAGTCCGCAGATATGATCGTCACACCACATGACCATGAGAGAGTTTCCGGCTTCCTCGATTTTTTCGATCTCATCGTGAAAGACCGGGCTTTCCCTGCGCCACCGCTCCAGCATCCTGTGGCTGCCGATCCAGTAGGTCCTGCCGCCGATGCTGCCTTCCGCGCCCTGACCGGGCAGGACCGTGAAGTTTTCCGCAACCGGCGGGCTGATGCCCAGGGATTGAGCATGCCGCATAATTGCCCGCGCGACCGGGTGGGTGCTGTGGACTTCAAGGGCGGCAGCGTTTGCCATCAAGGCGGTTTCGCTGTGGTTGCCGACCGGCATGACCTGTTTGACGGCGGGCTGGCCGTAAGTGATGGTTCCGGTCTTATCGAAGGCCACGGCCCTTATGCGCGCAGGGGCTTCGAGGCAGGCCCCGCCCTTTACCAGCACACCGTTGCGGGCCGCCGAACCGAGGCCTGCGACGATCGTAACGGGAGTAGAGATTACCAGAGCGCACGGGCAGGCGATAACCAGGACGACCAGGCCCTGGTAGAACCAGGGCGCCCAGCCGGCGCCGGTAAACAGCGGCGGGACGACGGCGATTGCCAGGGCAACGATCATCATCAGGGGGGTGTAGACCCTTGCGAACTTATCGACCCACTGCTCGGCGGGAGCGCGCCTGGAGCGGCTTTCCTCGACCATGCGGATGATCCTGGAAAGGGTTGTGTCCGAGGATAGGCGGGTAGTCCTGAACTCGATGGAGCTTTCCTCGTTGATCGTTCCGGCAAAAACTTCGGCGCCCACCTCCTTGGCAATGGCGGCCGCTTCCCCGGTGATGGGCGCCTGGTTAACGCAGGTAGTCCCCCGTGTTATCACCCCGTCGAGAGGAATTTGTTCGCCGGGGCGCACCACCACGGTAGTTCCCACCGCTATTTGGTCAACCGGTTTTTCCTCGATTTGACCGTCATGAGGACAAATGAATCGGGCCACCCGGGGGGCGATATCCAAAAGCGCGGCTATTTCCCGCTTGGCCTTTTCGAGGCTCCAGGATTCGAGCAACAGGGCAAGGGAGAAAAGAAAAGTGACGGAGGCGGCTTCGAGCCATTTGCCGAGAACTATAGCTCCCAGCACAGCCACCATCATGAGAAGATTCATATCGGCTTTGAGCTTTTTTGCCGCATAGAGGGCCCTTGGCAAAACGAACCAGCCCCCGGCAAGAATCGACAAAAAGTAGAGTGCGACCGCGAGTCTGGGGGCGGCGCTTTCCGAGGTAAGCGCCGCCAGTATATCCCCGGCGCGAAGGGCCTGAAGAAAAAACGCGCCTGCCAGCAGCGCCGCGCCGGCAACGCAGGAGAAAAACCTTCCATGCTTTTCCCATAGGCTTTCCTCGGCAACCGGGCAAACGCCCGCGGCGCAGAGGCCGTCTAAGGAAACGGCTGCCATGCCGGTCCTGGCAACCGCTGCGAGGACCTTGTCAGAGACCTTTGGGTCGAGCTGGCCGCTGACCGTCATAAGGCTTGCGAGCAGATCGAACGACAGGTTGTCGGCGCCGACCAGAGGCGCAATCTCGGATCTGAGCAGCCCGACTTCTTCGCCGCAGCACATACCCTTTATCCGAAAGGAGTGTTTTTCCATACGCTTATTTTACCTGGACGGTAGTCAAAAGATTTCCAGCACGACTGACACTATCAAATATAGCGCATGACCGGGAATTGGGGAATTGGGGGGATTGCCTCTTCGTTGCCCAGTTCCTGAATTTGTGGCTCCAGGAAGCCCTCACTTCTTCGATGCCCCATTTTTGATCAGAGGCTGGAAGATGGTAAAGGGAAGTTTGACCAATCTTTGCATCACCCCCAGAAGTTCATGACCGATAGCCCCCGGAGACAGGAGGACCACGGAGGGGTCGGCAAGGTCTCCGCTTATGCGCACCGGCACGGTCACAAAAGCATCTTTGAGTACTGTGCCGACCAGGGGGGTGGCATTTACCACTCTTTCCACCGTGCGCTGCGGCGCCACGAGGGCGGTCACGTTCATTTTGCGCCTGACCAGATCGATCTGTCCGCTAAAGACCATTTTTATGCTCGGGCCGTCCAGGATGGAATCGGACAAGAGGAGGCTGCCGTTCTTTATGGTCCCTTTGAGCTGCAACGTATTATATTTGCACCCTTTGTTGGTCAGGTTCGGGAGCACTCCCCGGTAAATTTCGGAGATGCTGAGAAGTGAAATTACCTTGGTGAAGGCGTTGAAACGCAGAATGCGCCCGTCTTTAGCCTGGAACTCGACATTGCCTACAAGCGAGGGTGTAATGGCTGCCGGATCGACCGGACCTTTGCCGGCGAGGGCCGGGCATTTGGCTTGAAGGTGGCCGCTCAGTTCGTAGCTTCCCGAAATGAGGGGGCGGTTATTGAAAAGGCAGGCCAGGGTGGATTGGAGGTGCTTACCCCCGGCCGAAATATCGAGGGAAATATCGGCGCCCCCGGGCGTTATCCGGATTTTTCCGGGAGTGGAGATTCCGCAAACACCGGCACGGGTAAGACGAATGTCGACAGCCCCCTGGTTTATGACCACATCGCCTTCGGCAGGCGCCCAGATGAACTTTCCGTAGGAAAGGCGGTTGCTCTTTACTCGGACTACACCCGTGAGCGGTTTATCCCAGGGTTTTTCCCGGGAAGGAAGGCGAAGGGGGCCGAGTTTTTCTCCGACCTTTCGGGTTACCCATGCTGATTTTATGATGCGGTCGAGATCGAGGCTGTCCGTAGAGGCATTTAGATCCAGGAGGTAGCCGGAGTCGGTGATGGCGATGCTGCCCGTAAAGTTGAGCTTGCTGCCTTCCCAGTTTACCGCCGCCGATTTTATTTCGAGTGATTTCCCCCGGGCCTGGAGTGTCGCTTTTTCTATCGTGGCCGAGGAAGGCAGCATGCCGGGCAGTCGAAATTCCGACAAAGCGACCTGGCCTTCACAGCTCGATCTTTGAGGACTGCCCGGGTAGAGGTCGGCCAGGAATTGCCCTCGTATCGGACATACCAACAGCCAGTTGCCGGTCAATAGACCATCGATCGTTTTGTTGCTCAGGGTCCCCGAAAAACCGATCCTGAAGCCGTCTGTCAGCGAGTCCAGGGCAATCTGGGCATCGGAGTTTCGGTCCTTTATGGCCAGACGCCGGATGGAAAGCTCCGCGGGTGTTTCAACCAAATCGGTCTCGATCAGCGGTCCGCCGGAAATCTGCATTTTGCCGTTGAAAGTGGTTTTTGTCCCATTTTCCCAAGTGAGGTTGGCAGAAAGCAAGTCCATGCCGGATACGGGTTTGATCCAATTGGGGAGGCCGGCGAGCGAGGCGGCGATTTTATTGCCTTCGGGGCCAAGCCGGCCCTTCATTTGCAACTTGGCAACGGCCTGTTTTCCGAGGAAGCCCTTGACACCGCCCGAAACCGACAGGGTCGAGTCGGCCACGGCGGCGGCGACGTCGCTGAACCCGATTTGGTCGCCATCCATTTCGAACGAAGAGCCCTGCAGAGAAACCGATTGCTGAAAACGGTCGTAGCGGCACGAAAGGTTGAAGGGGTCCGTCAGAACTTTTACGGCAAGCGCGTTCAGATTGTCACCGATCACCATCCTGCCGCGAGTTTTTCCGGTTACATCGCTCACCCGGGCCAGTTCCTGTTTAAACGGACCATTTAGGGCCAGGTGGTCGATGACCGCGGGCAGTTCGGACAAGTCGGCCTCAACGGGAAGGTCCAAATGAAAGCGGGGGTCGTCATGGGGCAGCGCGAGCATCAGTTCACCGCCCTGTGTCGAAGAACCACGGGTCTGGCCGGAAATGCGGGTGGCGGTCAGCACACCGTCTTTGATCTGTATGTCCCCGCTGACGTTGGAGACGAGCAGATCCACTTTGGGCGCCATGACGACGCCTTTAACGATCGAGCCTCGCAAGGTCAGTTTTTTGAGGCCGAGCAGGTCGGAGATATCGTTTGCGTGCGAACTGCAATGAATCCACGGTACCTGGCCCTGCCTTAGGATCTCGAAAAAACGGTCGATGCCCCCGGTTTTCCTGTTGATGGCCAGAAGAAGGCTGTGCACCGAGGCGGCATCGGTATTCCTGCCGTCCAGCGTCATAAAGAGGCTGCCATCTGAATATCTATCCTCAAAACTGGCGGAGAGGTTGAGATGAGGTCCCTGGCAGTGGAAATCTGAAATGGAAAGTTTAATTCCCCTGGCATCGCTCAGTAATACCCCGGCCAGAAATCCGTCTTTTATGGTCATGGTGTGTGGACCGATGCCGAACATAAACGAGGGGGCGGAGGCCGTGAAGTCGGTGCGCAAGCTTCCGGGGCCGGTGTAAAAGAGCGCCGCGGTGAAGTCGGCCAGATACCCGCCCACGCGGCCCGATGCGGACGGATTGAAACAGCCGGCCAGTTTTCCGGGATTTGCTCCCGTTAGAGTGAGCACTGCCGAACCCCGGGCGCCTTCGAGGTCAACCCGGCCCTTCAGTCCCAGTGTCTGCCAGAAACTGGATTGGCCGCTATTGAGTTGGAAATGGACGGCGCCGCGGCGCACCGCGCTCTTTATCTCTATTTGCTCAAACAAGAAGGAGCGGCCATCGGGGCTAAAGATTTTGAGGACGCCGTTTCGGGCCTGGACGGCCTCGCGTCCCAATTCGGTCAATAGCGGTCCGCGGGGTTGAAAAGTAGCTTTTGCCAGGTCCTGGAGCTTTTGAAAAGGGGTGGTTTGAGGGGACACGGCCGGTGCGGGCCGCAACCTGACGGTAATCACGGGGCTGAGAAGTTCGATCTTGGCGGGCGCCAATTTACCGGCCAAAAGAGGCAACACCTTAAGATGGACAAATACCTTCTCTACCGATGCGTCGAGCGTTTGCGGAATGATCACGCTAACTGCTCGCAAGGCTACGACGGGAAAGGGCCGAAAACCGATCCTGATTTGACTTGCCCCTATGTGGTAGCGGGCTTCGATCCGGGTCTTAAAATCGCGGCCAACAATGCCGGCATTGAAGAGGTGCGAAAAAACAAGGGCGGCCGCGGTTGCCGTGACAAAAACTGCCCCGGCAAGGAAAGCGCCCCACACAAAAATTTTTCGGGCTCTATTCATAGGCTCTCTAAAGATAAAAACCGACCGACAGGGGGCTCAATCGACCCGGCCAGCGGTTGGAGGATGGCGGATGGCGGAAAGCTTAGCAATTCAGAGAGCCGAGGGCAAGGGGCAACATCCCTAGAACTGAAGTTCGACCTTTCGGCGAACGTTCACGTTGACGGGAGCGTAACCGAAAATGGCGTCCAGGTGGTGCAGGAAAGCGTGACCGCCCTCGTCTCGCCAGGTAGTGTCCATTTGGTGATCGATCTTTTGGTAGAAAGCCACCATGTCGGACGGGGAGCGGGGTTTTTGGCGAGCAGCGTCCGCATACTGGGAAATCAGGTCAAGCCAGGTCCGGCTGGCGCCCATGATGAAATAGGGCCATGCCTTCTGAAGGGGCAGGGACCAGACGGGGTCGCTGGTATCCTGTATGCGGGGCCGGGTGATTTTGTTCGTGTCGTCCGTGATAACCTGCTCGATGAACCCTTTGGCCTTAAGTTGCACCAGGACCCGGTTGGCGCCAATGGCCGCGTATATCTTTCGGGCATTTGGGGCAGTGGCGTAAAAGATGAAACTGAACTGGTCTCCCGCCGCATCCCGAGCGGCCCTCCTGTGGAAGCGCCACAGGACGATGTCTTGGGCGTAGCGGTCCAACACGGGCTGGACGACCTCCCGGGCGAGCAGCAAATCCATGGACCATGCAGGGTCTTTGCCCCGGGGCCAGGCGATCTTGAAGCTCTCATACCACCACCCGGGGGCCCTGTCGGCCGGCGCAGCGGCGGTCTCTCCCACGGGTTTAACCGCGCCGGTCGAGGCACATCCGGCCATAGACAAAAATGCGAACCATGCAACGGGGCCGAAGATCCCGAGAACCATTCGCCGTGCTTTCAACCGGTTCATTGTGTCTCCATGATTCGCATCGGCAGGATGGTGCACCGATTCATGAGCGAAAAATTGACAAAGCGTAAAAATAAGATGAGAGGCAAGAAAAAGTAAAGCGGGATTTTGCCGGGCCCCCCGGCGAAGTGTCACCAGGCCGGGGGGGCGTATTCTTACAATCACATCGGCTATTGACCCGCTGGGGTTTTTCCCGGACTCACCCCTTCGGCTGCCATCTTCTTTAGATATTGGTTCGGATCTTTTTGGAACTCGGCAACACAACCCTGACAGCAAAAGTAAATGCGTTTGCCCTGATAATCGACGAAGATTTTTTTGTCGATTGTACCGCTCAGGACCGGGCATTTTGTTTGAGGCTCGGCTTGGACGATTTCCGGCATGCCCAAGCCAAAGGTCAGCAGTCCGAAGATTGCTCCCAAAAGTACGATCAGCTTGATTTTTTTCATTTTTTCTCCTTGTCAGTGTTTTCGGGCAGCCCGGAGGAACGTGAGAAGCCGCCGCAATACGACACACCCAAAATAAACCCGATTAAAACTAATCCGCGGATCTATTTCAATGCACCTTTGAGGCCGGTTCCGTGGGGGAGGCTATTTTCCCCTTTACATTACACTGCCGAAAGCATGATAAATTGAGATAAAAGCGGGTTTTTGGAGGTATCAACAACGGAGAAGCAAATGAGGAGACTTCGGGCAAGGTTTGCCCTGGCCGTTCTGGCGATCATGGTTGCCGGCTGCGCTTCCCTTCCGCCGGAGGAAGCCGTGGTTATCAACAATAAATCGCTTTGGGAACAGGATGTCATGCCTTCGAAAGGCCTGGAGCAAAAAGCGGTTGGCCTTACTTCCAAATCGACCCTGCACGATTATCTCCTGTATGCGGCGCTTAACAATCCCGGCTTGAAGGCCGCTTTTCTGAAATGGAAAGCCGCACTGGAAAAAATCCCTCAGGTTACGGCCCTGCCGGACCCGCGTTTCACCTATGGGTACTTTATCCAGATAATGATGAATCAACACCAGAGCTTCGCACTGGAGCAGACTTTCCCCTGGTTCGGAAAGCTCAAGCTCCAGGGCGATGCCGCGGCGGAAGCCGCCCGAGCGGAAAAGGCGCGCTATGACGCCGCAAAGCTCAAACTCTTTTACGAGGTAAAAGAAGCCTATTACGAATACTACTACCTGGCGCAGGCCATCGCCGTGACCAAGGAGAACCTGGGATATGTGAAGTACCTGGAAAGCGTTGCCCGGACCGGTTACGCGTCGGGCATGATTGACTACGCGGACGTAGTTCGCGCGCAGGTCGAACTGGGAAAACTGGAGGACAGCCTGAAGACCCTCGACGATGGCGCCGAGCCGGTAGCCGCCAGGCTCAACGCTGCTCTTAACAGGCCCCCCGACGCTCCACTCTTCTGGCCGGAGAAGATAAAGGAAGAAAAGGCGGCGTTTACATCCAAGCAACTGTTGGAATGGCTCAAAGAATACAACCCCGAACTCAAGGCCCTGGGTTTTGAGGCCGCCGGGGCCAAGTGGCAGATCGCCCGCGCCAGGAAGGACTACTATCCCGATCTGACGCTGGGGATGCAAGGCGTCGATATGATCCAGGGTAAGGATGCCATCGTGGCCATGGCCACGGTCAATCTTCCGGTGTGGCGGAGCAAATACAGGGCCGAGGTGAGAGAGGCGGCCGCAAACTACGAGTCGCTTCTTGGACAGCGCAGCGACCGCCGGAACACCCTTGGCGCGGATGTCAAACTCGCTGAGTACAAGTATCGGGACGCGGAGAGGAAGATCGCTCTTTACCGCGGCGCGCTCATTCCCGAGGCCAAACAGGCCATAGATGTGTCACTGCAGGCCTACCAGACAGGAAAAGAGGGCTACACCGCCGTGGTGGATGCAATCCGGAACCTGCTGGAGTTCGAACTGTCTTACGAGCGGGCCATAACCGATCGGGAGCAGAGACTGGCCGAGTTGGAAATGCTGGTGGGTAGAGCGGTTACGGTTGGCGGGAGGGGAGATTGAGGGATGCGGCCCCGGCAAAGTCAAGGTCAAAAGAGAAGGTCAAAAGAGCGGGGAGCTGAGCCCCCCGCACCCCCACGGGATGCGGA
>JARLHP010000197.1 GCA_031292195.1 Syntrophobacteraceae bacterium
CGGTAATGGCGCCGCCTGCCATTTGGGCGACCGCGGTTGCGCCACTGCCGTCCCCGCCTATGAATTGGACCGTGGGCGTGGACTGATACGAGGTGCCCCCATAACTCACCGTGACGCTTGCTATCCCCCTCGGCTTACCGTTAGCGGCCAGGGAGGTGTCGGAGATTCGGGCGTAGACGTCCGGACCGGTCGATGTTTGGGGATAGGCGGTCTGAGGGATTATCGGCGCAGCCTGCGTGCTGGTATAGGCGCTGCTCAATGCCGTGTTCAGCGCCGCCACATTTAAGGGCGCGTAGGGCGTCTTGTTGGCCACCCGGATTTGCATTAAGGTGCGAGTATTGGGACCGAATCCCGCCTGGGTCGGGGGCGCCCCGCCCTGGAATGTGTTGTCGGGATCTGCCGTATAGTAGTCGTTTCGCGGGTCGCCGGCGGGAAGAGGCGCGGGAGCGTCGTTATAGAGGATGAGCGTCTTGCCGGCAAACGGAGATAAATCGACCATGACCTCGGCCCGCTCCGCCGGTCCGAGATACAGCGCGTGTTCGAGCACGTTCAGAACCGTTACGCTGCGCTTGTTCTGTTCGTATCCGACAGGAGTGTTTTTGAGTTCGACCGCGTGAGGCGCCAAGCCCCCTTCGGTGGCTATATGAATGAAGGAGGCGCCCATTGTCCTGGGGTCGGGCACACCGCCTGGTCTGTTGTCCAGGATGTCCGGCGTAAGACCAGTGGTATCGTTTGCGGTCCACCACGACGGGAAAGCCACGGGAGCGGAGTGAGAAGCCGGCACCATGCCAACTTCGGTCAGCTTGGTGTAGAGTGTTGCGGTAGCCGTTGCGCTAGTGCCGGCGCCCCCGGGAGCGGAGATGGTGACGGTGGGGGTGGCCGTGTAACCGCTGCCCACCGATACCATCGTGATCCCGGTAACCTGGCCGTAGGTGGGGCTCCCCGTGGTCAGGTCCACTGTGGCGTTTGCGGTGGCGCCCAGGCCGGTGGTGTCGCCCGCCGCCGGAGTGATCGTCACAACGGGAGGCGATGTGTAGCCACTACCGGGGGTGGTGACAGTCATGGCGGTGATGATGGGAGAAGCCACATAAAGCTGCAAATTGACATAGCGTTCGTTGCAGACGTTCAGAATGCGGAACCTGTAAGTCGTGGGATCCAATTTCACATAGGGGTAAGCCACCCCATTTACCAGCGGGGTATCCACGAAGGATTCAGGAACCTGGGAGACCATCGGCAGGTTGCCGATCGCCGGGAAAACAGGCCAGAACCAGGGACCGTAATCCCACCGGCCCATGGGGTTGGCCCCGCTCGGGTCATTGGGGTTCTGGTTGGGCATATAAACGTGGGGGAACCACAGGCTGCCGGTCGTTTGGCCCCAGGACGCGGCAGCGGGATTCACAGCGGGGTTCCAGGTGGGATCCACCGCGAAGGTCTTGTATTTTGAGTTGTAGCCTCCGGGAATGAGCGTGTCGTTGTAACCCGCGGGTACGCTCACGTCCCCCATGTTGACGAACCCCTTGTCCTGGATGACGAGGGGGAAATCGAGTCCAGAGGCGAAATTGGTGGAGAGCGCATTTTCGGTCGGGTCATAGAGCAGGTAGCCCGCCGCCTCTCCGGCGTAGACATCCAGCCTGGTGGCCCCGGGAACATGATCGTGATAGAACATTAACCGGCCGCTTATTCCATCGGTATAATACAGCGTCACAGCACCGTTGGGGGGCACCGGCATGTCCGGTACGGTTTGATAGGAGACTCCCCGCGCATAGCTGGGGTCGCTTGTTTCACCGGCAGGCGTAAACCACTGGTAGGGCGTCCCGTCGCTGATCCACGGGGTATCGCCTCCATGAAGATGAATCACGGCGCGATTGGTGGAATACATCCCCCCGTTGGGTTGGAGCTGGGTGGGCGGCCCCATGCCCGCTCCCATGATGGTGGTGTCGACCGGCAGAAAAAGTTCTCCCCCATTGGCCGTTGTCCGCAGGAGGTTATAGAATTTGATCCGCGTGGGCCTTCCATGGATTGCCCCGATCACGGGACCAAAGTAACGAGGATAGTCGAATCCGTAGACCTGGGCCCCGTTGAAAGTGACCGCCGTGCCGTCTGGATTTTTCAGCGCGATATGCAGGCTGCCGGCGGGCGTCGAGGAAGAACCGGGAGGCTCAATTTGCACATAGCCCCGAAATTCCGTGCCGGGCTTGGTTCCCCCGCATGTGGTGACACCCGCGGAGCTCGTGGTGCATGGGCCCGGAAGATCCGAACTCATCTGCTGCGTATAGTCTACGACTGCAAATTCGTAGTAGTCGGCGCCGGGATAACTTGCGGTATCCGGAACGGCATAGGGGAGGTAATTGCCAAGATTATTGGCAACATGACTTTGAGGCCTGCCCGGCACGGTAAGCGAATCCACAAATTTTCTCATGATGGGGCTCAGCCCGTAATTGGGCAGGGTGTAATCAATGCCGGGAACCAGGACCGGCGGGGGCACATATGTCGTTTGCGCCTCACCGCGATCCAGGAAACAGAAAAGAGCGGCAGCCGCCAGTATCAAGCCGGTAGCTGCCAATTTCAGTTTAGATAGTTTCATACTTTCCTCCTCATTGTTATGGCCTACGTTTTCCACAGAGCAAACGGACGCAATAATAACGGACGATATTCCTACCCTCAGGAACGGTTGCCGGATTCGAAGGGAGGGGCCAGGGAGACCCCTTCCAAGCTGTTGACTAAAACATGTAAAGAAGATTAATGGGCCTTAGACGACGACATTCCGGTGGCGGTCTGAAAGCCCGCCTGCCGGACCCCGTGGAAGTGCGGGAGGCTCGGCTCCCCCGCGCTTTCCCCCTTTTGGGGTAAAACCCCCATGTGGGGTTACTGTAAGGATTTCCGAAAGGATTTTACATTGGACTTTGGTCCAGTACAGGGGCGAGCCGGCGGAGGCGCCGCTGATCGACTGGTCCCCCGGTATTTCCTTTGTGAAAGGAGGCTTTGTTCGGATTTTCTTTGGAAATAAGAACTGTTCGTGTTCTATAATTGTGCTTTATCTTGAACGTTTTTCGGGGCAACTGGTTACGAGGGGCGGGATGGCGATGGGGAATTGTTTCAAGATCTTGCTGATCGATGACGATGACGAGGATCACCTGATCGTTAAAGACCTGGTTTCGAAGGTTCGGTGGACAAAATTTCACCTGGACCGGGTGGCCACTTTCGAAGAAGGGCTTGAGGCGATACGCAGAAACGAACATGATGTCTATTTGCTGGACTACAGGCTGGGGAAAAGAGACGGTCTGGAACTTGTGCTGGAGGCGTCTTCGAGCGGCTGTGAGCCGGCGATCATCATGCTGACCGGCCTGGACGAAATCGGCCTCGACCTGCGGGCGATGCAAGCCGGTGTAGCCGACTACCTGGTAAAGGATGATCTCCGGACGGATATCCTGGAGCGATCGATCCACTACGCCGTTGTCCGCAAAAACACCGAAAATAGCCTCCGAAGGGCCCGTGACGAATTGGAGGCCCGGGTGGAGGAAAGGACCGCCGATCTGCGCCGGGCTTATGACGACATGGAGGCCAAGGTTCACGAACGAACGGTCAAGCTTGCCATGGCAAACCAGGCCCTGGAGGCCGAAGTCAAAAAGCGCCGGAAAATCGAGGAAGCTCTCCGGCTCGATGAGATGCGTCTTAAAGCCCTCTGGGAAGTTAGCCGGATGAACCAGGCGCCCGACGAGGAGATTGCCAGATTTATCCTCGATAAACAGATAGAAATTACCGGGAGCATGTTCGGCGCCCTTCGAATCACCGAAGAAGACGAGAACGCGCTTACGATCTATTCTTCGACGGAAGGGGCCGGCGATCCCCTCGGTTTTCCATATGTTCAAGAGGAATTCTGGAGCCACTTCGGGCAGATGCCCCTTGTGATCAATGACTTCGCCGCCTTCGGACACCCGGTGGTTGCGGACGGCGCACCCGCCAGGGCAATGTATGTTCCCGTCCTGGACTCCGGCAGGGTTGCAGGCGTCGTCATGCTGGCAGGCAAAAAGAGCGATTACGATGAGTCAAACGCCAGGCAGGTTTCACTCCTTTTGGAAGGGATGTGGTGGTTCGTCCAGCGCCAGCGCTCCAACAAGGCCCTGCGGGAGGCTGAAAGGTCTTTGCGTCTCATGGCCGATTCGCTGCCGGTGTTGATTTCCTATATTGACCGCAGCCAGTATTATCGTTTTGCCAACCGGGCTTACGAGCATCTGTTCGGGATGGCTTCCGACAGAATCGTGGGACTCAAGGTGCGGGAACTCCTGGGTCCCAGGGTGTTTGAAATTACCCGCCCCCACATCGAGATGGCCCTGAATGGACGGGAGGTCAGGTTTGAATTGGAGGGAATGTTCCCGGCAGGTGAGCGCTTTTTGTCGGTATATTACATTCCCAACCTGGACGATTCGGGTGAAGTCGCCGGTTTTTTTGCGCTCACACACGACCTCACGGAAAGAAAGCGCGATGAGGTCAAGGCCCAGCGTCTCCGGGACGAACTGGCCCACATCACTCGAGTTGCCACCATGGGGGAAATTTCCTCCTCGCTTGCCCACGAACTGGGCCAGCCCCTTACCGCCATAATGAGCAACGCCCAGGCCGCCCGACGCTTTCTGGAAAGAGCTGAGCCGGACGTCGAAGAAGTGAAGCTGGCGCTCGAAGACATAGTGGATGATTGCCGGCGCGCGGGAAATGTCATAAAGAGGCTGCGATCCATCCTGAAAAAGGAACCCTTCCAAAAAGCAACGCTGGAAATCAACGACCTGGTCGAGGAAACCGTGAAGCTCCTGGCAAATAGCGCTCTCAAGAACAATATCGGGGTGCGTATATGCCTCTGCGACGGCCTTCCTCCCATATCGGGCGACCGGATTCAGTTGCAGCAGGTCCTCATAAACCTGATTCTGAACGGCTTTGATGCAATGGCCTCTATCGACCGCGGTTCCCGCCTGATGACCATCCGGACCTCCTATGATTCGGACAAGATCACAGTGGAGGTCACCGACGCCGGCCCGGGTATCGATCCGGATCAGATGAGCCGCATATTCGAGCCCTTTGTGACGACGAAAATGGAAGGCATGGGTATGGGGCTGCCGATCAGCCGTCACATTCTGGAGGCCCATTCCGGGCGGCTCTGGGCCAGGCGAAATTCGGATTGCGGAATGACTTTTTCTTTTTCCCTGCCGGTGGAAGAAAATTAAAGAAACGATTTTCCACGGTCAATGGCGTCGAGGATGGCCTGATCATCGAAGGGTTTTTGAAGGAAAGCAACAGCGCCGGCCTCCATGGCTCTGGCCTCTACTTCGGGGTTCTCAAGGGCGGTAATGAATATTACCGGGTGGCCGGCTCCCGAGCCGGTCAACACCTTGACCAGCTCGAACCCGTCCATCCCGGGCATTTGAATGTCTAAAACCAAAACGCTTTTTTCCACAGGGGCGTTGCCCAGGAAATCGCTGGCGGAGGCAAAGACCCTGACGTCGTACCCGGCCGATAAGAGCAACCGTCTCATTGCCCTGCGAACGGAATCATCATCATCGATTACCGATATCACCATTTTCGGCTCTGTCACAAGGTTTCTTCCGATCAGTTCAGAATACGGTCCACAGATCATCGAACGGCCAGGCTATACGGAATTCCATGGACATCTTTTTAATCAGAGTCCGGACTAAATCAAGGAGAAAAAGTAACTCTTTACATATATTTACACAGCTTTCGCGGGTTATGGACTTTCCCCCCGGGGGGGCTAGTCGCCGGCAAGGCCCGCCTTTTCGGCCATTCGCACCAGGGCCGCCAGGGAGTCGACCTGCATCTTTCGCATTACCTGAGCACGGTGGACCTTGATGGTTTTTTCGACCGTGCCCAGATCGAAAGCGATCTGCTTGTTGAGTCTGCCCTTGATGACATGGGTAAACACCTGGTATTCACGGGGCGTCAGAGATTGGACCCGTGCCATTATCTGCCGGATATCGTTTTCCAGGGCCCTGTGGAGCCGGTCCTTTTCGAGGGCCTTTTGGACCGCGTCGAGCAGTTGTTCGCCTTCGAAGGGCTTTTCGATGAAGTCCACGGCGCCCGCCTTCATGGCCCGCACGCTCTGGGGTACGTTCCCGTGCCCGGTAAGAAAAATAATGGGGATTATGAAACCGGAGGTGCCAAGAGCGTCCTGCAGGTCAAAACCGCTTAGCCCGGGCATTCGGACGTCGAGGACGATACACGAGGGGCCGTTGTGGCGTTTGGCGTTCAAAAAATCCTGCGCCGATTCGAAGCACTCGACCTTCAGCTCAGCAGACCTGAAGAGCCTCTCCAGCGATTTTCTTACCGAGCCACTGTCATCGACCACGAAAACCACCGGTTCTTTTTCGTCCATCGCCGAACTCCGCTGGAAACCGAACCATGCATGCCACCCGGCGGAAGATGGGAGACTCGGAGCCTCGTCCACATCGCCCTATCAGTTTTTTGGCGAAATTACCGCAGGTCAGCTGACATTGTCCAGACGCATATTTGCCCCGACCGCGTTTTGCCCGCTAGCCTGCCGCAATCTGCACAATGACTCGACAGACAACCTGATCCCGCCGCGAGGCATACGAATGTAGGAAATATGCCCGTTCGCCGTTAAGTTGTGGATCACCTTCCAGTCACATTCCAACATATCGGCGGCCACTGAAACGGGTACATACCATTCGGGTTTTGCCATTTCCTCCCCTTCTCCATTTTGTCTGCGACCGGTTTAAAATCGGGCCGGGCGGGTCCTTCCGTTATGAAAAAATCCTCGACTATAGCGGTCACATTACGCTCTCCCACCCACCGTTTCAATTGGACTTTGGTCCATGATTTTTCGTTCGCAAAAAGACAAGAGCGGCGACACGCCACACAGATCACCCCGGTCCTGTGTGCTGTATACTCTTTACTTTGGGGCGTGCTGTATTTATGAAGTGGATACAAACTTAAGAGCGGGGCCGCCCCGTTTTTAGACGGGGTTTTAGCGAGAACGAAACTTCAGCAAGCACCTCACCCCGGCAGCAGGCGGTGGTACCCGCCCCCCGGCCGACCTGCCCGCCGGCGCAGCCAGGCGGGCAGGTCGGGGCTTGGCAAACCGTCCGCGGCGACACGCCGCCGCCATAATGATCCAGGTCGGTATGATTGGAAGAGGCTATGAGCGGGAAAAAAATAACGATCTCCGATGAAACGATCGATGTGGTGATCAGCCTTCTGCTGCGGGTCGGAGTGGCGATCTCTTCGCTGACGGTGCTTGCCGGGGGCCTGATTTACCTCATAAGAAATGAAGCGATGGCGCCCAACTACCATATTTTCATGGGCGAGCCTTCACAGTTGCGAAGCGTCCCGGGGGTTGTGCGGGCCGCCGCAACACTTTCCGGCCGGGGGATAATCCAGCTGGGTCTGCTGATACTCATCGCCACCCCGATCATGAGAGTCGCCTTTACGGTGGTTTCCTTTCTGATCCAGAAAGACAGGGTTTATGTGGGCGTGACTCTAATCGTCCTGTCTGTATTGCTTTTCAGCCTGGCCGGCGGCAGGTGAGCCGGAGTAAATCGAAAACTTCCGTGAACGGGGTAATGGGAAATGCTGGATACACTGCTCGAAATCGCCAGGTTCGCTTTCGGATTTCTTCCCTGGATTCTTTTCCTGTTTTTGCCCACAGATGGCTGGGAGCCTCTGCGCAGGGCGGTCCTGATATGCCTTGTCGCCTCCGTCGCCTTTTCGCTCAAGGCGCTACGAGACCGCTTCATACTGCAATGGACCAGCGTGGCTTTCTTTCTATTTTGCACCATAGCGTTTTACGGTTTCCACTGGGTTTGGCTGGCCAACCACATGTCGGTCATTGCCAACCTGGTCCTGGACGCAATTATCTGGCTCACGGTACTTGCGGGCAAACCCTTTACCCTTCAGTACGCCCGGGCCGAGGCGCCGCGGGAAGTCTGGAACAGTGAGGCTTTCATCAAGGGTTGCCGGGCAATAGCCATATTCTGGGGCGCGCTGCTCTTGGTCCCTTCGGCTTTCAGCATCTTTCGCATCATTTATCCCGCGGCTCTTCCCAAGACCTTCTATTTTCTTCTCACCCTCTTCTGCATGGTTTTCGGGATAGTCTCCACCACCTGGTTCAAGCGGGTGAAACGCAGGCGGCGGGTGGCCATGAACGGTTAACTGCAAATCAACTCCCGGAGGAAAAGACAATGAAAGCAGGATTTATCGGGCTGGGAAACATGGGCTCCGGCATGGCGGCAAACCTTCTCCAGGCCGGCCATGAAGTCATCGTCTACAATAGAACGGCGGAGAAGTTGAAGCCGCTGGTGGACCGGGGCGGGCTGCCGGCGGCAAGGGTGGCGGAGGCCTGCCGGGGTGAAGCCGTGATAACGATGCTGGCAGACGACGGGGCCCTTGAAAGCCTCGCTTTCGGGCCCGAGGGCATCGTCTCCAGTCTTGGCCGGGGCGCGGTCCACATTTCCATGAGCACGGTCAGCGTAGCCTTGTCCCAAAAACTTGCCGAAGCCCACGCCCGGGCCGGGCAAAGTTTTGTCTCCGCACCCGTCTTCGGGCGGCCGGACGCGGCCGCGGCAGCCAGGCTGTTCATTGCCGCCGCGGGCGCGCCGGAGGCCCTGGAGAAAATCATGCCTCTTCTGGAGGCCATGGGCCAGAAGGTGTTCCTTTTTGGCGAAACACCCTGGACGGCAAACCTGATCAAGCTGAGCGGCAATTTCCTGATCGCCTCGGTTATCGAAGCCCTTGGCGAAGCCATGGCGCTGGTGGGCAAAGCCGGCGTGGAGCCCGGACCTTATGTGGATTTTCTGACCTCGACTCTTTTCGGGGCGCCTGTCTACAGCACCTATGGGAAGCTGATAGCCGAGCGCCGGTTCGATCCGGCCGGCTTTGCCGCTCCACTGGGCCACAAGGATATCGGGCTGGCGCTGGCCGCGGCCGATTCGCTTCGCGTGCCCATGCCGCTGGCAAGCCTCATTCGCGACCGGTTCCTGGCCCTGCTCGCCCAGGGTGGGGAAAAACTGGACTGGTCGGCCGTAGCCCAGTTGGCCGCAAAAGATGCCGGCGTTGCCGCCCCGGCAGGATAAGAGAGGCTTCGCGGGAAAAAATTCCAAAGTGAGCCCGCGCCCTTGCCCCATTTTCCCGCAAAACTCTCTCTGTACTTTTGCAAGCGATATGTTATCTATTTTAATCCCCAAATTGTGAAGACCATAAGTCGGGCCGGGAGCGGAAAAGTTTTTTCCGCCCCTGGCCGATGCTTCCGATTTGAGGAATGTACTTGCTAAAAGTCGCATTATTCTGGTAGCATCAGAAATTTGGACATCTGTCAATGCGTAATTGAATGCGGGGCGTTGATTGAAACTGAAGGTAAGGTCGCAGGCGCACAGCGGCGGCATGGAAGGCCCAGGGCTACATCCTGCAAAGTTTCCCCCCGATGTCCATAGATCGTATCCCTGATCGAACCAGCTTTTGAATATCCCTTTTGGGCGCGCGTCCCTTGGACTCGTTGCCGGGAGGGGAGCGTGGATAAAAAAACAGCAGGAGAATAGAGCCTAATGTGTCGTTTGATCGCCATGACGAGTAGCGAGCCTCTGTCGCCAATGCTGGCAATGAGGGCCCTTGATGTTATGAGGGAGGGTCATGACGGCTCGGGGGTCGGCCTCTTTATGAGCGACCTCGGCGGGCCGTTCGAGGAGCTTAAGGGACTGCCGATTCTGTCGGGCATATGCACCGGCGAGGGCGTCAAGCGCCTCGATCAGTTCATGATGAACCTGGGGTTCATGACCAAGCACAAGGTGTCCGTGCGCACCTCTAAAAAGACGCCGCCTGCCGGCACTCCCAAGCGCGATGTTTATGTCATCCGCGCCTATGAGTACCCCCAGTCCTGGGAAGGGTTGGAGCGTGGGGAAATCGACCTCCGGCTCATGATGGCGCGCCTGCAGTTGAGGCGGATGGGCGAGGAAAACGAGGACATGATCATCTACAGCTTCTGGCCGGATGTGATCATGATAAAGGAGATCGGCGATCCTCTCCATGTGGCCGAGTACCTCCAGCTCGACAGCGAAGAGCTGAGGGCCAGGGTCGTTCTGGCCCAGGGCAGGCAGAATACCAACTATGCCATAAACCTCTATGCCTGCCATCCCTTTTTCATCCAGGGCATAGCTTCGATGACCAACGGGGAAAACACGGCTTTCGTGCCCATTCGCGAATACCTCATGTCCCGCGGATTTCCGGGCTACATCGGCTACCAGTCCGACTCCGAGGTCTTCACGCACATAGTCCACTATATGCTAAACAGCCTCGGCCTGGGCATCGAGGCTTACAAACATATAATCACTCCGCTTCAGGATGGGGATCTGCCCTCCCACCCCGACGGAGGGTTTCTAACGCAGCTCAAACATTCATGCCGCAGGCTGATTATCGACGGTCCCAACTGTGTCATCGGGCGACTGCCCGATAACAGCGTATTTCTCGTGCAGGACCGCAAAAAACTCCGGCCCGCGGTTGTCGGGGGCAGAAAAGGCCTGTACGCGTTCTCCTCGGAGATGTGCGGCCTGGAGGCCGCTATTCCCGACCGCGACAAAACCAAAGATTTTCAGCCCATGCATCTTGATACGGTCATCGTTCCTTCTGACCGCTCGGAGGTCCGGATATGCTCGCAAACGGAACCATTGTCCCTTCTTCACTAAGCGTGAAGGACCTGCAGTGGCAGGTCAACTGGGATAAAGACAAATGCACCCTGTGCGGCCGGTGCTGCGCTGTTTGCCCCATTCAGGCAATCGAGCTCGGCGTGCACAGAAAAAGAACGATTCAAATCCCGTCGCTTGCCGAAATCGGCCCTTCCACGACATCGAGCAATGTCTACCAGGTCTATCACGGGATACGGCAACGGACCGACCCGGCCTATGCCTGCACGGGGTGCGGGATGTGCAACCTGGTGTGTCCCAACGGGGCCATAGTGGCGGACCGGTCGGAGGAAATCGACAAGCAGCGCTTCCATATGAACGGGGGAGGCCAGCCCAGGAGACGCGGAGGCAGGAGAAACGCCCCCGATTCCCTGAACCTTGGGACCCTCGACCGTATAAAGTTCACTCGAATCTCGATGCTTACCGACCCGGCGCTCGACGCGGGCCGCCATGAATTCGAACTGCGCACGCTTCTGGGCCGGGTTCTGCCCCCGGAGGAAAACCTCCGGCTCTATCGCGAAAACGGCTGGATTCCCCCGGTTCGCGAGATTTACCCGCTTATCATCGGCAGCATGTCTTTTGGCGCTCTTTCTCCCAATATGTGGGAAGGGCTGCAGATGGGAGTGGCCTATCTCAATGAAGAACTGGGCATGCCCGTCAGGATGTGCACGGGCGAAGGAGGGTGCCCTCCCCGGCTGCTACGCTCCAGATTTTTGAAATACACCATCTTACAGATAGCCAGCGGCTATTTTGGCTGGGACGAAATAATTCATGCCCTGCCCGAGATGAAGGAAGACCCCTGCGCCATCGAGATCAAATACGGCCAGGGCGCCAAACCGGGCGACGGCGGCTTGCTGATGTGGTCCAAGGTCAACAAGCTCATAGCCGCCATTCGCGGCGTGCCCCCCGGGATAAGCCTTCCCAGTCCTCCGACCCACCAGACGCAGTATTCGATCGAAGAATCGGTGGCAAAAATGATCCAGTCCATGTACATGGCCTGGGGCTTCCGAGTACCGGTCTATCCGAAGATTTCCGGCACCTCCACCGCGCTGGCGGTCCTAAATAACCTTACCCGCAACGCCTATGCCGGCGGGCTGTCCATCGACGGCGAAGACGGCGGCACGGGCGCGGCCTATAACGTATCAATGGACCACATGGGCCATCCCATAGCGAGCAACATCCGCGATTGCTACCTCAACCTGGTAAGGCTCGGCAAGCAAAACGAAGTCCCGCTTTTTGCGGGCGGAGGTATTGGCAAGAACGGCAAGCTGGCGGCAAACGCCGCCGCGCTCATCATGCT
Source organism: Syntrophobacteraceae bacterium (assembly GCA_031292195.1). Classification (GTDB taxonomy): domain Bacteria; phylum Desulfobacterota; class Syntrophobacteria; order Syntrophobacterales; family Syntrophobacteraceae; genus SbD1. The sequence continues at coordinate 11,992 of JARLHP010000197.1, forward strand.
CGGCGCAAGCGGCGTCCAGGTCGGCAAATACATGATGCAGGCCGCGGCGGGCTGTGTGGGCTCCGAGACCGACCGGTGCAACGTCTGCAACATAGGCTTATGTCCCAAGGGGATCACCTCCCAGGATCCGCGCCTCTACCGGCGGCTCGATCCCGAAAAGGTGGCCGAGCGGGTGGTCGACATATTTCTGGCCTTCGATACCGAACTGAAGAAGATCGTCGCTCCCCTTGGACGTTCGACTTCTCTTCCGATCGGCATGTCCGACGCCCTGGCCATAGACGATAAGGACGCGGCCGATCGGCTTCAGATAAAATACGTGGTTTAGAAGGAGCAGGGAGCAGGGAGC
>JARLHP010000198.1 GCA_031292195.1 Syntrophobacteraceae bacterium
GCTCTTGCAAAAGTAGAGATTCGCACCGAACGAGCGCCGGCCGCAAATGGCGGGTGCGGAGCAGACACCGCCCTGCGCTTTTAGTTCTTTGCATCCCTGCATCCCTGGTCTTAAAGCAACAGTATTGAGGGCTCATGTCCCCCCAACCTCCGCTCTTTTGCCCTTCGTCTTTTCAAGGACACAGCCTTAAAGTCAACTCCTGTTTACAAACAATCTTTCCAGCGCCGGCGCCGACTGAATATGCAGTGCGCTCTGTGGAAAGGCGATCTCGATGTCGTTTTCCCGAAAGAGCCGGTCAATCTCATAGCGCACGTGCGATAGCAGCAGCAAATCCTGATCCATATTGCCTATCCAGAACCTGAGTTGAAAATCGAGCGTGCTGGCGCCGAAATTCGAAAAGAGGACTTCGGGCGCGGGGGCGTGCAGAACACCTTGAACCGATCGGGCCGCCTGCAACAGGAGGGCTCTAACCTTTTTGGTATCCGAACCATAGGCGACCCCCACAGCAACGGTAAGCCTCACCCGTCGGTCACGGTGGCTCCAATTGATCAGCTTGTTGGTGATCAGTTCGGAGTTAGGTACGAAGAGTGTGGCGTTGTCCCTGGTCTGCACCACGGTATTGCGGATGGTTATCTGTTTCACATCGCCCAACATTTCGTTGATCTGGATAGTATCCCCGGGCTGGACGGAACGGCCCAGAAGCAGGATGAGACCGCTGAAAAAATTATTGACGATTTGCTGGAGGCCAAACCCGATTCCGACGCTGAGGCCCCCGGCCACCACCGCCAGGCTCATGAGGTTGAACCCCAGCAGTGAGAGCACCGCTATGAAGAAAAACCCCCAAAACAGGTATTTCGAGGTCTTCTGGATAACTTGAGTTATCCCGGCATCCAGGTGGGCGGCCCGAAGCGCCATGGATTCCACCAGCAGGGCCAGGACCCTGGTGATATAAAAACCCACGATTATCAGGGTAAGAATTCTTAGATTTAGTCGGTAGGCGTCCCATTTCAGCTCTGCGGATAAAATCCGGTCGAAGATTTCCGAGCCTCCCAGGTGAAGCGAAAACAACCTCATATTGATATACACGGTGGCGATGACGATAACCGGAAAACCGATTATGGACAGAATACCGATCGGGAATCCGTCTTGATCTCTTTTTGTCTTTACAAAGCCATTCAGCCCTACCAGTAGATTGACGCAAACATAAATTGAAAGCCATCCGTACAGAACAGTGGAGACAATCAGAAAGGAGAGCGGCAGGTATCCGCAGACCGCAATGACGATAAGAACACAAGGCAGGTAGGTTGCCGCGGTATGGGAATACCTTTCCCACTTGCCCGCCCCGGTTTGCCCTTTCCACTTCATGTAAATGAAGCAAAGAGCGAGGGAGACAATCCAGGCTGTGAGCGATAGCCCGTAAGGTACACTGATGACTTCGAGTTGCAGGGATAACGAATTGAGTATCCACAGCGGATAGACGACTTGGGGGGAAGCCTTCGCCACGGCGTCCGCCCTCCTGCCGAACAAGATAAAAACATAGAGCATGACCAACGAGAAAACTTCTTCACCGGTGGTCATCACCAGCCCGGAAATTTCGAAACCCGCTTTGGCGCCAAACCAGGTTATCGATGCCCACAGGCTCAGCAGGACCCAGAAGACAAGCAAACCGGCCGGTCCGGTTCGGGGGAAAAGGGAGGTCCTCAGGTTCCTGGTGAGGATGCTGCCAATCAATGCAAGCAGGAGTGTCAAACCTGAAATTTTGAGCAACAGTTCGCGAGTTTTGGCCACCTCCTCATGGCAGCTTACCATCTCCCACCACAGGCCGCTTTCCGTCCGCCACCTTTTGGCGCCTGTCTTTACATCTTTTACAAGCTCTTCGGAGAACAATCCCGGCAGGGCTTTTAAATAGTGCACTTTCCAATAAGTTGCGGTTTTACTCCGGGTGGCTTTTTCGGCCCCGTCGAGGCGGGACATGAAAGAAGCATACGTTTTCCTGGATTCTTGCATTTTCGAGCGGATGAGAAGCAGTTGAGATTCCAGGGTGGAAATATCCCTCAGGTCCCGCTTCAGCGCGTCTTTAAACTCTGCCGCCGAAGGGTCTGAAATCTGGCTTTTCAACTCCGCTTTCAACTCGGCAATCTTATAGACCGAAAACTGCAGGGTGTGCTCCGCGTCAGCAAACCATTGGAACCGGTTCTCCGCTTCCGCACGCAACATGGCGAGCCCATGGACGATGATCCGCAAATCATCCGGATCGAAGGAAGCTCCATACATGAGCATGAGCTGGCCTTTTCTCTTCTCTATTTTTGCCAACTCCAGGTCGAATCCCCTGCTCTGAGCATCCAGTCTCGAATTGAAATGCTGAAGGCTCTCGCCCGTCGAGCGGAAAGTGTCCTGAAAATATTGAAGCATGTTCCGCCAGTTTGCATCTTCGACGGCCGAGGCCTTAGTCATAAGGCCAAAGATGGAAATGAACAGGATGGAAAACGCGGCCAGCCACCTCTTTATGTTTTTCCCCCGCTTCACAGGCCACCTTCTTTTTGTGTCATTTGGTTTTGATATCCTTTCGCGGTCAAGCTTCCATACTTATCGGCTAAAAGAGCTCACAATTTGAATTGTTATTTGGGAGCATCCCGGTCGGAGCCGCCGCGGTGGTCCCGAAGTAATAAGCAATCCATTTGACTCGGTTAAAAATATGATATTATCTGCGGCAATTGAAATTAAGGGCTCAACAGTTACATGGCGAGTGCCGGAATAGCGTCGTATGGCGACATGTTCGGCTCGGGCCCGCCAGTTGACCTCACGGGCGCGGAGGGCAAAGCGGTTCGTCAGGTTTTCGACTGGTTATCCTCGGAAAATGAGCTATGGAGGGTTGCGCGTTGCGTTCCTTTTCTCGGCCTGATGAAACTTGTCCTGACGCTCCAGTTCTGGCGACGAACCCCGGTTCTACTGGAAAAGTCAATGCGGGCGATACCGTCAGCAGTCATTGCACCCACGGTATCGGAACACTCCCGCTTGCACTGGGCGCGCTGGGCATCGTCTATGGAGACATAGGCACAAGCCCGCTTTATGCCATAAAAGAATGTTTTCATGGGCTGCACGCCATCACACCAAGCGCATTGAATATCCTCGGTGTTCTCTCCCTGGTGTTCTGGTCTCTCACCATGGTGGTTACCGTAAAATATGTGGCCTTCATTCTGCGGGCGGACAACAAGGGGGAAGGCGGTATTTACGCCCTGCTGGCCCTCATTCCGGCAGATAAGACAAAGCAGTTGCCTCGCATGTATGCGGCAATCGTACTGGCCGGAATGCTCGGGGCGGCCCTTCTTTATGGCGATGGAATCATTACCCCGGCCATCTCCGTACTCTCCGCCATGGAGGGGCTGGAGGTAGCTACCCGGGCGGCGGCCCCCTTCGTCCTCCCCCTGACATGCCTGGTCCTGTTCGTTCTCTTTTCCGTCCAGCGCCGGGGGACCTCCGATATCGGAAAGGTCTTCGGACCGGCCATGCTGGTGTGGTTTGCAACGATAGGAGCGCTGGGAATCCTGGAGATCATGGAAAACCCCCATATCCTCAGTGCGGTCAATCCGGTCTACGCCGTCAAATTCTTTATCGTCAACAAGGTCCACGGAATGATCGTTCTGGGTTCGGTGGTCCTCTGTATAACGGGAGGCGAGGCGCTCTACGCGGACCTGGGCCATTTCGGGCGGGACGCCATCAGGCTGTCCTGGCTGACAGTCGCGTGCCCGTCGCTTCTTCTCAACTACTTCGGGCAGGGCGCCCTTCTTTTGGGGCATCCCGGGCTGGTTTTCAATCCATTCTACGGACTCGTTCCCCACGCTTTCCTCTACCCGATGGTCCTGCTCTCCACCATGGCCACCGTGATCGCCTCACAGGCCATGATAACCGGCGTGTTCTCCTTGACCCAACAGGCCGTCCAGATGGGGTTCTTCCCTCGGGTGCACGTCGTCCATACCTCCGCCCAAACCCAGGGGCAGATTTTTATCGAAAAGATCAACTTCGCTCTCATGGCGGCCTGCATAGGACTGGTGCTCGTGTTCAGAGAATCCAGCAGGCTGGCGGGCGCCTACGGAATTGCCGTGACCGCCACAATGGGAATCACTTCCATATTGTATTTCTTCGTGGCCACACGTGTCTGGAAATGGCCGCTGTGGAAGGCCCTGCCGATTGTGGCGGTTTTTCTGGCCTTCGACATTTCCTACTTTGGAGCAAATCTTCTGAAAATCCTGGACGGAGGCTGGTTCACTCTGGCCATTGCCCTGGCCATTACCATCGCCATGGCCACCTGGCGGGATGGACGGGCCGAACTCTCCCACAAGATGCTGAGCGCCGGGTTGCCCATGCAAATTTTTCTAGACGATATCGAGTCGCACAATCCCGTACGGGTGCCGGGGACGGCGGTTTTCATGACCGTCTCGCCGGTCGGGGTCCCCTCCGCTCTGTTGCACCATTTGCGCCATAACCACGTGCTCCACGAGAAGGTGATCATTCTCTCCATACGCTCGGCCGATGTTCCCACGGTTCCGGCCGCGGAGCGTATCAAGCTCCAGGAATTGGGCCAGGGGTTCCATCGTGTGCTGGCCTTCTACGGCTTTATGGAGACTCCCGATGTGCCCGATATTATGCAGCGGGCTTCCTCCATGGGGCTGCACACCGAACTCTACGATACGACTTTTTTCCTGGGGCGGGAAACACTTCTCACCACCGGTTCTTCCCAAATGAGCCACTGGCGAAAGTCACTTTTCACCTTCATGTCACGTAATGCTCAGACCCCGATGACTTATTTCGGTCTCCCCCCGAACCGGGTGGTGGAAATCGGCGTGCAGGTCGAGTTGTAGCGGCCTCACCGCATGTCTGTAATTTAATTTTTTTAGCCGGATCACGGCCGGGAGGGCTCGATCGCAAAATGTCTGAAAACCGGGACCGCATGAAGGTCAGCACAGCTTTACCCTGGTTTCTCTGCGTGCTCCTCGTGTTTGCACTGCTCTTTCTCCTGGTGGAACAGCGCGGGGGGCAGGTCGCGGTTTATGAAGCGACCGTGCGCGAAAATGAGATATTGTCGACCATGAGACTGAATCTGCTCAGGGCGGCTGAAGCCGAAAAAAGCGCCGTTCTGGCCGTAACCGACGAGCAATCCCAACGTTTTGCCGATCAGGCACGGATTGCCGCCCTCCAGGTGGACAAGGCGCGCAGGGAGCTTGATCCTCTCATCGCGCGGGATAACTCCCAGCGGGAAACCTCCCGTATGGGCGAGTTTTACAGGTGCTGGACGGAGTCTAAGAAGCTCGATCGACTCATTCTGGACCTTGCCGTACAGAACACCAATTTTCATGCCACAAATCTCGCTCTTACCAAAGGCGCCCGGGCTCTGAGCGATCTGGAACGAAACCTGACCGGGCTGATCGATCCCAACAACGCCCCTGAAGGCGGAAATGTCCGGGTAGTGAGGCTGGCCTACCAGGCCATTGTCGCCGGTCTTAAAATCCATGACCTCTACACGCCTCACATCGAAGCGGAAACCGGCGAGCAGATGGATAAAATCGAAAAAGAAATCAAGGCAAACCAGGAGGTCCTTACCAATTCGTTGAACGGCCTCGGCCGCTCCATTCAGGGCGGCGGGATGGACGCGGTGAAAAAGGCGAGGGCTGATTATTCCGAGTTGGCACGGATAACACAGGAAATAGTCGACCTTTCGCGGAAAAACACAAACATTAAGTCCTTGAAGCTGTCGTTGGGCAAGAAGCGGTTGCTCACCGCTCAATGCGATGAAATTCTCAGTGGTTTCCAGGAGTTGATCAGAAGAAAAGGCTCAAAGGCCACTCGGTGACGGCGTGCCGGCCGCAGCCGGGATTGCCAAGCCCGGACCACGGACTTTTCGTCGTTTCGGGATGTCCCGGGAAGACAGGAAGAATTACTGGCGTGAAAAAAACGATGCATTGGGACCATCCGCAAAATACTCGCGCCATCCCGATGAATCGACTATGTTCATATCCTGTCGGCTTCTCTTGGGACAGTGGTATCAATCCCTTTTAGAAACCCCTTCATTTCCAAAATTTTTCTGAGTGGAATCATCTCGATTCTGTCGTCGCAGATTACCATTTGGACCTTTTGCCCCGGCGACAGCTTCAAGGCATTGCGAAGCCTTTTAGGAATCACAACCTGGAACTTGGGGGAAATTTTTACCACCTCCATACGGTTGCTCCATCTGCTCTTTTGACCGGCCGTCGTCTCCCGGCCGGTCAAAAAAAAGAACTCTCTGTGCCTCTGTGTCTCCGTGATGGATTTTCCTTTTTTTTAGCGTGAGAACAAATTCGAGGGACTGTCTCGCGCCGCAAAAACCCGCCTCGCAACGGATAGCATGTTACCCCGGAGGCAAGTATGATTCCGAGCATGCACCAGGAAAAAAATCAGCGCAGGGAAAACCGTCTATCCAGCCCCGGTTTCGAAGTCCGTTTGCAGGGTTTTGTCCGATGGCGAGTCCTTGACATCGACATTTAAAGTATTTGTTTTTTCAGAGCCTATTGGTATATTGAGTTCTTTGGAACCATACCGGGGGCTCGCCCCGTGAGCATTGAGGATTGCATGCCGGACGCGATAAAGATTGTGGTGATGTCGGATACCCACCTCGACGAACCAACCGACGAATTCAAATCCATTTGTTCCCGGTTCTGCGACGACGCGGATATGGTGATTCACCTGGGAGACTGGGAAAAAGTGGGCATTCTCAACTACCTGGAGCGTTATCCGCTCGAAGCCGTGTCCGGAAACATGGACGATTATTCGATCAAGCAGAGGCTCCCGGCACGAAAGGTGGTGAAGGCGGGCCTTTTTCGCCTGGGGATAACACACGGATGGGGACCGCCCAACGGGATTCGCCAAAGGATCGGCGAGCAGTTCGGCGGCGTGGATGCAGTCCTGTTCGGTCATACGCATCAACCGCTGATGGCGCGGGAAAGCGGAATGCTCTGGTTTAATCCGGGCTCCCTTTTTCTGGGACGCGGAAACGCCCGCCATTCCATCGGGTTGCTCACGATCAAGGACCGGATAGAGGCCGAGATAATCGCGTTACAGGGTCTTTCGGGACCCCAAAGTTAAAGGAGCGGGTAAGAGGTGCACAATCTTTGGGCGCCATGGCGCGTTGAGTATATCCTGGGCAAGAAGCCGCCCGGCTGTATTTTTTGTACGGAATATCACGGTCAGTCCGATGAAGAGCGTCTGATCCTCCACAGGGACCCACTGGTAACGGTGATGATGAACAGGTTTCCCTATAACAACGGGCACCTGCTGGTTTCTCCGGTGCGTCACCTGTCGAGCCTGGAGGAACTGGCGCCGGATGAAGAGTGCCGCCTTATGGCCCTGGTCAAGAAGTCCACACGCATTCTGCGAGGAGTCATGCACCCGGACGGGTTCAATATCGGGTTGAACATCGGTCGGGAAGCCGGAGCGGGCTACGAGGAACACCTTCATTTTCACATCGTACCCAGGTGGCGGGGAGATACCAACTTCATGGCCGCCCTGGCCGATATTCGCAGTATTCCCGAACATATTCGACAGTCATACTCCAAACTTCTACCCCTTTTCAGGAAGGAGAGCGTTGATGAGGCTGTTTAAGCTTGTCATAACCCTCATAATTCTTTGCCTGGTCGGCGTTTTCATTTATCAAAACCTTGGTGTATGGGATCAGGTCACCACGTTAAGGTTGAATCTCTACCTGGTGCAAAAAAGCCTGCCGGTCCGAGTTCCCGTGCTCTTGCTGATCTCGCTTCTGCTCGGATTTTTCGCAGGCCTGACGGTCCTGCTGAAATTCCATGTCAAAACCCGCCGGCAGCTAAAACGCGAACTCAAAGAAAAAAAGCAGATGCAGGCCAACTCCCAACCGGCAAATTCGTCAATTCCCAATGCACCGGGCGCGGGAACCGGGAGGGAAGGTTAAACTCAAAAAGGATTTGACTTTACCTCCACTTATGCCGAATTTATTTATTACTGACAACTTGATCGGATAAAGGTGGAAGTGCCATGAAACCCGAAACCAACGCAGTTGCCGCAGGCAGGTCGGTAGAGAAGAGTAACGGGCCTTCAACGCCTGAGCAATCGGGTGAGCTTTCTTCCGCAAACCCCTCTGATGCTTCAGCGGCCAGGATCGCCGAAGTGATCGGAGATCTTCCCGCAATGCCCCATATCGCCGCCCAGGTAATGGAGAGACTCTCCGACGACGACGTAAATCCCAAAGAAATCAACGAACTGATTACAAGGGACCAGGCGCTTGCCGCCAGGGTCCTCAAGGTGGCCAATTCGCCCTTCTACGGCGCTTCGCGCTCCATAGCGACCTTGAAAGACGCCGTCATGTTCATGGGATTTGACTCCATCAGGGCCCTTATCATGACGGCGGTCCTGAAGAGCATGTATGCCAAAGTGGGGCTTGCCGAAAAGCTCCTGTGGGAACATTCGGTGGGCTGCGGGCTGGCCGCCAGAAAAATAGCCACCGAGATCCGCTACCGTCTCAAGGATGAAGCCTACCTCGCCGGGCTCATGCACGATGTGGGCAAAACAGCGCTCTTTCTGCATGCACCCGATGCCATGCGGGAAATTATGGAGGGCGTCTATAACGATGGCCTGGACTTTTTCGAGGCCGAACAAAGCCGGTTCGGCTTCAATCATGCCCTGGTCGGAGGGGCCATAGCGGCAAACTGGCGTTTCACAAGCGGGATAGAAGACGCCATAGCCAGACACCATCAGCCGGAACTGGCCAGTTCCGCGGTCGAACTCACTCAAATAGTGAATGCCGCAAATTCCATCTGCCACAAGCTGGAGGTGGGTCCGATAAGAAAGCCCGACCTGGACATCGCCAACGTGAAAAGCATCAAGGCCCTTGGACTGAGCCCGGAGCGGCTGGAACAAATACTTCTGGCAGTAAAAGAAGCTCTCCAGGCGGATTCGGCTGGAATTTAACCGCTCGGGGCACAGGCGCTTACCAGTCTTCGCCCGGGCGGGAGGTCATCGCACCGGCCTTTGAGAGCACGCCTGCCGACCCCGCCCCCGCGGACTTCTCTAAAAGACCTGCAATACCCTCCAGGGACAGTTTTGCCATCGGACATCGGTCCTTCCGTTCCATGCGAAAAGAGACGACAGGAGTGGAAAATGGGCGTCTTTGAAGACAAGCTTTCAGCCATAGAGAAGTTGATTGCGGTTGGTCTGGCCGAAGAGAATGTTCGTTTCAACTTCGCTCAGTTCATAGAGTTGGGTGACAGTGTTTTCTTCAATCGCGGCGTATTTCTGGACAGCAAGGGGGGCATAGTGTGCTAGGTAACTCCGTCGCTCCGGCCGAAGACGTGAGGATATTTACCCGCAGCCACTCCGAATCCTCACACATTGTCCGGGAGTACCACAAAGTGGTAGTGGAGGATTACGCCAAGATATACGCCGGAGCCACGATTCTACCCGGAGTCACCGTGGGGAAAGAGGCTATCGTCGCTTCGGGGGCCATGGTCACTCGCGACGTGCCTCCCGGCATGGTGGTGGCCGGTTCTCCGGCAAAAGTCATAAGGAAGCGAAGAACCGACGGACGAACCGAAGACGATCTGGACCACATCTGGCTGTTTTGAGGACGGGCCACCCGGCTCGGGTTCAAAACGGGCGGGCCTTCGGCGGATAGGCGGCAGGACACCGAGCCACGGCGGCAGGGGCCGTCGGACCGGAATGAGTCTTAACCTGGCGCGCTTACAATAAATTTCCGTTGGAACAGAATGCCCCTGGCTTGCCCCTGTCGACCGTTCATAAACTGTCGTATTAACAGTAGGGTGGGCAAAAGCGAAAGCGTTGCCCACCAACGGTTGGTGGGCACAAAAGGGGCGCCCGGCCGGCCAAAAGGCTCAATGACCCCGCCTTATCCTCATTCCTTCCCGGTTATGGAATATTTATCCAGGTATCCCCTGGGGGTGACCATCCAGCCTTTCCAGACATAGGTCCGGCTGTTTCCCACGATTATCACGGACTGCATGTCCACCTCGCTCACGGGCAACTCGCCCAGCGTGGAAATGCGCTTCCACTGCCCTTCGCGCATCGCCTTGCGCACGATCCCCACAGGGGTCTGCGCCGAACGGACGCCAAGAAGTATCTGCCTGGCCTCTTCCAGCAAATCCGGCCTGCTCTTGCTCCGGGGGTTATAGATCGCCAGGACGAAATCGGCCTCGGCGGCAGCCCGCAACCGTTTCGTAATGACCTCCCACGGAGTCAGATGATCGCTCAGGCTGACCGCGGCGAAATCGTGCATGAGGGGAGCCCCAAGAAGAGATGCCGCCGCGTTGAAAGCGGCAATCCCCGGAATCACGCGCAGAAAAAAACCGCATCCTTCCGGCCCGACGCTTCCAGGCTGACCGGGGCCGGGGGCCCCGTCCCACTCCACGACATCGATCTGCCTTTGCCGGCAGATATCCAGAACGAGCCCGGCCATGCCGTAGATGCCGGCATCGCCGCTCGAAATCAGGGCGACCTTTCTGCCCGCCAGTCCATACTCTATGGCCGCCTGGCAGCGCTCCACCTCCTTGCGCATTCCGCTGGAAATGACGGTCTTATCGCCCAGAAGGTCTTCTACCAGGTCCAGGTAGGTCTTGTACCCCAGGACCACTTCGGCCGTTTCGAGCGCTTCGAGCGCTTCGGCGGCCATATAGGACCGGTGTCCGGGGCCTAGGCCGATTATGGAGAGCCTACCCGGGCAACCGCCAGAGTGCAGTTCCCCCTTTTCCTTTTGGGCGCAAGCAACTCCTGCGTCCCCGCACTCCAAAGAGCGCTCGCTTCGCATACGCTTTTAACTCCTGCATGCCTGGCAACCATTTCCGACGGATTAGGGACCCAAATCCCCTCGATATCCCGGCGGGCGCAAAAATAAATGGGCCTCTCGAACACTTTGGCCGCTTCCAAAAGCCCGACCTCGTCGGCCTTGATATCCAGGCTGGCGAAATTCCTGACAGAAAGAGGTGAGAGCCCGCTTTCCATCAGTTTTTCTTTGATAAATCCAACTATTTCCTCACAACTCGTTCCCCTGTTGCACCCCACCCCGACCACCAGGTTGCGCGGCCGCACCGCCAAACATTCCACACCCCGGGGAGCGAGCAATTCCGAAACCCATATGCCCGGACTTTCATAAAACTTGGCGACATCTTCTCCGGCCCCGATCTCACGAAAACCGTGGTCCGGCGGAAGATATCCCAGCAGAAGCCTTGCCGGGTCGAATATTCAAAGCGGCTCCTCGTCCAGGATGGCCGCCTGGACTCTGGCTGCCATCTCGATGTTTTCGATCAATAGACCCGCCTTTTGGACCGCAAGGTCCACGGCGGGCTTTTCCTGGATATCCGAGGCCGTGGTGATGACGGCTCTTCCGCCGGTCATCGCGGCCACCTTTCGGGCCAGTTCGTTGGCGCCGCCTATATGCCCCGCAAGAAGGCTTATGGCAAAGGCGCCGTCCTGGTCGACGACCACAACCGCCGGGTCCCTGGTCTTGTGTTCGAGCATGGGCGCAGCCATTCGGACCGCTATGCCGCAACTCATTATGCACACCATCTGGTCATATTCGAGCCATGCGGGCCTGAAGACATCCGAGAGGCGGGCGAAAGGAATCATCCCCGGCTGGAGGGCGTAGCGATCGGAGCAAAAACAGGCACTCCCCTCCATCTGCGAGGAAAGCCTGGCGGCCAGTTCAGCCCCCCTGCGGGTCAGGGCGAAAATCGCCGTTCGTGGTCTACCCGTTTTTTCCACCATCCCGGAACTGATGACTGAAGGATTTGTCATAAAGCTTGGACCTTTTGCCCCCCTCTCCTTCCGGCGCATTCGCCCCAAACACCTCACCCACCAGAATCAGGGCCTGGCGCCCGATTTGCTCCGCGCGCACCTGACCGGCTATATCGCCCAGGGTACCCCGCAAAAATTTCTGGTCCGGCCAGCCCACCCGGTAAGCCACCATGACCGGAGTGTCCGGTGCGTAATGCTCGCCAAGCTGCCCCACGACCTCTTCGATGCGCTGAACGCTCAAGTATATGAGCATGGTAGCCCGGTGCGAGGCAAGATCTGCCAGACTTTCTTTTCCGGGAACCGGCGTTCTGCCTCCCAGCCGGGTCAAAATAACGGTCTGGGATATCTCCGGGATTGTCAGCACCCTGTTCATGGCCGCGGCGGCGGCAAATGCGGCGGTAACTCCCGGAACCACCGCGTAGGGAATATTATCACTATCGAGCAGAGCCATCTGCTCGTGCAGCGCGCCGTAAAGGCCGGGGTCTCCGGTATGGAGCCTGACCACCTTCTCCCCCGCTTCATAGCCTTCCTTCAGGAGCGCATGAGTCTGTTCGAGAGTGAGGGGAGCGCTGTCGAACGCCAAGACATCCTTCCTGCAGTATTGCAGCAAGGTTTTCGGAACCAAAGAACCGGCGTAAACGACCCGGTCAGCCTCCTGGAGCAGCCGCATCCCTTTCACCGTGATGAGTTCGGGGTCGCCCGGACCGGCCCCGACGAATCGCACAGGCTCATTCATGTTGCCATCCTCTGAGTAAGGCGGAAGCAAGAATCGCAGAAAGTTTCGCACGCGGTGCTTCCTGCTTCCTGAAAATGTTTGCGCTATTTTTCCCATCTCGGAGGCGGACTGTCAAGACAGGAGGCATGAATACCCGGCCTGCTCCAAAAAGAAATCCCCCCTAAAGCCATTTATAGGGTCCATACGTTTTTTTCTTTTCGAAACAATAGCTTTGAACTATATTTAGGGACTGTTGAGGGGGGTGTCCCGGAGCTGTTGTCCCCACCTTTTTTTATCTGCTGCGCTTACTTGGCTCCAATCCCCCGCCGTTTTTTTTGCCTGAGAGGCTTGCGCGTGCGCGTGCCTTCGGAGCGTTTTAGCCCGGATAAGAGTCCATGCCCATACTCAAGGAGAGTGATCCGATGGAAAACTTTGAACCGATTGTGGTTGCCTTCTGTTGCACCCAATGAGCGTACGCCGCGGCGGACCTGGCAGGTTCGATGAGATTGTCGTATCCGAGCAGTATAAAGATAGTTAAAGTGCCCTGCACCGGCAGGGTGGCCGTGATCCATCTCATGAAGGCGCTGGAAAAAGGGGCTGACGGCGTTTTTGTCGCCGGCTGCATGGAAGGCGACTGCAAATATCAGGTGGGAAATATAAGAGCCAGAATGCGGGTCGAATACGTCCGGCAACTGCTCCAAACCATTGGCATGGAGCCCGACCGTGTGGCCATGTACAACATGTCCTCCGGAGAAGGGCCGCGGTTTGCCGAAGTCTGCCGCGAGATGGCCGAGAAAGTCCGCAAGCTCGGCCCCAACCCGATAAGAGTGAATCAGAGCGGTGGCGAAAAAGCCGCGTGATACGGAAATTCCAAAGACCCCCTGCGGCCTCAGGGGGTCTTTTCTTTGGAAGCTAAACCCTTCCTGCCGCTGTTCGTCAATTCATAGAGCTTTGCATATTTCAGAAAAGTCCCCAATCCTTTCGAAAGCGATATCACAAACCCGTCGAAGCCGGCGCTGAAGCCCAGCCGGAGAAAATAATTCCGGAAAAACATCCACGCGCCCCGAAAAAGGGCATCGCAGGGGCCTGCCCTTTTGCCCGCGGCAAGCATCTGCCCGGCCTGCTCGGTCGAGTAGCCATCGAGTTTTGTGAAAAGTTCCGAGTAGGAATTGTAGCTGAAATGTTCGATGCAGCACTTGAGCCTTTTGGTGAGGCCGTCTACGACCAGCCTTTCGTGGGTCAGCCCCTCGAACCTGCTCTTGTTCTTTTTAATGAGCCGGGTGACTTCGTCCGGCCACCAGTCGGTGGAGCTGATCCATTTTCCGTGAAACAGGTTTTTGCGCCGGAACGAATAACCGTCGGCGCCGCCCTGCCCCAAGACCAGTTCTTCGATTTTCAAGGCGGTTTCCGGCGGGACCCGTTCGTCGGCATCCAGCGTCAGGACCCAGTCGTAAGAGCACTTTTCGAGGGCGCTGTTCTTCTGAGGGCCATAACCCTTCCAGGGCTCGACCAAAAAGCGCGCCCCGAACTCTTTGGCGATATCCGCCGTCCGGTCGACACTGCCGCAGTCAACGATCACCACTTCGGCCGCGAACAAGACGCTCTCCAGGCAGCCCGGCAAATCCGTTTCTTCGTTTTTGGTGATGATCGCCACTGAAAGAGGAACTTTATTCATCGGATTTCCCCGTTAAGGAAGGGTCCAAGGAGCCGGAAGCGAAGAGCAAATACAACTCCCTGTTGCCCACTTCCTGCTCACGGCTCCTTACTTTTTGCAAGTCCGGAGTCCGCAAGAAACTTATCTCTGCTCTCATCTTTGGCCTGCCTTCAACAGTATAGTGCTGTCCGCCGTCGAGCTCTACAACCAACTTCGCGCTTGGACAGTAAAAATCGACTATGTAGTTGTCGATGGCCTTCTGAGCATAGAAAACCCGACCATTGATAGGAAGTTGCGTTCAAGACGCGTTAAACAGATGGGTTCCACTGCGTTTCACCCACCCTACAGCGGCTCTCGGCGGGCTGGCGTAGGATGGGTGGAGCGAAAGCGCAACCCATCAGGCAAATCTTGAACGTAACCCGGTATGAATTGTTTTCGCCTGAGTTTGGCCCAGAGAGTTCGTTCGGCGTCGGTCATCTTCCTGCGAAGTTCTCTCGCAAGAGGCTTGAGGCTTCCGCTGCAAGGCGGCATCAGGAAATCCCACAGCCCCACATACAGAAACCATCTGCAAGCCCGGGGGCGCCCCGGGAGCGCTCGATGCGTGAGTGCAACCGAAATGCACGATGTGTTCTCCACACAGCGCACCGTATCCTTTTTCATACCCGCGCCGGGATTTCCAACACTGTTTCATGCAATTGCCCCGCTCTCCGCTCCATTTTTAATTCCATTTTCAGCGGTGAGGCTATAATGTTTAAATTTAAATTACAGCTCAAGCGGAGATCTACCATGGACGGAATGCACTACGAGGGCTTCATTATCCGCCCTCCCAGCGAAGCGGACAGCATCTTGCTCCAGGTCACCCTCGGATGCTCGCACAACCGGTGCACATTTTGCGGGTCATACAAGGACAAGCCTTTTGCCATAAAGGACGACGCGGTAATCGACGCGGATATCGATTACGCCGCCAAAAACCTCCAGTTTCTGAGAAGGGTTTTTCTTATCGATGGCGACGCCCTGATTCTCCCCCAGAAAAAGCTGGTCAGGATACTGTCCCAAATTAGGGAAAAGATGCCCTGGGTGCAACGGGTGGGGACTTACGCCGGCGCCAGGGCCATCCTTGGAAAAACCGAGGAGGAACTGGCCGCGCTTCGCGACCTCGGATTGGGCATAATTTACTTCGGCCTGGAGAGCGGGGATGCTCAGGTGCTCCAGGACATCGGAAAACAGCAGTCCCCCGAACGGATGATAGAGGCCGGCCGAAAAGTCCGGGCCGCCGGCATGAAGCTTTCGACCATGGTCATCCTGGGGCTTGCCGGACGCGAGAGGTCCCTCGAACATGCCCGCGCAACCGGAAAGGCTCTATCGGCCATCGACCCCAATTACGCCGGAGTGCTTACCCTCATGATTCACCCCGGCACTTCGCTCGAACAGCAGGTGAACAGCGGCCGGTTCGAATTGCTCACCTCCCGCGAAATGCTCGAAGAACTTAGGGAAATGCTTGTGCACACCCACATGACGCGCGGCATTTTCATTGCCAACCACGCCTCCAACTACCTTCCCCTGAGGGTCAAAATGCCCGCGGACAAGGATAAGGCCATATCGATGCTCGATACCGCGCTAAGGGGCGAAACCGCCCTCAAACCGGAATGGATGAGGGGGCTTTGACCCAACCGTTGTCCTCCCGCAAACTTCCCGGTCGGCACGGCCATCTTGACGCCAGGGCCGACAGGGTAGTAACGGGATGCGATAGTCTCTAAACGCGGCATAGTCTCTCATGGAGGTTTCTCGCTTTGCCAACGCTGCTTGAAACCTCAAAAGAGTCTCCTTCCCGGCTAATCCTCAATGTCCCGGTCCGGTTCCTGCTCATCCCAATCTTCCGGGTCCAGACCTGTTATCCAATGGAATCCGTCCGGCCCCAGACGCTGCGTTAGCGTATCCATTATCCTGTTGCATTTCGCCGGGGAATCGTTGGGACCAGACACGAAACAGGGCTTTCCGTCCCGTCCGAAGGTGAACTCATCAGGACAAAGAGCAGCATCGATGTCTCCGAAAATCTTTCGAGCCAATTTGTAGTCCGGATGCGGGTCGAAACCTATCTGCTTCGCATAGCCCGCCGCCTCTTCAACCAGTTTCCTGGCGCATGCGGGGTCTGTTTTTTGAAATACCTCATGTCCTTCGAATCTATTGACCATATCAAGGTATTTGACCTCGGATACAACCCGATAGAGCGCATCTTTGACTCCAAGGCAGTGCACATCGAGCAGAAACACGCCCAATCCCAGATCCCCGCCCGGCAACTTGCGACTGACAATTACGTTGCCAATGCCTGTTTCAAAAAGCCCCACCGGCACGAGACACTCATGGACCGGGAAATTAGCCGTAAGATCAGGCCGCCTGGAAGAAGCTCCGCCGCCACCCGCCTGCTCGGCCTTAACCGCAGCCTGAGCAGATTTGCGTTTGGCGGCCTTTTTTTCAAGCTGTTTCTGTCTCTTTCTGGGATCAATCGCCATTGTAATTGCCTTTCCCGAAGTACGGCAAATCAGCGCTCAAGCCTTGTTCCTTTTCCCGAGGACCTGGCCGTCCGCCGTCCGAGTCTAATCCGCAGCCTCTCATTGCTCTGACAACGTCATTATCCGAAATTTCTTTTCAATACAATTAAAACTCACCGTCTGCCACGCGTCCGCTATCGGCGCCTCTTGCCGCTAAATTCCGTTAGGTGCAGTTGCTTAAGCCGCAGGGATTGCGGGAAAAAAAGAACGCACAGGCCAAAAGGGCTCTCTACCATGCGGCCATAAAAACTTTTCCGTGAAAAGGGGTTCTATCCCGCATCGGTAGATGAAATCGCCGAACTGGCCGGCTTTAGCCGGGCGACCTTTTTCAACCATTTCGGCTCGAAACAGGGAGTCCTTGGCTACTACGGGCAAGAGATCCGGGAGCGGGTCGAGGAGATGATCGCAGAGGCCGCCCCCAACCCCGCTCTTTTACCCTTCGCCTTTTCACGACCATAGGTTGTGCCCTCGAATCAGGTAGGTTACAATACCGACCGATCATAAACTGAAGGGACAGATAGAGTTGGAAACCGTTGTTCTTGCCTGCAACACCATTCGGGATGAAATTGAAAAGGCCGCGCTGGACACGCACTGCCCTTACCGTTTTGCATGGGTCGAATCGGGGCTGCACCTCGTGCCCGGATCCCTGCGCCTGAGGCTCCAGGAAGAGCTGGACAGGATGAACGGCGCGCAGAGAGTGCTTCTGGCTTTCGGCATCTGCGGCGGCGCCGTGACGGGACTAAAGACCGGGAATTTCCAGTTGGTCATACCGCGGGTCGACGACTGCATCACCCTGCTCCTCGGGTCGGCGGAAATCAAGCGGCGCTGCGCCGGCCGGGGCGGCGTCTATTTTCTTACCAGGGGCTGGCTGGAGGGAGAAGCAAACATCTGGAAGGAATACCATGCGACCCTGGCCCGTTTCGGTCCGGAAAGGACCGAACGTATCTACCGAAAAATGCTGGCGCATTACAAATTCCTGGGACTTATAGACACCGGGGCTTACGAACTATCAGACCTGCTGCCCCGGGCCCGGGAGATCTGCGCCGCCCTGCAACTGGAGCTTCTCACCCTGGAGGGGCAGGACCAATACCTCAGGCGTCTTCTCCAGGGGCCCTGGGATGAAGATTATTTCGCCACAATCCCCCCGTTCACCACTGTGGAGCTGACCGACCTGTGTCTTGATTCCTCGGCGCCTGTCCGGCAAATCCAGGCCGGAGTGTAGAGGGAGCCCCCAATTGCCGCAAGTAAGCTTCAACGGCCATAAATTCACCCTGGAGGCCGAGCGGGGCGAAACCCTGCTCTCCTGCATACGACGCGGCGGTCTCAAAGCCGAGTCCACGTGCGGAGGGCGCGGGGTGTGCGGCAAATGCCGCGTTACGGCGCAGGGTGAATTGAGTCCGCCAGACGACGACGAACGCCGAGTCCTGGAAGGCCTGCCGGCCGAGGTCCGCCTGGCGTGCAGAGCCAGAGTCGCCGGCGACGTTTCCGTCAGCCTGGACGATTCCTGGACTCGACTCCAGGCCGCCTCCGGTTTCGAATTTCGCGAGGTCGCCCTCGACAGTCCCGTAAAGCGCGCCCTTTTGCCGGAAAAGGGCCGCGACCCTGCCCCCTACGTCGAAACCCTTCCCTTCGGGGTCTTCGACCCGCGTCTTCTCAATGAGATTGCCGGATGGAACGCCAACAGCAGCAAGCCTTCGGCCATCCTGTTTGAAAACGAGGCCATCGACGTTCGCTTCGACGCGGCCCCGGTCCTTGGCGCCGCGGTGGACGTGGGTACAACCAGCCTTTCCCTTTGCCTGTTCGACCTGGAGAGCGGCGAAAACAAGGGCTGCAGTTCGGCCCTCAATCCCCAGACCGCCTACGGCGGCGACGTCATAACGCGCATAGATTATTGCCGAAAGGAGCGGGAGGGCCTGTCGGTCCTGCGTTGGGCCCTGATCGAACAACTGGGGGTGATGCTGGACGAGACTCTGGGGCCTGACCTCAGCCGGGACCAGGTCTATCTGATGAGCGTTGCCGCAAATTCCACCATGCTCCACATCCTGGCGGGCGTTAATCCTGTGTCCCTGGCCCTGGCGCCTTTCCGCCCGGTTTTCTTAAAGCCCCTGGTGGTGGAAGCGGAGCGCTTCGGCCTCCCCATAGCCCCGCGGGGCAGGCTCCTACTCCTACCGGGGGCCGCGGCCTATGTGGGCGCGGATATCATCGGGGGCCTCGCGGCCATCGATTACCGCTCCATGCCCCCCTGCACTCTTTTCATCGACATCGGGACCAACGGCGAAATAGTACTGATAGAAAACTCCGAGCGGTTGGTCGCCACATCCTGCGCCATGGGACCGGCGCTGGAAGGCATGAACATCTCCTGCGGCTGCCGCGCGGTTCCCGGCGCCATCGACACGGTTACCGTGGGAGACGACATGGAACCGCGGTTTACGACCATAGGGGACTTACCGCCCATCGGCATTTGCGGGAGCGGCCTGGTCGATCTTGTCGCGGCGCTGCTTTCCACCGGCGCGATCACACCCGGCGGGGCGTTCAGCCCGGATAGAGGCGCAAAATTTGCCCACCGGCTGCGCGCGCAGCGCTATTATCTTACGGAAAACGTTTTTTTGAGTCAGAAGGACATTCGTCAGGTCCAGCTGGCCAAGGGCGCGGCCATAACCGGAATTCTAACGCTCCTGGGCGAAGCGGGCCGCTCGGTCTCGGACCTGCGGCAGATAATCGTGGCCGGTTCTTTCGGCTATCATTTAAACCCGGAAAGCCTCAAACGCATAGGACTGCTGCCCGAGAACTATTCGGGACCGATGACCTTCGTTGGCAACTCGTCTCTTTCCGGCGCCTCGCTGGTGGTACGCAACCGGGATATGCTAAACGATATGAAACGGTTGGCCTCCCGCATCCGGGTGCTCGAACTGGGGTCTCAACCCGGTTTCAGCAGGAAGTTCATCTCGATGCTGGATTTTCCGGCTTAATCGGGACTCAAGCTCACGCGAAGACGCGAAGGCGCGAAGAAAGGAAGAAAAGAAACACAGATCTAAATATCCGGATTCACCTGAGCGCCCATGGCTTGGATTTCCGCTCCAAGATCAGTCCGAAACTACAACTCTCATCTGGTACGCTGGGACAAAGAATGAAGAGTATTTATCTGGGACTTCTGGCCGGCTTTCTTACGACCAGCTCCGCTTTTCCTCAATTGCTCAAATCCTACAGGACCAAGTCCACCAAGGATTTGTCACTTGGCTATTTGACCGTCATCCTGTCCGGCGTGGCATTGTGGATTGCATATGGCTTTGTCATTTCCGACGTTCCGGTCATAGTCACCAACAGCCTTTCCTTTCTGCCCCTGAGCTGCACGCTGTATCTGAAACTCAGATGGGATGTGTTCGATCGTACAGCTGCCAATAAGCCGGGCCTGAAAGATATCTGAGAGGAATTGAAATTCCGCTCGGAAGACACCGTATCCGCCTGAAATTCTTTGCGGCCGTTTTTCTCATAAGCCATATTGCCCCGCCTTCCACCATTACGCACCCCGCCGGATGTCCACCACCGCCCCGGGCCGCCGGCCTCTGAAACAAATTGTTACACACCGTTACCGGGCCGAGAAGCATTCCCTCCAAGGCTCATGTACTCTTGAAGCACAAAGGGAGCGGTTACCCTTGCATGGAAATGGAGAACATTTTTGCCAGGGAGAGATCGAAATGGAAAGAGCAAGAAAAGGTTTTGCGGCGATATTGGCGGTTTTTCTTATCTCATCGGTCTTGAGCGCCGGAGTTGCGGTTGCCGGGCCCTACGGTTCACGCGGGAGGCTGTTCCACTCTCCCATGGCAAGACTCATGGAGAGACTCGATCTATCGGATGCTCAGAAGACTACGCTTGCCGGCATACTCAAACAAAACGAAGCCAACGCCAGAAGCATTGTTGCCGGTCTGGCCAACGCCAGAGCGCAACTGGCCAAGGACATCCTTAGCGGCGGCGGATCGAGCGTTATTGCCTCCGATTCGAGCAACGTGGCCACCTATGCCGTTCAGGCCGACCAGTTGAGGGCCCAAATCATGGCGCAGATGATCCCGGTGTTGTCCGCGGCCCAGAAAACCAAACTCCAAAAGCTCCATGACCAAATCGGCTCGAACGTCGACGCCGCGGTACAGATCGGCTTTGCGCATCTGGATAACTGGATCGCCGACCATCAATAGACGAAGCTCGAACCCGGCTGTGCAAAACAGGTTCACACGCCGGACATGGTCGAAGATGACGGGTGGCCATGTCGCCACCCGTTACTCCGAGCGAAGGAAATCTCGGGAAAGGAGCGAAGATGGTAAAGCAGCGCGAGTTTTTGGGCCTTCAGACCGAATTCTCTTTGCCGAAATGGTTCGGGAGAGGTTATCAAATCAAGATGCGGGCTATTTGGACTACGTTGCTCGGCATATCATGCTGGACGGCCGTTGCATGGCTGGTTTGGAACCACGTCCTGCCGGAGTTTTTAACCGGCGCCGGTTTTTTTCTGTCGCTGGGATTGGGATCGTTTCTGCATATAATGTCGGTTGTCCTGGCAGACCTGGAATCCTGAGAACCGATTTCCACCCTTTTAGAGGGGACCTTGCTTTGGGGACCAACGGAAAAGATTTGCCATGAGCAGGAAAGAACGAATCCTGGTCATCGATGATGATAAAAAGCTGAACAGACTGCTCAGTGAATATCTTTCTCCTTTTGGATATGAAGTCCTTACGGCTGCAAGTCCCGAGGAAGGCCTGCGGTATCTCAAAACTCATCCCCCGGAGCTTATCATTCTGGACATAATGCTCCCGGATGTAAACGGGTTCGAACTGTGCAAGATCATACGGGAAAATCATGCAATCCCCATTATAATGCTTACCGCCCGCGGGGAAGTTACCGACCGCATCGTAGGCCTTGAACTCGGCGCCGACGATTACCTTTCCAAACCGTTTGAACCCAGGGAACTGGTCGCGCGCATCCAGGCCGTGCTCCGCCGGGCTGTCGGCGCTCCCAGGCCTCAGGTCCGCTCCTTCGGAAGGCTCAGTATCGACTCCGGCAAACGCAAAGCCTTACTGGACGGTCAACCCCTTTCTCTAACGACCAATGAATTTGCCGCTCTCGCGCTTCTGGCCAGAAATGCGGGCAGGGTGCTCGACCGCGATCAGTTGCTCCAGGAGCTTCGAGGTATCGACAGCGAAGCCTTCAACCGCTCGGTGGATATAACCATCAGCCGGTTGCGGCAAAAACTCGGGGACGACCCCAAGGACCCCTCGTTTATAAAGACTGTCTGGGGAGCAGGATATCTTTTCGTTGCGGAGGACCCGCGCAATGATATTTGACAGACTCGCCGGCCCATTGCGCTCGATACATACCCGTTTGCGGGATCTTCCCTTCATATTCGAACCATTTTACAGGGTCGATCGTTCCCGCTCCAAGGAATCCGGAGGCTTCGGCCTCGGTCTTAGCCTCTGCAAAGCAATTATGGAGGCCCACAACGGTTCGATCTCCGTTCAAAGCGTCGTGGGAAAAGGGACAACCTTCGAACTTCACTTCCCTCGCAAACCAGCCGAGAAGCTTTCATGAAGCCATCCCCGTAGGTCACACAAAATATTCCGGTTCCCGCCGGGCGCCTCCGTACGCAAGCTCCAGTTCCTGTTTGTGGCGTAGATAATTTTCATCGTCGAAATACTTCGCCTCGACAGGACAGTTCTTGACGCAGGCACAACACTTGATGCAAATGCCTGTCACTTTGGAAACATCGTCCGAATCAATCGATCCCATGGGGCAAACTTGCGAGCAAAGCTTGCAGTCGATGCAATCGCCGTTTGTTTTGGGAGTGACTTTCAGGATGCTGACGTTTTTACCGTCGGGGTGTTTCACCCGGTAATATTCTCTGTACGGTTTGTTCCCCTTTACGGTAAGGGCGGCGGTTTCACCAGCCGTCTTTATCTTGTCGCATATCTTGACGGCAAAACCGGACGCCGCGGCCATATCCTGTTGGTCAGGCCTGTTTGCCCCCAGCACCGTTGAAAAGGAATGCTCGCCGATAAACGCCCCACCCGCCACAACATTAAAACCGTTTGCCTCCAGAACGTCTTTCAGCTCCAGTAACGCATCGTCATAATCGCGGTTCCCGTAAAGAACGACGGCCACAGCGGTTGCCCCGTTGCCCGAAATTGTGTTCATAAATTTGAGCAGTACGTTGGGTACGCGTCCGGCGTAGACCGGTATGCCGGCAATAACGAGGTCGTCCTTATCAAACGAAAGAATTTCCTTTCGAGCCTCGGGCAGCGTAAAGTCGACATGACTAACGGGAATGTTTCCCCCGTGATTTTCCGCAATAGTTTCGGCAATACTCTTTACAATTTTCTGAGTTGTGCTTGTCGGACTGAAATAGAGCGTCTTGATTTTCTTATTCATCAATCGATCCCTCTATCTGAAATACGTTACGGTAGAATAGATTCCGGCGTCATTTAGCGGCGCCGGCGTTCCGGTCGCGGGCCACGTCGTTTACGGCACGGCCGCCCCGCGATCCGAATCCCGCAGGGGTGCGGGGGGCTCAGCTCCCCGCTCTTTTGACCTTCCTGAATGCAACACCATTGCAAACGCCACTTCCGGTCCCTTTATATCACTTGCAATAAATTTATATAATTGCGAAAAAGAAATTCGAAGAGACAATGCAACCCGCATCCGCAAACTGCTCCAGGCTGTTGATAACCTATGGAATTGGATCACTTCATATCGAAATGCGTTGTTTTGGACCTGGAGGCGGGAAGTAACAGGATTTTCAAGATCGGAGCGATCCTCGGGGACACGGTTTTTGAAAAAGAAAAATTCGATATCGGGCCGGCCCTGAAAGAACTCGACCGGTTTGCCGCCCCGGCTGACTTTTTGCTCGGCCACAACCTGCTCGGGCACGATCTTCCCATCCTGAGAAAAGCCAACCCGGCCCTGAACATTTTCGACAAGCCGGTCATCGATACCCTTTTTCTATCCCCCCTCGCCTTTCCGGAAAATCCCTATCATCGCCTGGTAAAAGACTACAAGCTGGTAAAAGACGCCCTGAGCGATCCCGTTGCCGACTCTCGAATCGCACTTTCGCTGTTTTGCGACCAGTGGGAAAAGTTTTCCAAAATGGCTGCGGACGGCTATTCCGACATTCTCTCCTTCTATCGCTATTGCTTTCTGTCGGCAGTTAAAGACGGCCAACCGGACTTTTCGGGCATCTCCGCCTTTCTCCAAATATCAGGCGCCCATGATTTGGGTTCGCAGGAAGCCCGGGCCGTCTTTACAAGGCATGTCTCAGAGCAGGTATGCCGCACGGCCCTCCGGGAGCTTTTCGCGGATGCGCCCGACCCCGGCGAAAAAACGCCTGCCCTCTCCTATGTACTGGCCTGGCTGAGGGTGGCGGGCGCAAACTCAGTCCTCCCCCCTTGGGTGAGAAAACGTTTCCCCGCGATTTCCACCATCGCGGGCAAACTCCGTGACGTCCCCTGCGGCCACGCCGACTGCTCCTGGTGCCGGGTGACTCATGATTCCAGCGAACAACTCAAACGTTTTTTCGCCTTTTCCTCCTTTCGCGATAAACCCGCCGGCCCGACCGGTCAAAGCCTCCAGAAAGCAGTGGTCGATGGCGGTATGGCAGGTCGTCCCCTGCTTGCCATTTTCCCCACCGGGGGAGGCAAATCGATCTGCTACCAGTTACCCGCCTTGGTGCGGCATTATCGCCGAGGGGCCCTCACCATCGTCATCTCGCCGCTTCAGGCCCTCATGAAGGACCAGGTCGACAACCTCGCCTCCAGGACGGGCACGCCCTATGCCGCAGCCCTGAACGGACTCCTCACTCCCCCTCAAAGACGTGATGTCCTGGAGCGAACCGCCCTTGGGGATGTGGCCCTGCTCTACGTCGCCCCCGAGCAGTTCCGAAACGACTCGTTTCGAAAAGCGATCGCCCAGAGGGAAATCGGCGCCTGGGTCTTTGACGAAGCCCATTGCCTGTCGAAGTGGGGACATGATTTTCGGCCCGATTACCTTTATGCCGGGCGGTTCATTCGGGAATATTCCGCGGAGCAAACCACCCCCATGGCTCCGGTTTCCTGCTTTACGGCAACCGCCAAGCAGGAAGTGATCGAAGAGATAATAGAATATTTCAGGCGCGAAACCGGCCAGGAACTCGAACTTTTCCAAGGCGGACTGGAGCGCGAAAACCTGCACTTCGAAGTGCGGACCTGCACCCGAAGCGAAAAACTTGAAACCATCCATTTGGTTTTGGCCGAACACCTGCCCGAAAGCCTCTCGGGTGGGGCCATAGTCTACGTGGCCACCAGGCGCAACGCGGATCTCACCGCCCAGTTCCTCAAATCCCGGGGCTGGCCGGCCGCAGCGTTTCATGCCGGCCTTGACCCTTCGGTAAAAAATCTTGTTCAGGAACAGTTTCTGGCCGGAGATCTTCAGGTCATAGCAGCCACAAACGCCTTCGGAATGGGAGTAGACAAAAGCGATGTGCGCCTGGTTCTCCATGCCGACATCCCCGGCTCGCTGGAAAGCTACATCCAGGAAGCGGGCAGGGCCGGCCGGGACCTTCGCGATTCCAAATGCGTTCTGCTCTACGACGAACAGGATATCGAGACCCAATTCAAACTGGGGGCAAGGTCGGAGCTAAGCCGCAAGGACATCGCCCAAATCCTGAGGTCCATAAGGAGAGCCCGGAAGGAGGGCTCGGAAGATGTGGTACTCACAGCCGGAGAAATCCTTCGCCAGGAAGATCTGGATACCAGCTTCGACGCCGGCGACTCAACGGCGGAAACGAAGGTCAAAACCGCTATCGCCTGGCTCGAAAGGGCCAGGTTCCTGGAGCGAAATGAAAACCACACGCGGGTCTTCCAGGGCAGGGTCCTGGTCCAAAACCTGGAGGAGGCCGAAAAAAGAATTGCCGGACTAAATCTGTCCGCTACCCAGAAGACCAGGTGGCTGGCCATTCTTCGCGAAATCATGAATGCTCCCCGGGACCGGGGTATGAGCGCCGATTCTCTGGCCGAACTGAGCGAATTTGAAAAGGGGGCCGCCGGCCTCAATGGACCCGGGAAGGAAACCCCCTCCCAGCGCGTAATCCGCACCCTGCACGACATGGCGGTGGCCGGTCTTATCGAAAAGGGCCTGGTTCTAAGCGCCTACGTGCGCTACAAGGTAAAGAGCCACTCGCACCAGGTGCTCGAAAACAGTTGCCGCATCGAAAATGAAATGCTCAAGATCATGAGGGAGGAAATCCCGGATGCGGCCGATCTGGGCTGGCTCGACCTTTCGCTCGGAAAAATCAACAGCCGTATCAAAAACCAGGCCCCGGAGTGCAGCGTCGATTCCCTGCGGTCCATCCTCATGAGCATCAGCATGGACGGCAAAGGATTTGGCGGCGGGAAGGCAGGCCTGCAATACCGGCATATCTACGGAGATTTCTACAAGGTAAAGCTCAATCTCGACTGGGACTCCCTCCTCGCCATGGCCCGCAAGCGGCAGAAAATCGCCAGGGCCATTCTGGATGGAATCTTTTCGCAGATCCCCTCCGATACCCCTCCCGGCGCCGATCTCCTGGTCAGCTTTTCCAGTGAGGAACTGGCCAAAACCTTTCAAGCCAACTTATTTCTAGCCAATGAAGATGTCCTTACGGCCATCGACCGGGGGCTCCTTTTCCTCCACGAGCAACGAGCGATCATCCTGAAGCAGGGCTTGGCGGTCTTCCGCCAGGCCATGTCCATTCGAATTCTTCCTCGGGAAGGCAGGAGAGGATATTCCAAAAGCGACTATGAGCCCCTTTCTCATTATTACCGGGAAAGAATTTTCCAGGTCCACGGCATGAATGAATATGCCCGGCTGGGCGCCCGGGAAATCGTCAAAGCCCTGGAACTGGTGCTCTCGTATTTCACCTTGAGCAAAGCCGAATTTATCCGGCGTTATTTTCCCGGAAGAAAGGAAATGCTGGAGAGGGCGACCAGCCAGGAGTCCTACCGTAAAATGGTGGAAGACCTGGCCAACCCGGCGCAAAGTCAGATCGTATCGGGAGATGAAATCACCAACACCCTCATTCTGGCCGGCCCCGGGGCCGGCAAGACAAAGGTCGTCATTCACCGCTGCGCCTACCTCATTCGCGTGCAAAGGGCCAATCCGGAAAGCATCCTGATCGTCTGCTTCAATCATTCGGCGGCCATGGAGCTGCGGCGAAAACTCGTCCGGCTCATCGGAGAAGATGCGGCGGGCGTAACCGTCCAGACCTACCACGGGATCGCCATGCGCCTCACCGGAACCTCTTTTTCCGATCTCATGGAAAAAGGAACGGAGCAGCAAGCCCTGTTCGATCAGGTGATTGCGGACGGTGTCAGGCTGCTCCAGGGGGATGCGGATCTTCCGGGCTGGGAGCCGGACGCTGTCCGCGACAGGCTCCTAGGCAGGTTCCGCCACATTCTGGTCGATGAGTACCAGGATATCGACCAGAAACAGTACGACCTGGTGTCCGCCCTGGCCGGTCGAACCGAAAGGGACCCGGATACCAGGCTGACCATCTGCGCGGTGGGAGACGACGACCAGAATATTTACGCCTTTCGGGGCTCCAATGTCCGGTTTATCCTCAAATTTCAGGAAGACTATGAGGCCCGGATTCACTACCTGACGGAAAACTACAGGTCCACCCGAAACATCATCGATGCGGCCAACGCCCTTATCGCCCGGAATAAAGACCGCATGAAAACCGGTCATCCCATCAGGATAAACACGTCTCGAATCATCCTGCCGCCCGGAGGAAAGTGGGAGGAATTGGACCCGGTGTCCCGAGGCAGGGTCCGGATCATCGATGTGCCCAACGCTGCCGGCCAGGCGGCCGCCCTCCTGTCCGAACTCCACCGGATGGCCGCTCTTCAAAGCGATTTCCAATGGTCCGAGGTGGCCGTCCTCTCCAAAACCAGGGAGAGCCTCCACGAGGTCAGGGCATTTTGTGAACGCGGCGCCATTCCCGTAACCTGGACACTGGGCGGGAACCATCCCAATCTTTCCAGGATAAGAGAAATCGCCTCATTTCTGGGCGAGTGCAAATCCCGCCGCTCCGATTTTCTAAGAGCGAGCGACCTGGAAATGCTCCTGGAAAACATCACGGGTGAGCCGCGGGAAAACCCCTGGTGGAAGCTGCCGCGCTCGATTCTCACCTCCTGGAGGGAAGAAACCGGCGACGCCCGACTCCCCGTTTCCACGGCCATCGACCGTATCTACGAAGAACTGGCCGAGGTGCGGCGCGACCAGCGCATCGGAAACGGGCTATTTTTGAGCACCATTCACGGAGTAAAGGGGCTGGAGTTTCCCCATGTTTTCATTCTCGACGGAAACTGGAAAAACCGCCCGTCGCCGCAAGCTTTGGAAGAGGAGCGAAGGCTCTTGTATGTCGCCATGACGCGGGCCCGGGAGACGCTTTCCCTCTTTGCCCGCGCGGATTGTATCAATCCCCACCTCTCAGCTCTTTCGGCAGACTTCGCCCTAAGAATAAAGGCAGCTTCCTCCCCGCCCCCCGATCTATCGGGCGCCCGCTACGAAACGTTAAGCATGAAGGATTTCATCCTGGGTTTTGCCGGCCGTTTCCCGGAAAATCACCCTATCCACCGCCAACAAAAAAAGCTCGGCCCCGGCGCCCCTCTTTCCATCCAAGCCAGGGGAGACCAGCTCTTCCTCTGCGACTCCGAATCACATCCCGTTGCCAAACTCTCGCTAAAAGCCAGGGATTCATGGGCTGGACGCGTCGACAAGATCAGGTCGATCAGCCTGCTGGCAATGGTTCAGCGCACTAAAGACGACGAGCGGCAGGATTTCCGAAAGTCCTGCCGGACCGATTCCTGGGAAATACCGTGGGCGGAAGTGGTCCTTGGGCCATGAACCTCTCGCAAATCGCATAACCGCTCTGTGTCTCATCCCAATAGCCTGAGTCACCAGGTTGCATGAGGGTAGTGGGCAAGGGTGTGTCCATCCCAATAAGAATATCGTTTTCCATGGCGGCCCGGGCGGTGATGATGCGGTCGAAGGGATCGAAGAGATCAGCACATATGTCCGCTCACTCAGCTTTTCCGCTCCATAAGCATAGGTACTAAACGGTCCTGACACATTTCAACTTTATCGCATTATAGCATGAATGCATGAATTTCGCGTGTTGCACCCTTCGCTGCGCTGCCTGATGGATACAACGTGATCGAAACCACCGGAAATGCCCCAGTCTGCCGTTCGCACACTGCCATCCCCCGGGGACTACTACGTGATCCGGGGCCATGTGAGAGGGGTCGGGCTTTGGTGTGGATCAGCAGGCATACCAGTTTGCCAACGGCCCGTTTGGGAGGGCGTGGGGTGTGCTCCACACTTGTGAAATTATCAAATTCCACCCGATGTCGCCTGAAGTGTTCACTGACTGCACCCTTCATTTTTACAATTTCCAATAAGCTTTAAGTTTCCAGGCAATAGGTGATCTATCAGATGATGGCGCAAGCTTTGCAATTACGCAGCCCTCCTGGAGGCTGTTTCGGAAACTCGCCGCTTTTCCCTGTGCGAACTTCCCGTGGGCCTGAGGCAGCCATCAGGCCGTGGCACCGACATTAGAGAGCTGCGCGCGCCTGAGTTCCTGGAAGGAGGCGGTTTTCAGCGAGGGATAGGAGGGTTTACAATTCGGTCAGGAGCAAACTTCAAAGTGCTAAACGTGGACGAACGGCCCGCATCGGAACGTTGGACCCTTACAAGAAAACTGTTCCTGTTGCTGCTGGCGATATTTCCGCGGGCATCCGCTATCATTGTCACTCTAATTGTTGAGCAACGTGCGTACGCCATCCTGGAGGCACCGGACAGGGCGAAACTCCTCGTGGACAGCTTTACGATCCGCGCACAAACCCGAAGAGATCGACGTCTCAGATGCGGTCGGAGAGTCGGCGGTTACACAGACAGGCCGCTGTGCCGCACAATAGAAAAGCTGTGAATCAGTGAGCAACTCTATTGAAATGCTCCCCGGGGGAGTCCGGGGATTCCGGTGCGTGAAAGGCGTGACCTCATTTCTCACTAAAGTTTTGAGGCAGCCAATCCGACATAAGATTTGGAGTGTTGTTTCAAGAACGGCGGCTCATTTGCGCGATGTCGGGGAGCTCTCTCTCTCTTGCACAGTTGATAAGGTTCGATCTATGAAATGGTTTCCTCAGCTTGGCTTGCGCCATCGATCCGTAATGATTGTACTGTTGGCCGGTATTCCCACTTTGACGCTGTTGCTCTATTCAGGCATGGAACTGCGTCGTCATGCCGTTCTCCATGCCAGGCAAGTTGCACTTCACTATGCAAGAGATCTTGCCAGAACCCATGAACGGATTGTCAACAACACCCATCAGGTTCTTTCAACCCTCTCGCAGTTACCCCCGATCCAGGGTCTTGATCCGGTTATGTGCAACAAGGTTTTCAAGGCTCTTCTGAAAGAATCTCATGTCTATACGGCATTGTTGGCCAGCAGGCCGGATGGAACTGTTTATTCCAGTGCCCCGGCGATTACTGGACCGTTAAATGTTGCTCATGAGGGGTGGTTCCGGCATGGCGTCGAGACCAGGCATTTTGCCATGGGTCGCTATGAGATTGGCAAAATCTCCGGAAAAGCTGCAATGGTTCTAGCCCAGCCGGTTTTTGACGATACGGGAGAACTGAAAGCAGTAGTCGCCGCAGGAATAGATCTCGACTGGCTAAGACAAACTCTGGCCAGGACACAGCTTCCCCAAGGCACGACTTTCAGCGTCACCGATTCGACCGGCGCCGTGCTCGCCCGCTTCCCCAACAACGAAAAGTACGCAGGAAAATCGATAGACGAGCTGCCTATATTCAGGCGCATGTCAAACCTGCGGGAAGGGATTGCCGAGGGAAAGGGAATCGACGGGGTTCAGAGAATCTATGGTTTTGTTCCTTTGATTCATGCCCCGCGGCTAGTCCAGGTGAGAGTCGGAATTCCGATGACAGTGGCCTTCGCGAAGGCTAATCGAAGTCTTATTTTCAGCATTGTCCTATTTGTCATTATCATTATGCTAACACTTGCTCTGGCCTGGATTGGGGCGGGGCATTTCGTAGTGCGGCCCATTGTTAATCTCAGCAAATTTGCCGCCTGTGTTTCAGATCGAAATCTTAGTATCCGTTGTGGTCCGGCTTATACGAGTGGTGAATTGGGAGTTCTGGAGCGCGCTTTCGATCTTATGGCCGAATCGCTTGAGCATCGCGAAGCTGAGCGCAAAAGAGCTGATGATCTATCCCAAATAAAGGGCAGGGCTCTGAGCTTGCTCAGCCGGTGCAATAAAGTCGTTGTTCGTGCTGTTAATGAGCCGGAGCTTTTGCATGTTGTTTGCCGGCAGATAATTGAAGTCGGAGGGTATCGTTTTGCGTGGGTCGGTTTTGCCGAAGATGATGAAGATAAGACCATCCGTCCGGTGGCGCATTGCGGATACGAGGATGGATATCTTGAAACAATCAAGGTCAATTGGGCTGAGGCTGAATCGGAAACAAACCGTAGCGCGGGAGCAATTGCCATTAGAACGGGGGAACCGGTGGTGAGTCAGAATATTTTATCCGACCCCAAATTTACCGCATGGCGCGAAGAAGCCGCCAAACGCGGTTATGCCTCTTCCATTGCTCTTCCAATGCGTGATGATCAAGGGCGCTCGTTCGGTGTATTGAGAATTTACGCAGGGGAACCTGATGCTTTCGGTTCCGAAGAAATAAATCTTCTCGAAGAACTTGCGGAAGATTTGGCCTACGGAATACGTACTTTGCGCATGCGGGATCAGCGTAATAGAGCCGAGAAGGCTCTGCTGGAACAAGAACATTACTACCGGTCTCTTATATTCAATATGCATGACGATATCATGGTAGTTGATAAGTCATTCGTAATTAAAGACATTAACAAGGATATAATGGGCACAACGGGTTTACGGCGAGAGGATATGATCGGTCGCCATTGTTTCGACGTTGCCCATGGAGCCGATGAGCCTTGTAGTAAAAGAGGAGACGCCTGTCAGCTTCAAGAGGTATTTAAAACGGGTATACCCCAAATCTGTCGCCATGAGCACAACACGCAGGATGGATCGAAAGTATGGGTTGATATTCTTTTTTCAGCTTTGAAAGATGATAGCGGTGAAATTACTCATGTCATTGAAGCGTCACGCGATGTAACCAAGGAAGTGGAATTGCGCCAACAATTTCGTCAGGCACAGAAAATGGAAGCTATTGGTACATTGGCTGGAGGCATAGCACATGACTTCAACAACATCATTGGCATAATTCAAGGCTATTCGGAACTTTTGACGCTCGATATGCCTGAAGATTCGGACGGGAATTTATATGTCCAAAACATTTTGACGGCTGGACTTCGTGCAAAAGAACTCGTGAAACAAATACTTGCCTTTAGCCGGAAGGGCGAGCAGGAAAGGCTGCCTCTTCGGCTGAGCGTAATGATACAGGAGTCGCTTAAGCTTCTACGGGCAGCATTGCCGTCTACAATTGAGATTCGC
Source organism: Syntrophobacteraceae bacterium (assembly GCA_031292195.1). GTDB lineage: Bacteria > Desulfobacterota > Syntrophobacteria > Syntrophobacterales > Syntrophobacteraceae > SbD1. Next base: position 32,257 of record JARLHP010000198.1, read on the forward strand.
CAGGATTTGTCTACCGCGCGTAGGGTCGACATCTTGGCCGATGCAACCCAAATTCACCAGGTGCTCATGAACCTTTGTACGAACGCCGCCCACGCCATGGGCGAGAACGGAGGCGTCCTTACCGTCAGTTTATCGGAAGCGGAGTTTTCGGCCGTCGATTTAAACCACATTCCGGATACGAGTCCCGGGCGCTACGTCTGCCTTGAGGTCGGGGACACCGGCCATGGTATGGATCGGGCCACCATTGAGAGGATATTTGAACCCTACTTTACCACCAAGGGCCTGGGAGAAGGAACCGGGCTCGGGTTGGCCGTGGTGCACGGCATCGTGAAAAGCCATGACGGGGCAATAACGGTCGAAAGCGAACCCGGAAAAGGCACTTCATTTCGGGTATTCTTTCCGGTCGTCGAGAGCATTGGCGCCCCCGGCACTAAATCCGACTCGGAATATACTCAGATCCCCAGAGGGAAAGAGCATATCCTCCTGGTCGATGATGAGGCGAGATTGGCTAACGCTGTGCAGCTAATGCTCGAGCGGCTTGGCTACAGGGTCTCACTGTGTAGGGACGGTATGCACGCCCTCGATGTTTTCAGCTCACACCCGGAGAGCTACGATTTGGTCATCACCGACCAGACGATGCCTCACATGACGGGTTTCCAACTTGCCCGCAAGCTAATCGAAATTCGACCGCGGATACCGATCCTGCTTTGTACCGGGTTTTGCGATTCCAGCACACAGGAACGCGCAAAAGCCTTGGGCATCCGCAATGTCCTGATGAAGCCACTGTCGATACAGCAAATGGCGGAGACCATTCGCCGCGCCTTATAAGAACACAGGAGCCTGACGAATAAGCGATTGGATATCAAAGACACCCTCGTCGGAGCAGTCGCTAACATCATAGACCGGAAACAAGTCGAGAGACAATGGTAGATAAAAACGAATTCGTGAAGAATATTTTGGACTCCCTTCCGCATCCCTTCTATATCATTGACGCTAATGACTACACGCTTAAAATGGCCAACTCCGCCGCTGCTCCGGATGGCCTGCCCCCGAATGTGACCTGTTTCCAGCTGACACACGGGACGGATAAACCCTGCGAAGCTCCCCGGCATTGCTGCCCATTGGAAACGATTAAACGAACCGGGAAGTCTGTGACTATCGAACATGTCCATTATGATATGGAAGGAAACGCCAGGCAATTCGAGATCCACGCTCATCCGGTATTTGACAGCAACGGAAACGTCGTTCAGATCGTTGAATGCATGTTGGATATCACCGAGCGCAGGAAAGCGGAGGAAGAGCTGGATTTATATGCTGAAATTACCAGGAATATTGCTGAAGGCGTAGTCCTTGCCAGGGTTAGTGACACTGAGATTGTTTACGCCAACCACAAATTTGAAGAGATGTTCGGCTATGACCCGGGCGAGCTGATTGGGAAACCTATTTCCGTAGTCAATGCCCCCGGCGACAAATCTCCGGAAGAGCTGGCAAAGATGATTCAGAAACCCCTGAAGGAAAAGGGTACGTGGCAGGGTGAGGTTCATAATATCAAGAAGGACGGAACGCCTTTCTGGTGCAATGTCACAGTCTCTACGTTTGATCACTATAAGTACGGGGAGGTCTGGGTTTGGGTTCCTAGAGACATCACTGAGCGCAGGCAGACCGAGGATGCGCTGCGCAAGAGTGAGACCATGTACCGAACGCTCGTCGAGAACATCCCTCAAAAGGTCTTTATGAAGGATACGGACTCCCGCTATGTATCCATCAACGAGCATTTTGCCAGGGACCTCGGCATTCGAGACGCAGAAGTTTTTGGTAAAACAGACTACGATTTTTTCCCCCGGGAGCTTGCCGACAAATACCGGAGGGACGATAAGCGAATCATAAAGACGGGTGTGACTGAGGATCTCGAGGAACACTACATGATGGAAGACCAGGGAATGTGGGTCCAGACTATCAAAGCTCCCGTCAAAGACGTTAATGGCAAGGTCGTCGGTGTTTTCGGAATTTTCTGGGATATCACCGATCGCAAGAGGGCTGAAAATGCGCTGCGCGAAAGCGAGGAGCGTTTCTCCAGATTCTTCCGGGCTTCTCCGGTCGGCATCACTATCAGCAGATTGTGCGATGGTCAATGTATCGAGGCAAATGATGCTTTTCTCCGCTTATTCGGGTACGAACGAGAGGAAGTCATCGGCGGAAATCTGTTTGAATTGAAAAAGTGCATTGATCCTAAAGAACGGGAAACATTGACACAAAGACTTACGGAGCAGGGAAGGGTCGAGGCTTTTGAAACCCGCCTCCGCTTGAAATCCGGCGAGATTATGTACGCTATCACCTCGGCGGAAATCATCGAACTGGCGGGACGGCAATGTATTCTAAGCCTCACTTATGATATCACCGCCCGCAAGCGAGCGGAGCAGGCTCTTGTTCTGGAGCGAAACAAGTTTCGTCGCTTTCTCGACTCTTTGCCCTTCGGGGTCTACATAGTTAATGATCAGTACAATATCGAGTACGTCAACTCCGTACTATCGAGCGATTTTGGTCCTATAGAAGGACGCAAATGCCATGACTATTTTCATGGTCTTCTCGAACCTTGTGATTGGTGTAAGAACAGCGAAGTTTTCGACGGTAAAACGGTGCAATGGGAGTGGTTCTCGGAGAAGACGGGCAAGACCTTCCACCTCATCGACAGCCCTGTCTATTCCGTGGATGATCGAATTTCCAAGATCGAGGTATTTTTCGACATCACCGAGCGCAAGCGGGCGGAAGCTGAAAAGATCGAGATGGAACAGCGCATTCAAAAGCTGCAAAAGGCGGAAAGCCTCGGTCGCATGGCCGGCTCTATCGCCCATCATTTTAACAACAAGCTGGGCACGGTGTTGGGAAACCTTGAACTGGCTCTCTATGATCTGCCTGAAGAATCAGAAGTTCGCGCGACTATAGTTGAATCCATGAAAGCCGCGCGTCAAGCGGCTGATATCAGTCAACGGATGCTGATGTATCTCGGGCAGGCAACCGGGCGCTATGAGCCCGTCGACCTTGTGGATACAATCCGTGAATCCCTCCAACTCTCCAGCCTGTCCGTTCCCCGGCATGTGCGTTTAAAGACCGATTATCCGCTGATGAGACCGATTATCCAGGGGAATAATGCCCAGATAAAGCAGATCCTTGCCAACCTGGTTTCAAACGCGGTGGAGGCCATAGGCCAAAATGATGGTGATATCACTGTGGCAATACAAGTGACGCAGAGCGAGAAGATCAAAAGATTGCGTTTTTTCCCCGTTGATTGGGAGCCGAAGGCGGAACAATATGTCTGCCTTTCGGTATCCGATACAGGCTGTGGCATGGATTTGACTACCATCGAGAAAGTCTTTGACCCGTTCTTTTCGACCAAATTTCCGGGGCGCGGTCTGGGCTTGTCCATTCTCCTGGGGTTGGTGCGCACGCATGCTGGAGGAACAACAGTCGTGAGCGAGCCTGACCGAGGCGCCACTTTCAGGGTCTTCTTCCCCTTGTGCGCCCTTGAAGCAGTTCCGCCCGTAAAGGAAGAACCTCTTGCCTCCGGACCGGCACAGAAAGGAGGATTGGTGCTACTGGTAGATGATGATCCCGGGATCCGCAAAATGGCCGAATCCATTCTTGAGAAAATGGGTTATGGGGTACTTGGGGCTTCCAGCGGGGCCCAAGCCTTGAAATTCTTCGCGGAAGACCCTTACCGGGTCCGATTAGTGATCACCGATCTCACCATGCCGGGAATGGACGGGTGGCAGATCCTGACGGCCCTGCGAAAAATCCGGCCGAACATTCCGGTGGTTCTTGCCAGCGGATACGACGAGGCGCACGCCATGAGCAGAGACTATGCACACCAGCCCGATGTATTTTTACACAAGCCTTACTCGATGAGTGAACTCAAGTCTGCAATCGATGAGGCTTTGCAGGCGGTGAGCAGGGGGTAATTATTGTTTATCCGCTGCGACTCAATTGGGCGGTTGTCCTCAATGGAAATATGGGTACAGAGCCGCCAATTCCTTTGCGGGAGCTTCGGCCGGCTCCTGGATCGTCGTCAGGAGGCGATCCAGAGGCTACGCGCCTGCAGCACCTCCAAGGCTGTATTCGGTTGGTTCACCCTGACCACAACACCCGCCAGGCACAGCACAGCCTCACGAATGGGACCCACCGCAAGGTCTGCCAAGGTCGCTTCCCCAGTCCTGCATACAGTCATTTGGGAACCAAACAGTACACGGGTCCAGTTTTCCTGCAACGACACTAGCCGAATAAGGGGGAAGCCACTCTGCACATACACTCCAGTATATACATAAATAATAGTTACCATCTAACTATCTTACTCATTCAGACACAATAGCCAGTTAATGATGGATGCTAAAATGAAACAGATGAATTTTCGTCAAAAGCTTATAGCATCAATAGTCCATATAGTAATAGTTGTAATATCTGCATTAGGCCTTATATTTTATTATACCGCGTTTAATGCCATATTAGACATACAAAACAATAACATGAGTGTTATTGTGCAAAAAACTTGTACTGAATTGAATGGCTGGATAGCCAACCATGAACATACTGCCCTTACTTACAGTCAGGCTGCAGTCTTTAAAGCTGCATGCCGTGGCGAGAGAATGGATGAGGCTCAAAAGCGACTCGTAATCTACCATAAGGATTCACCAATATATGAGAACATATTCCTGGCCGACGCCGGCGGCAAACTCTTCATGGATTCCATTGGCGGCAAATCGGTAGGAGTTGAGTTGTCCAAACTGCCCGGCTTTAAAATAAACTTCGACAAGGCTCGTAAAGGGCAGATTTGGGTGGGGGACGTAGGTGCCTCACCTGCCACGGGAAGGCCGGTTTCTCTGATCACCGCCCCGATTATGGTCGATGGAAAACTCACTGGAATCGTGGGAACTCCCGTCGATTTGACCACCTTCTCCGATAAGTTCAGTGAGTCCAGAATCGGGAAATCAGGGTATCTTTTCATGGTGGATTCCAATGGGCTTATCTTCGCTCACCCGGATAAGCAGACCATTCTGAAGACCAGGATATCCGATTTCGATTGGGGCAAAAGAATGCTTGAGGAAAGAAGTGGGAGCTTCATCTATAAATACAAGGGCGTCGATAAATTCGCATTCTTCAGCAACAAGAACAAGAAGGGCTGGCTTGTCGCGGCAACCATACCGAAAAGCGAACTCGTCGAATCGTTGGGACGTATCGGCTACTTATCGGCTATTGGGGGGTTCGTGGCCGTATTGATTATTGTATTTCTGGTATGGCTGGTGACCCGGAGTGCGTTCAGGGTTATCAGCAAGAATGCTGAAGGACTGATGGAGGCGAGTATGCAAATTCTTTCGGCATCGGGTCAGGTTTCATCGGCCTCCCAGGAACTTGCTGAAGGAGCATCCGAACAGGCGGCGGCCATCGAGCAAATCTCGTCCTCTTTGGAAGAGATGTCCTCCATGACAAAGCAGAATGCCGCAAATGCAAAACAGACCAACAATGTGATGGACTCGGTCGGCCATGTGATTTCATCGGCCACTACTTCGATGGGCCAGCTTGATACCTCCATGGGCCAAATATCGAAGGCAAGCGAAGAGACCTCAAAGATCATTAAAACCATTGACGAAATCGCATTCCAAACGAACCTGCTGGCCTTGAACGCCGCTGTGGAAGCGGCCAGGGCGGGCGAAGCGGGAGCAGGATTCGCCGTTGTTGCCGACGAAGTAAGAAACCTTGCCATGCGGGCGGCGGAGGCTGCAAAAAACACTGCCGACCTCATCGAAGGCACGGTGAAGAAGGTAAAGGACGGCTCTGAAATAGTCGCGAAGACGAGCGCCGTATTCGCCGAATTGTCAACCAGCACCGGGAAGATGGGCGAATTCGTCGGTGAGATAACGGCCGCTTCCCTGGAGCAGGCTCAAGGGGTTGAGCAAATCTCTAAAGCGCTAAATGAAACGGATACAGTTGTCCAGCAAAACGCCGCAAATGCCGAGCAATCTGCTTCCGCCTCTGAACAGATGAGTGCCCAGGCAGAACAAATGAAACAATTTGTGGACGAATTGGTAATCCTGGTCGGAGGGGCCGATGCCCATTCAAGCATCGAGAGGGCTAAAAAATTGAAGAATGCCGCAAATGAACCGAAGATGATTGCAACATACGGAAAAAAGGGAAATAGCCATTTAAAGGCCGGCGATGGAAAGGCTCCCGCCCACAATGGCAAGCGCGGTCCAGAGCAAATCATTCCTTTTGATGGCGAAGTTTCCGATTTTTAATGCAATGAGTAATTAAATGTGAGGGGCAAGCAGGCGGGACAATTGCCGGATGCCTGCCCCTCCGGCCGGCCGCGCCCGAGTTTCGGGTCCATAGGAAAACGACAAGTCAACATGACTGTTAATTCAATGACATACAGGACTTGTCGAAAAATGTCGTGTTACTACAGACTGCGTTTTCTACCAGCGACCTCAAGAACCGGCTTTGGCATTGGAATCTTCAGCTTCTCAAGGATTTCTCACAGATACCCTCATGTATCTCGTTGCGTCTAAAGAATCTGTTTGAGCCTGTCTCGCATTGTTGGGGGTTGGGCATTGGGGGCATCGGGTCTGACCAGCCCATGGCTCTCAGCTTCATCCCCGCCCCCCGATCTATCGGGCGCCCGCTACGACACGTTAGGCATGAAGGATTTCATCCCGGGTTTTGCCGGCCGGTTCCCGGAAAATCACCCTATCCACCGCCAGCAAAAAAAGCTCGGCCCCGGCGCCCCTCTTTCCATCCAATCCAGGGGAGACCAGCTCTTCCTCTGCGACTGCGAATCACATTCCCGTTGCAAAACTCTCGCTAAAAGCAAGGGATTCATGGGCTGGACGCGTCGACAAGATCAGGTCGATCAGCCTGATAGCAATGGTTCAGCGCACTAAAGACGACGAGCAGCAGGATTTCCGAAAGTCCTGCCGCACCGATTCCCGGGAAATACCCTGGGCGGAAGTGGTCCTGGGGCCATGAACCTCTGCTACCAGGTTGGATTGAGGGAAGTGGTCAAGGATGTGTTCATCCCTGGTTGTAAGAATTTCGTTTTTCATGGCGGCCTGTGAACCGCACGAACGGGTGTGGTCCCGGAGGCGTCATTTATAAATTATCGGGCGGCCCGTGAGCGTTTCCATTCGCTCGAGGAACCTGTGCATCTCGCCGGCTGGTTTCATGTTCTTGTCGAGCCTTAGCAGTTCACGGTCCGAGTCGTCGTACAAAGTATAGACCACCATTGCGGGCAGAGTATCCAGCGGTTTTGTCTTGTACCTGGAACGACCGATATCATTCCATTTTCTGAGTTCCTCGCGAATATCCTCACGGACCACCTTTTTCACCTCACTTATCGGGATTCGCCGGGAACCGGAAGGCTGCGAGACTTCGATCTCGTCCAAATCGCACCGCACCTTTCGACCGTGGTTCTGAAACGCTTTGCGGCACATAAAAGTAAGCCAGGCCACTCCCAGGATCATCATCCCGTATTTCTTCCATAAAGGGGTATGTTCCGGCACGAAGAAAGACGGAACGATCATGAGCAGTCCAAACAGAAGGCCCCAGAAAAGGTTGGCCTTCCACGTTTCCGCAGGCTCACTCAAAAAGATGACATCCCCATCAGCAGCCATAATCACTCCCTTTCCCTGTTTGCTACGCTGTTTTGCCTGCCTGTTTGATGAACTTTCTTCGCATCCAAACCAAACGATTTTGTGATAAGGTCGAGCGGAGACCCGACTCCTTCTTTTTCAGCTCAAGACGACGAGCAGCAGGATTTGGGCCATGAACCTCTCGCATCGCATAATCGCTCTGTGGTTCATACCAATAGCCTGAGTCACCAGGTTGCATGAGGGTAGTGGTCAAGGATGTGTCCATCCTTGGTAATAAGAATATCGTTTTTCATGGCGGCGTGGGCGGTGATGATACGATCGAAGGGGTCGCGGGTCCAGCTTTGGTGCATGGCGTTTCTAACAACTTCCCGGAAATCCTTTCCGCAGACCTCCAGCGCTATTCTTTCAGCAAGATACTCGTAGATGGTCTGAGGCGACACCGCAATTTTCCCGATTTGCCGGAGAAATTCCAACTCCAGCAAAACCATGGGAGAGATCAGCACACAGGGGCAATCCTCGATCAACTTCAAAGCCCGCTCACTCAGCTTTTCCGCTCCATAAGCATACATCCATGCCACCACGTGTGAGTCCAGGTAGGTCATATGTCAGGACTCCACTCTCCGGACCAGTCACTGTGGACCAGTTCCTCGGGGTCGCCTGCGATGCAGTCGGGATGGGGACGCAGTCCGGCCATCTTGGAATCCCTCTGCGCCGAAGAAATGATTATCTTTTTACCTTTGCGCTCCACCTCAAGGGGAATATTTGACTGGAGCACATCGTCCAGCAATTTATAAATGTTTTTACGAAGCTCGGTTGCTGTTACTTTTCGGGGCATCTCAGTTTTCCGCTTGTCTATTCGCTTCGAAAGCACGTACTTATATTTTATGCTGTTACGTACGTATTGTCAAAAATGGATTCGCCACATTTTCAAAATCATTCAGGAGCCTTGACCGTCCTTATTTCCCGTCAAATTCCGGGACGGGGTCATTTTTAGTCAACGCGCCATCGCCCTTCCAGGCCAACGAGAGCTGCAAAGCCTCATGCCTGTGTTTTTCCACTGAACAATTTTTGTAGCGGTTCATAATGCCGGACTGTCAAAAGGAATCCAAGGATGCGGACACGCATAATCCGCCTGGTCAACCTCGAAGCCAATTCTTTACTCACCCGCCCCATTTGCCTGAACAGGGCGTTTTATTCCCCGCCGGACCTCATTGTCCCGTCCGACTCAGCCGCCCGGAGATGAGTTTCCCCGGGTGACCAGCAAGACAACTCCACCGATGATCACCAGGCCCCCTATCCAGCCCCCCCGGGAAGGAGTTTCGATGCGCGGCCTGCTGGATACAACGTGATCGAGACCACCGGAGATGCCCCCCCCGGCAGGAGAACCGTCACACAAGATAGCGGCTTTTCGCAATGTAATTTCCAGGGATCACACATGCGACTGACTCCTTCGGTAGCCCCGTGTCGTAAGAACTCCAGGGAGCACTCGATTGCCTTGCGGGTATTCCATGCTCCTGGACCAAAGAGGGGCGGAACGAGGCAAGCGCCATGAGACACCCTGCCGTCACAACCTCGAAGACTTAAGAGATGATCTTGCCATACTACGTTCAAGATGAGGCAATTTCCTTCAGGAATCGCTTGATAGAGCAGGGTCCCGCTCCTCCCTTCCGCTTCGTCGTTTTGCCTTGACCAAGGCCTGCTGCTGAAAGTTAATCTGCTTCCTGAGTCCGGAGATCCGCTTGTCCTGGTCGGCGACCTTCACCTCGGCATCGGCTAGCGCCCGCACCAAAGCGTCGATTTGAGCAGCCTGCCGTTCGTTGACCTTCACCAGCATATCTCTTTGGGCCAGAGCCTTTGAAAACTGGCCTTTAAGCCTTGTCTCCAGCTCGGCTACCCGTTTTTCAAAAGCTTCCGTCAGATAGTGTTGAACCTCCGGAGGAAAATCGGTGATGTGGGTTTTCTTCACCTCTCCGGGATTGTGCCGGAGCTTCCACAATGTCAAACATTGGCGCACTCTGTCGATATTGCCGGTATTGAGTTCCTCGCTGATCGAATCCACGGTGGGCAGCCTGCCGGTCCATACCATGCGGTCGGCGACCGCCGTCACATCTTTTATTTTTACATCGGAGTCGTTCTGACTGACTTTGCTTTTCATTTTCAGCCTTCCATTGAGTCGGCTCTTTTTCGGAAGTATTTCTTTACCATGGAGTAAAGAATCACTCTGCGAACCATTCCTCTGAACCGAAGAGAATAACAGCCGGTAAAAACGGCGGTTTCGGACGCACACGGCAGGCTGCGCAGGTTGCCGTGTGCGTCTCAAGGGCGTTTGACCGGTATCTGTCGAAAGCCACCCCTTTTTGCCCGCCGCACTACATAACTCACGGATGGCAGTCGTCCAGCTTATGCCAAACTTTCGCTGATTCATCCGCACATTCCGAATTCGCCTTTTCGCCTCTTTGGTGACTATCCCGCTCGGAGGCGATTTCATTTTCCAGCCGGGCAATCCGCCGGCTTTGTTCAACGACTCTCGAACAGGTTTCTTCGAGCGCCGTCTTTAAATTGTCGATCTGGACTGATTGCCGTCTATTGAGAGCAGTTAGCCGTTTTTTGTCCTTGTTGACCTCAGCATATTTGGCCTCGAGTTTTGCGTGGAGGGTGTGAAGGGTAATAACCTTGCGTTCGAACTCATCAGCCAGGAGATTTTGGACATTAGGGGGAATATCAGCGATATGAGTCCTTACCAAATCAACATGACGCCCTTGGCTTTTCAGCCTCTCGGCAGCCGTCAGTCCCATGGTTGCGCAGGCCACTACCAGGGAAGGCCGGGTTTCGGCCTCCCCGATGTGACGCTCCGTTGACCGAACCGAGTTATTAGCCCGGGTTCGCTTCATGTTTAGCACCTCCTCCAAGACCGTTGTTTTCAATGAATGTCCGAACTCATTTCGGTGCGCCGTATATTTTATCCAGCGCCAGGTTGACCTCGAGCACATTTACAAACTTCTCTCCAGCAAGCCCGTCGAGGGGTGCGGGCGCGTTCTTTTGCAGGATCTGCTCGACCGCCTGGCGGATTTGAACAGGGTTGCGGTGCGAGTCTTTTGCGCGTGCGGATACGACTCTTGCCAGTTGGAATTGGGCGTTTTCAAAAGTGATATCGGGATCAAGCCCCGAACCGGAAGTCGTAACGTAATCACCGGGCACCTCATTCAGACTGACATCCGGATGGTCCTGGCGCCACATGTCAAAAAACGTCGATTGTATGTCGGCGCCGGAATCGACCACCTCGATGGTCGTTACAGGCTTCCCGCCGGGGCCGGTTTTTGTGTCGGCGGTAAGAAATTTCCCCGGATGCTTGGCGGAAAAATCCTCGCAAAACACCACTGCCAGGTCGGAGGCTGCGGCTTGGGAGTTGCCGGGTTGTCCCTGACCCACTTGGCCACTATGCCGGGATTTGTCTTGGCCCGGTTGCCCACGTAATCGGTGTGGGCACTATCGGGTTTGACCCGGGCCTGAGCCAGCGAATTGTGCAGATCGGCCCATTGAGCGACAATCCCGGTTTTCCCCTGGAACCTGTCCGCTTTGAACCATGCCGCGACGTCGGGCGCAACGAGCTGACCCGCGCCTTGGGGCCGCCTTTATAGGTCGCCACGGGCCCGATGGAGCGCGCCACGCGGTCGCGCAATGCGTAATTGGAGGCGGCAAGGGCCGAAGATGCCGAAGCGCTTGCGTCGTAAGAAGCCGCAGAGGGCCTGGGCCAGAAATACCCGTCTTTTGTAAAAGGCTGAGCGATCAATTCCGATCCGACATACTCCCCGTTTGGTCCCTTGATCATGCTGCCGTTGGACTGAAGCGGAAAACACTCCACGGGCGGTATTTTCCATCCATGCTCCACGTCATGTAGCGGCTAAGAGGAAATGCTACGACAGTGGAGGTCACCAGAAGAGCTACAGGCAGAAACCATATTTGAATAAACGCCATTTGTTTTTCCCTTTAGTATCGTTAACCGCTGCCGGCGGTTCTGAGGCCCGCGCCCGAAATCGGGCGCTTGCCGATTAGAACCATTCCGGAAGAATCATGGCGACGACCAGATAAACAAAAAGAAACGCGGCGACGGCCGCTGTCAGGTAAAGCATTGGTGTAACTCCTTTGCCCTAAATTTTTTCGCAAGCCTTTACGAAGGCCATGCAGATTCCCATTAATGCCACGCCCAGAAAAAACATTGCAGGCAGCCAGGTTGTCAGGGTCTGTGGATCCATTTTCTTAAGCTCCTTGGAAAAACCTCACGGTACGAAATCGCCTCGCGCTACCGCAGACGCACAAAAAAAATTCCTCCTCCAAAATATCTGCCTGCTCATTCGTTTGAGCATGTCCCGTGCCAGAAAATGGAATCATGAAAACGTTGAAATTACAGCGACATGGAAGGACCTACAATAAGTGGAAACCGAAGGGATATTTCAAAATGCAAGAAATTGCATTCCCACACACTTCCAAATGAAATATGGCTCAAATAGGTATTTCTTCCGTCTGCGCCACAGCATTACCAAGTCGACCTTCAGTATTCGAGATGCCTCTTCAATGGACCTGGTGGAGGCCAGTACGCGCCGTGTGTGCAACACTTCTATTTTTTCCAGTGGAACAGGATCGCCCGGATTGGGCTGTTTTGCGACTAAATCGGGGTTTGCGGAAAAATGGTCGATCTCTATTTGCGGTCCCTTACACAGGAGCACCGCCCGCTCGATGGTGTTTCGAAGTTCGCGCACGTTCCCCGGCCAATCGTGCCTCATGAGCGCCTCAGCTGTCCCGCTGGTAAAACCCATTGTCTGACTGTGAGTCTGTTTTGAATAAAATGCGAGGAAGCTCTGTGCAAGTGGCAGTATGTCCTCTTTGCGCTCCCTGAGAGGCGGGACCATTATTCCAACGGCATTTAGCCCGTCGAAAAGGTCTTGCCGCAGTCTGCCCGCTTTGGCGCCGGATTCCAGGTCTGCGTTCGTTGTGATGATGATCCGCACATCCGCTTCCAATGCAATGGAATCACCCACCCGCTCGTATTTTTTTCCTTGAGGAAACGCAGCAATTTTTCCTGAACTGATAGAGACAGTTCTGCGATCTCATCGAGAAGGAGGGCGCCGCCCTGACAGGAAAAAATAAGGCCGGGATAATCGAGCATAACAGCCTCGAACGGTCCTTTTGCGTGACCAAAAAGCTCCCTTTCACACATTTCCGCCGATAGATACCGGCAGGCTATGGTTTTAAAAGGCCTTGCCGACCTGTTGCTCCAGGAATGGATCAAACGGGCAAGCATGCTCTTTCCAGTACCGCTCTCACCTCGAATCAGTACGGTCGCCTCGCTGTCCGCAAGTTGTCGGGCCTGGACCAATACCCGCTGCATGGTAATGCTCGAACTCTCCAGCATCACTTCCGGAACGGTCTCATCATAGATTTGCTGAAGCGCCGAAATTTTTTGTTCCAATGCTCGAACTTCCGCCACCCTGTGGATGACGTGCGCTGCCTGATGATGGGTGAACGGTTTTGTGAGATAATCGAAGGCGCCGCTTTTCGTGGCCTCGATAACACTGCCCGTCGATGTGTGGGGTGCGCAAACCACCAGCTTTATCCAAGGATTTTTGGCCCTGAATATCGTTATTGGGTCTAGGCCGGACTTCGTTAGAAGGCGCAAATCGATGAATGCAAGATCGAAATATCGCCTGCCGGCTTCAGCCAACGCATCTTCAGTGCTGCCGGAGGCTACAACCGAATGGCCCTCCGCTTCAAGAAGAGCCAAAAGTGTCCTGCGAATTCCGGGCTCCTCATCGACCACCAAGACGGATAAGTGTGGGTTACCTCGAGCGGGATTGTCCATTTGACTTCCTTGCTGCCTGGCAAATTGAAGGAACGTCAGGCCAGGAACAACAGAGCGTTCGGATATTTTCGCCGTGAAACTTTCCTCGATGCTTTTAAAGTCACCAGTAAGAATGCAAGCATTGTGCCATCTCGTCTTTAAGGAGATAACAGCTCTAGATTTCGATTAAATTGGGCGGAAGGACAGAATAGCGAAGCTCTCCCCCCTAAGGAGACTGCAATTTGAAATCTTCTCATCAAACACTCTCCATCACTCCCAAAATGGTTTTCTTCCGGAAACCCGATCCGACTCCGGAGGAAAGTCGCCAGGACTTTATTGTGGCCGATCTTCGGCTTACCTTATGCTATGGAGTAAGTTATCCGGAACCGGCATCAAGGAAAAAGGCTGGAACAGAAGGGGCGAAAAAATGGCGGGCAATACGACCAATTATTTGAGGCCCAATTATTCCATGCCTGACGCGCTGGTTCTGGGTGCGGGCATAACCGGTGTCACCACGGCCTATCTTCTGGCCAGGGCGGGGTTGGACGTCCAGGTCATAGACCGCGGGGCGGAGCCGGCCCTGGGGACCACCTACGCCAACGGCGCTCAGATATCGGCCTCGCATGCCGAACCCTGGGCACACCCCGGCGCGCCCCGGCAAGTGCTCGAGTGGCTGACTGAAAAAGACAGCCCCCTCTATTTTTCTCCCCGACTCGACTGGCGCCAATGGGTGTGGCTCATCGCATGGCTCCGGCAATGCCGGAAATCGGCCGCCGATCGCAACACCCTCGAAATCATGAAGATCGCTCTTCGATCCAGAGAACTTTACCGGCAGGTCCGGGAATTTGAAATAATCGATTATGCACAAAAGTCGCTCGGCATACTCCACTTTTACCGAAAGTCCGGCGAATTCAAAAATGCCAGGCGAGTTGCGGAACTAATGTCGGCGAACGGCTGTCGCCGCAGGGCGGTGACAAAGGAGGAAATCGATTCCATCGAACCGGCGCTCGCCCAAAACCGGGACATTATAGGAGGCATATATACAGAAGACGACGAATCGGGCGACGCTCGCCTCTTTACCCGGGCCCTGGCCCGAGTCTGCGAGCAAAAATACCGCGTCCGCTTTCTTTTTGGCGCCAATATCGAAAACCTGGTATCGGGCGGAAACCAGATCCACGAAGCTCAGATCACCAGGGCTGACGGCTCCATGGATTTTATCCGGGCCAACCATTTTGTCCTGTGCCTGGGCCCTTGGTCGCCTTTTATGGCGGCAAAACTGTCCATTTTTTTAAACATCTACCCGGCCAAGGGCTACAGCATAAGCACGCCCCTCGATAAAACCACCGAACGACATGCGCCGCGCGTCTCCCTGACCGACGATGAAAACAAGATCGTTTACAGCAACCTGGAGACTCACCTCCGTGTGGCGGGTACCGCTGAACTTGCCGGCTGGGACCTATCCCTTCACTACCATCGCATCAGGCCCCTGGTCGAGAAGGCTGCCAAACTTTTTCCCGGTGTCTTTTCGAACCTGGATTGGCGCGACCCGACCCGGGTGCTTGCCACCCTTCACCCCTGGACGGGCCTTCGTCCGGCCACCCCTTCCAACCTGCCCTATGTGGGAAAACGGACAGAATTTCGCAACCTCTGGCTAAACACCGGCCACGGCACCCTCGGCTGGACTATGGGAATGGCTACGGCGGAAATGGTGGCGAAAATGATAACCGGTGAAATACCCGCCCAAATGGCTGCATAAAGAATGGCCGCCCCGCGATCCGGGTCCCCTGGGGGTGCGGGAGGCTCTCTTCATGCTCTTCGTGGCTCTTCGTGCTCTTCGTGGGAATCCTTTTTTCGCCTTTATAGGGCCTCAAAGCACCGGAAGAAATCTCGGGAGTTCCCCTTTAGAGTTCATGCAAAGGAGCCGGGGGCCGAAATTATCGATTGAAATTATGCTGACCGAAACAAGGCTGATTTCGAGTCTCGTGACAAAATCCAGCGGAATGCCGGTATAGTGCGCCAGAGCGGCTTTTATCGGATCGGCGTGGCTAAAGATCGCCACAACCCCCGCAGGGTATTTTCCCCGAATTTTTTCAATCCCCGTGACCATTCTCTGCTGCACTTCCACCATGAGTTCTCCTCCCGGCGGCCTTGTTCCTGTCCGGAATACGTTGTAGCGCTGCCACAGGGGATCCTCCAAGAGTTCCTCGAACTCCCGCCCGCTCCAGTCTCCGATTTCTATCTCGGAGAATTCCTCCCTTTTCTCAATTTCAAGTCCCAGGCTCACGGCAAGGGGTTGAGCCGTCTCGACCGTCCTCTCCATGGGGCTGGAGACGATTGCCTCCACATTCATGGCCGAAAGCCGCTCCACAAGACCCTCGGCCTCAACCTTTCCCTGTTCGTCGAGGTGAATGCCCGGCATCCTTCCCGTGGCGCGCTTTCCGACGGCAGGGTTGCTGCCGTGACGTATCAAAAGAATAATGCACATATATGACGCCCCGCTTCCAGCCCATCAGTTCCCGGATAAATTTTTCCGATTCCTCGGCCCTGTGGATCGATGTGTGTTTTTCGAGTATTCTCGCCCTGGCCCGTTTGGCAATTTCCGCCCTTTCCCTCTCCCCCCATTTCCAGCAGGTAATTCATCGTCTCTTCGGCCGAGGTGGAAATCAGGCACCGGCTTTTCGCCGAGTGTGCGCCTTGGGCAAAAGACCTTAATTTGAATACTGTCTGCTTGCTGGAACTGCTGCCAACCCGTGGCAAGAGAGACACCCGATATGCGCCAAAAAGTAACAATCATTGACCGCGTGTCCATACCCGGGACTCTAATTTCGGATCGGAAATTTATCCGCTGATACCCGCCACCGGCCGATCTGCCCGCCGGCGCAGCCTGTCGGGCAGATCGGGGCTTGGCAAGTGGTCAGCGACGACACGCCGCGCCAGGAGGCAACAGGGTTGCCTTATACAGCATTGCCGGTATTTTTGCGAAATTAGCCCGTTACATAAATTTTCAATAGTGATATCCGCTTGTTGACTAATTCGAATCAATGGCTCCTCGCCCCCGTCATGATTACTGTCAAGAAGTGGCGTCAAGGCACATTGCCCTTTAGGCGATCGAATTCCCAACAATCAATTTTTACGCCACAACAATATCCTTAAGAAAGCGTAAGGTTACTCTTTGGCTCTAATGCGCTGCTTTAACATTTTCACCGGCAAACCATCCCAAATCGGTACCCGTCCAAGCGGGGACGATGATAGGAGGCTGATTTATGTCCACACCGGCAAAATTTCAAAATTTTGATGGCAAGAAGATGAAGTTTTCGAACCATGGAAAAGGAGCGGAAGACCTCCCGACGAAAAATTACCAGGGGCCGAATCAATCGCTTGTTCTTGACCCATTGCGCCTTTACCTTCGGGAGGTAAAGCGTTATCGACTGCTTTCCCGCGAAGAGGTGACCAACCTGGCCATCCGCTATCGCGAAAAGGGCGATATGGAGGCGGGCTACAAGATGATTTGTGCAAATCTCAGGCTGGTTGTCAAAATCGCCATGGATTTCCAGCTATACTGGATTCAAAACCTGATGGACCTCACACAGGAAGGCAACATCGGGTTGATACAGGCCCTAAGGAAATTCGATCCCTACAGGGGATATAAATTCTCCTACTATGCTTCGTTCTGGATCAAGGCTTACATAATCAAGTTCATCATGGATAACTGGAAACTGGTAAAAATTGGCACCACCCTGGCGCAGCGGAAGCTCTTTTTCAATCTGCGCAAGGAAGAGGAGCGACTCGAAACCCAGGGTATCACCGCCTCTCCCCGACTGCTCAGCCATCGTCTGAATGTCAAAGAGTGGGAGATTATTGAAATGGATCAGAGGCTCAATAATCGGGAAGTATCTCTGGACAGCCCGCTAAAGGAAGACACGGAGGACACTTACTTGTCTTTTCTGCCTTCCGAGGACCTGCCGGTCGATGATCAATTGGCGGACCGGGAGGCCGGGGCGATTTTTCATGGCAAGCTGCAGCTTTTTAGAAAGCAGCTCGAAGGCAAGGACGCGGTAATATTCGACAGCAGGCTTCTAGCCGAAACTCCGTTGACCCTGCAGGAAATCGGCAGCAAACTGGGGATCAGCCGGGAGCGGGTGCGCCAGATCGAAAGCCGTCTCAAAAAAAGGCTCAAGGATTACCTGGAAGAGGAAATCGAACAGAGAGACCTCCCGGAGAGCCTCGTTTGAAAAACCTAACTCTTGCCAACCAAAAGTTTCAACGCCCCCGGGAAATGGCTGGCAGAGAGCCGGCCTCTCCAGAGTTTTTCACCAATGCTAAAGAAAGCCGGGAAACTCATTACCAAATCCTGCCTGCTTTCGGGTGGGCGGTTGACCCAAAACAAAATCCCCCGCTCTCTTGACAGTCCCTGCCTCAGGTCATATCAAAAGCGCATAAGACACCGCTCCACCGAGCGGCGTCGCGGACCCGGACTCCCCCTTTTCCCGGAGGAGATCGACTGCATTTCGTTTTCGGTTTGACCTTCTTACGTTCTAGCGCATCGTGCGCGGCTTTAATCTTTTTGACGCAGTTATGTTCACCCATGCCAATTTCCAGAACTCACAGATCAGTGGAGTCGGTTTTGGCGGAAGAGTCGCTGAGAGCTGGACTATGTCGGTCGCCAGGGCGGATCACATGCACTCACTTCGGGATTCCATAGGGCCGATATTGGAGGACGTGAGGGAAGCGATCTTGGCGCAACAGTCCGAGGACGGTAGCTGGCGCTATCTACTCGAGGGCTCCGTCCTGGCCAATGCTTACTACATCCTGGTAGAGGCCCTTTTCCCCCCCGCGGACAAAACGCTTATCGAACGGCTGGCCAGGTCGATAGAACGTCGGCAACTTCCCAATGGCGGCTTTGGTCTCTTTCCGGAACATCCGGGCGATTTCAGCACCACGATTGAAGCCTATCTTGCTTTGCGCCTGGCGGGGCGCGCCCCAGACGCGCAGAGCGTCATCCGGGCGGAAAGGTTCCTTTCCGCGACCCGCCATGGGAGCGATCTGTCCAATTTGACGCGGGTAACGCTGGCCATCCTGGGTGTAATTCCCTGGTCTGCCGTACCGGTTCTGCCCCCCGAAATCATGATGCTATCGGGCAAGGCCCCTTTGAGCATTTATGATCTGGCAAGCTTCACCCGTGTGCATATGCCGGCCATTATGCTCCTTGCAGCCTCCAATGCCAGCAGTGAGTTTCGCCTCGCCTCGGAAATCGGGTCCCTGCTCGCTCAACACCATTTTCGGCCGGCGCCCTGTTTTCATCCCCGACTGGGCCGTGTCGATCGGCTGGTAAGGCCGCTTACCAAATGGATTGCCGGCCTTAGCCGCGCGGCAGGGGCTCGACAACGCTCCATGGAGTTATGCCGCCGCTTTATTCATGACCGGCTGGAGGAGGACGGCACACTGGGAAGTTATTTGCTCTCCACTATATTCTCGATGTTTGCGCTCTCTTTGCTCGGCCGGCCGGAGGATGCGCAAGCCGTGCGATTCATGAAGGCGGGTCTTAAAAGCTTCACCGTCGAGCAAAAAGGCGAATTACACATGCAGCCGTGTACTTCCGCTGTTTGGGATACGGCGCTAAACGTCGCGGCTTTGCGGCAACTGGGCGTCCCGGACCATCACCCGGCGCTGGTCAGGTCGGTCGATTGGCTTCTCGACCGCGAGATCACGGTATTCCCGGACCTGTGGCAACAATCACCCAAAATGGGCGGAAGCGCCTGGGGATTTCAGGCCGTTAATCGCTTCTATCCCGATGTCGACGATACCTGTGCGGTCCTCACCGCCATCAGGGACTTCCAGGGGTCGCTCAGTGTGCGGGCCAGTCGGGCTTTTGCCAGGGGGGTCGACTGGGTCTTCGCCATGCAAAATCGGGATGGCGGCTTTAGCGCTTTTGATGTGAACAACTCCAAGCAATTTCTGGAGAGGCTGGCCTTTAACGATATGGGCCGGGCCATGATAGACCCCAGCTCGGCCGACATGACCGGCCGCACCGTCATGTTCCTAAGCGATCTAAACGACGCGCGGGCTGCCGGGTCGATTCGAAGGGGCCTCGGCTGGCTCGACACCCACCAGGAAAAAGACGGGTCGTGGTGGGGACGCTGGGGAATCAGCTTCATTTATGGGACCTGGGCGGCTCTGCTTGGCTACGCCGCCGCCGGGGTGAAGCCCTGTGGCAGCAAAGCCGCCAAAAGAGGTTGTGAGTGGCTGCGCTCGGTGCAAAACGCTGACGGGGGCTGGGGAGAATCATGCCATTCGGACCTCGAAGGCTGTTTCATGCCCCGCTCCGAGAGCACGCCTTCACAGACCGCATGGGCGCTGGACGGTTTGCTTGCCTCGGGCTGTCGCCCCCAGGCGCAACCCGTAAGGCGCGGACTCGAGTTTCTGATCGAACGGTATCGGCCGGGCAGGGGCTGGGAGGAAAATTATCCGACAGGGGCCGGATTCGCAGGCAAACTATACCTCATTTATCACAACTACGGGAACCTGTGGCCGACAATGGCTCTTTTGCGGGCCGGCCGCATTCTGGGGATTCCGCTGTCCTCGCCTGAAGCCGATCCAATACGGTTGAACCAATGCGCGGCCTTATAAGAGTTGGTCGACCCGGGGACCCACTGGAACAGGAAGATTCCAGAAAATATTAGCTCAGGAGAAGATAATGAACCTTCAAAAGACTGCCGCTTACCACATGCCCGGGCACGAGCGCCGGATATTGTGTGTATTTCCCCAGTACGGGACCTCCTTTGGGACCTTCAACTACTCCTTCCCCCTGACCACATCGGTCAAGGCCTTTATGCCTCCGCAGGGACTCCTTCTGGTGGCGGCGCTTCTACCGGAAAGCTGGGAGGTCCGGTTCATCGACGAAAACAATGAACCCGCCGGCCCGGAGGATTTTCGCTGGGCCGATGCGGTGTTTACCTCCGGCATGCACATCCAGCGGGAAGCCATTCGCGATGTGATACACCGGGGACACCGGGCCGGGAAATCGGTCATCTTGGGTGGCGCATCGGCCTCGGCCGCGCCCGAATGGTATCCGGAGGCCGACATCATCCATGCCGGAGAAGCCGGTGACGCCACCTTCAAGATTTTCGACATGATTGACCGGGACCCCTCCCGACCGCCCCAACAGGTGATCGTTCACACCTCCGAACGGCTCCTCATGACCGAGTATCCCCCACCGGCCTATCATCTGATCGATTTATGCCAATATTTTCTTTGTTCCGTGCAATTTTCCAGCGGATGCCCCAACGTGTGCGAGTTTTGCGATGTCCCCATTCTCTATGGCCGCCGCCCGCGTCACAAGACCCCGGAGCAGGTGATTCGCGAACTCGATATCCTGGCGGCCGGCGGAGCACCTTCGGTGCACTTTCTGGACGACAATTTCTTCGGCGACCCGGAGGCCGCCCGGGAGTTGCTCCATGCACTGGTGGCATGGCAAGATAAATGGGACTGCCTGGTGCGGTTGTCTTTGGAGGCTACCCTGGAAATATCGCAGCACCCCGATCTTCTGGAGCTTTTGCAAAAAGCCTATTTCACCAACATATTTTGCGGGGTTGAAAGTCCTGACGCCGAAGCCCTGCGGGCCATAAAAAAATCCTTCAACACCAAGACCCCCATCCTGGAGGCCATCGACACGTTCAACCGGTTCGGCATGGAGGTCGCCGTAGGTCTCATCATGGGGTTCGATACGGACACACCGCAAACTCCACAGGTGCTGGCCGATTTTATCCGCGCCTCCCAGACTCCTGTCCACACCCTCAACATCCTCTATGCCCTGCCCAAAACCCCCCTATACAACCGGCTCGAAAAGGCCGGCCGGATCGTTTCCGACCAGGGCCGCGACTCCAATGTCGAATTTTTAAGGCCCTATGACGAGCTGATTGGCGATTGGCTCAATCTCATCTCGGAGGTCTACGAGCCCGAAGCGCTCTACCAGCGCTATGAGACCCAGACGGTCAAGACCTACCCCCATCGCCGGCGCCCGAAATTTCCATTGCGCCAGGTCACTCCACGCAATCTTCACCGCGGCCTTTCCATTTTCTCCCGGTTGATCTGGCAGGTGGGAATACGCTCCGATTACCGCAGGGTCTTCTGGCGAATGTTTCGAAACCAGTTGCGCCAGGGCCTGATCGAAAACATCTTCCAGATAGCCCTGGTGGGCCACCATCTCATCATGTACAGCCGGGACACGGTCGCAGGCCGCATACACGCCTGCCACTTCGCGCCCCGGATCCGGTGGCAGGAATCTCAGGAAGACGGCCAGGGGAGCGCCCCATCAAGTGACGCGATGCCGTCTGCCCCGCAGTGAAGAACAAAACTCGTAGATCTCGCCAATGGGGTGAGGCGCCCACCAGTTCCAGCGGCCAAGCAGCCGCATGGTGGCGGGAACGAGCAAACAGCGTACGATGGTGGCGTCAATTACGATTGCCAGACCCATCGCCACGCCTATCTCCTTTATCACCGTAAGGTCCGCAAAGGCGAAGGCGAACAGCACCAGGGCCATGATTGCCGCCGCACCGGTAATCATCCGGCCCGTGTGCTCCAGGCCCAGCGCCACCGCGCGGGTATTGTCGCACGTTTTTCGATACTCCTCGCCGATCCTGCTGAGCAGCAGGACTTCGTAGTCCATGGAAAGTCCAAATACGATGCAGAACATCATGATCGGGTTCATTGCCTCGATGGGACCGGGCGTAAAATGGAGCCAGAAAGCCAGGTGCCCGTACTGAAATATCCAGACCAGGGCTCCGAACGAGGCGCTGATGGACAAAATGTTCATAATCACGGCCTTTAAAGGCAACAAAAAAGATCTCAGCATCACAAAGAGCACCAGGTAGGTCACGATAACCATAAATCCTATCACGGAGGGCGACCTGTCCCGCACGGCCCTGATGAAATCGAGGTGAAAGGCGGTCTCACCGGTGACCATGACCTCCCCGCCTGCCGGCGGGTGTGACCGGTAAATCTTGCGAACCAGGTCCAGCGCCTTTTGCCCGCCGGCGTGAAGGGAGGTTTGAGCGACCAGCATCACAATGTCCTTGCCAACCATTTTTTTCATGACCAGCTGTACACCCTGCGGAAGGCCGGAGGCGGGGTCGGAGTAGAGTTGCAGATATCCATCGAGGTTTATGGAAGGGTCAAGGTCCACGATGCTATCTACCGAGTTCACGCCGTCCATTCGCGCCAGCCATCGGCTAAGGCCGTAGATTCCTTTGAGGTGCTCGGGGCTTAGCGGCCTAGTTCCGGAATATTTGACCACAATTATGACCGGGTTGGAATCGGCGTCTTTAAATTCACTGTGCAACTGATCCCAACCCCTTCGGGATTCCGCCGATCGTGGCAGTCCCGATACGTCGGTGGCGCCCAGCCGAATATTGCCGAACGGAATTCCCAGCACGATGAGAAAAAGGGCGGCCGGGACCACCACCCGCCACGGATGGGCCATCACTGCGGAAGCCACAACGCGCCAGAAGCGTGTGGGTTGGGCCGGATCGGTTCCGCGGGTAAAGTCCAGCCTCCAACCGTTTATCTTTGGCCCCAAAACGGCCAGAACGGCCGGTAGAAAGGTCAGGGCGTAAATGACGGCGCTCGTCACCACGATGGTCCCCGCCAGGCCTATCGAACTCACATGGCCCACCGGCAGCCACAACAACCCCAGAAAACCTATGGCCACGGTTGCTCCGGAGAAAAGAATCGCCCGCCCGGTGGTCGCCATCGTGTTGGCCAGGGCCTCGGGAACGGGGTGCAGCTCGAGTTCGGCCCGAAACCGGCTGGAAATGAAAAGCGAATAATCGATGGCTACGCCCAGACCAACCATCACGATCACATTTTTGGCATAGACCAGGACGGGGATAAAATGGGCCAGCACCAATACGCCCGCCATGCCGGCCGTTACCGCAAGAACGCCGATGGCCAGCGGAACCACGGCCCCGACCACCGAACCGAACACCAAAACCAGAACGAGCCCCACCAGGGGAAGCACCCGGATCTCTCCCCGACTGGCGTCCCGCTCCGCGAGCCTTGTGAGGTCGTAATTGCGCGGGTATTGGCCGAATGCGTTTATCTGGAGGCCGTTTGAATGAATTTTGGCGCGCAACTTCGGATAGATTTCCGTGGCCAGCGTGTTCTGGTTCTCACCGCTGCCCTTGATCTCCACCCGGGCCATTACCGCCCGCCCGTCGCGGGATACGTAGCGCGGGTTTAGACCCGAGCCTTCATAGGCGGTTGTAACCGAAGCCACATGCGGATCGTTTCGCAGAGGCGCCAGAGCGCGCCGCACTTCGAGCTGGAATGCCGGGTCGGCAGCTAAAAGAGTTTTGCTCCGAAAGATAAGGCCAAAAGAGGGCAACGCGGAGGAGGGCAGTTGCTTTTCTATCAACTCCAGCGCCTTTCCGGATTGAGTGTGGGAAGGGATTATCACCGACTGGAGATGTCCCCCCCGGCTGGTCATCCAGGCGGCCGGGACCAGCGAAAGGAGTGAAATCACGATTATCCACCAGCGAAAACGGTAAACTGCTCGTCCCAAGGTTCTCAGCATAAATTCTCTATACCAACGCTATTAGAGGTTAAATGAACAATGAAAAGGGGTTTACACATGGCAAACGCCCCTTCGGGAATTTCCCGGCCGCCGGATTGATCTTTGGGAAAATCCAAGTGGTTATAATCTAAGGTGATATCATGCCCCTTTCCACAATCGCATTCCGCCGGCGCGCAGAAAAGAGAGGCGGCAGGAAAGCGGAACAGCCACAGGTAAAAATCTATCGTCTTGACCGCCAATAGGTATCAGCTCATACGAAGTGGCGTTCAAGACGCGTCAAACAGATGGGTTTCACTGCGTTTCACCCATCCTACAGCGGCTCTCGACGCGTAGGATGGGTGGAGCGAAGCGCAACCCATCAACCAAATCTTGAGCGCAACCCGGTATGAACTACCAAGATCTCACCGCTGATGGACGCAGATGGACGCAGATATAAAAAATACCTACCAGTGTGCAATCTACGTTCATCAGCGGAACAGCCAAGACGCGTCAAACAGATGGGTTTCACTGCGTTTCACCCATCCTGCAGCGACTCTCGACGCGTAGGATGGGTGGAGCGAAGCGCAACCCATCAACCAAATCTTGAACGCAATCCGGTATCGGAATATGGGTCATGGAGAGGTGTGCCGGGTGGAAAAACAATTTTCCGTTCGGGAACTGGACAGATAGTGTAATTTGCTTGGTTCGCAATGATGAGAAGGCAATGGGGACTCAACAAGGGGCAACGGCGCCAAACCACTGATTGTGCGCCTCGCTCCCTCTCGCGTCAAAAATCCTTCCGGCTGTCCAAAAGCAGGGTGACCGGCCCGTCGTTTACCAGAAAGACCTCCATCATTTCCCGAAAGCACCCGGTAGAGACCTTCGCAGTATAGTCGGAAAGCTTTTCGACGTAGTGCTCGTAGAGCCCCCTGGCCGCCTCGGGTCCGGCCGCCGAAGCATAGGAGGGTCTTCTGCCCTTGCGGCAGTCCCCGTAGAGAGTGAACTGCGAGACGACCAGGATCTCCCCATCGATATCCAAAACCGAGAGGTTCATCCTGTCGGTTTCATCCGAAAATATCCGGAGGTTGGCCGTCTTTTCCGCCAGGTAGCGCGCATCCTCTTCGCCGTCAAAGCCTCCTACCCCGAGCAGGACCAGAAGGCCCCTTCCTGTCCGCGAGACTTCCACTCCCCCCACTTTTACGCCCGCCTGGAGGACGCGCTGAATCACCGCTCGCATCGACCGCCCTCCCGGCTAATAGAGGGGGCTGCCGGCAACCCCGTCGGGCAGCCGGTAATAGTTGAACAGGGCGCCGAAATCGATTCCGCCGGACCGCTGGTCGCCGTATTCGCGGTATATCGTTTCCATGCCTTCCGTAAGCTGCTGCGAGCGGATGCCGTGCCGAATGGAAAGCGAGGCTTCGATAAAGGCCGCGAGCTTGTCGCAGGCTCGAATCACCTCGCCGTCGACCGCGCAGAAGTCGTCCCGGTTATAGTGCTTCATCTGCGCCCCCGGAACATTCTTCCTGACGACGCCCTCCTCAATGATTCGGTTCGAGAATTCGTCCTGGATGAAATAGACGACTTCATCCTGGATGGAGGGGGGCAGAAGCGGCAGAATGCGCTCCTCGAACTGCATCTTCTCATAGTCCTTGATAATCTCTTCCAACCCCTCGACCGAAGTCTTGACCGGCGAGACGATGTCCCGGGTCAACACCTCGGGCAGATCGTGAAAAAGTCCGCTGAAAAAATTGTTGCAGGCGCGCTTCCGGCAAGCGCCCATTTCCATGGAGCAAAAGTAGGACATCATGGCCACTATCAGCATGTGCCCCAAAACCGAGGTCTTGGGCACCCGCGGCGAATGCGCCCACCTCTGCTGGAACCTCAGCTGCGCGCAAAGGTCCATGAACCCGAAAGACTTCTTTCGAAGCGCCAGTTTCTGGACCCCGATAAGATCGTAGTGGTCCTCGATCTGGTTTTCGATCTCTTCTTTGGTCTTGTCTATTCCGTAGATGAAAGGGGCCGTGTTGTAAATGATCTGGAACTCCCAGTTGGTCGCCAGATAATGAGCGGCTTTGAGTATCCTTTTTTCCACTTTCGCATAGTTGGGGTCGAAGAGGTATCTTTTGAAATTCTCGCCGAATTCACCGCCCAGTCCCTTCAGGTCCTCATCCATGATGCCCAGGACCAGTCCATTGATCTCTTTGCCTTTCCTGCTCATCAGTTTGTGAAAAACAGGGGCCTTGATATCGGTAAGGATTACGCGTGGAAAGAATTCAAAAATCCCTCCCTCGATCAGCTTCAGCCAGTCGAACCGGGCGTGGCCCTCGGTTTCTTCCAGTTTTGCGAACAAATAGGCTAGAATCATTTTGTGCGCCTGCTTGTCCAGTTCGGTGAATTCGACCGGCCGAACGTGGTCGTTCCACCTCTGGATGCTGGCGGCCCCATAAATCTTGTCGAGCAGACCTTTCGTGATCACTAGCTTGTTTCTCCAGGACCTGCCGGGCGAAAGCCAACCCTTTAAAGACCGCGGGCCACCCCGCGGAAATTCCGGGTCGATTCTTAGCCCCGCTAAATGGTGCGATTCGGATTTTTCACCGCGGTCCCGCATCGGGCGCGGTCCACATCCTGCTCCCTTACTATACCACCGAAGGAAAAACATTCAAAAGCTGGAAACCCCAAAAGTGCGGGGGAGCGCGTCTCCCCCGCGCCCCCCGGCACTCGGCCGACGCGCTATTTAGTATGGACTCCCATCTCTTATTGCCAAACCTTGGATTTCCGATAAACTGTCATCGAAAGGAGCAGGAAGCAACCAGCGGGAAGAAATCCGTCCTGCACCTTTTCATGCCTGACAAACTGCCGGGAAGGAGCATTATTTGAGACTTCGAAAAAGCGGTATATTGTTGCATATAACCTCCCTGCCCTCCGAATTCGCAATAGGAGATCTGGGGCGGGGAGCATACCATTTCGCCGACTTCCTGGCCGAATCCGGCCAGACCCTCTGGCAGATGCTCCCGTTCAATCCCACTTCTCCGGCGTGCGGAAACTCTCCTTACTGCTGCTTTTCCGCCTTTGCCGGAAATCCTCTCCTGATAGCGCCGGATCTGCTGGTGCAATCCGGATATCTTGCGCAAAGCGATCTCGAAGGGGACTTTTCCGCCAACCCCCAAAGAGTGGATTACGACCGGGCGGCCGAACTCAAGAACGGGCTTCTCAAGAAAGCCTATGAAAAATTCCGGCAAATGGGGGAGCCAAAGTGCGCGCTCGAAAATTTCGTAAAGACCAATGCGCACTGGCTAAACGACTACGCTCTTTTCATCTGCCTCAAGGAGCAATTCTTCGGGGCTCCGTGGAGCGACTGGCCTTCCGAAATCCGTGACAGGACTCAACCCGCGCTCGACGAGTGGACGCAAAGACTTGCGGAAAACATCGAGCGGGAGAAGTTCAGCCAATTTCTTTTTTTTGGGCAATGGTCGGCCCTCAAAAGCTACTGCAACCAAAAACAGATTCAGGTGATCGGCGATATCCCCATCTATGTCAGTCATGACAGCGCGGACGTCTGGGCACATCGGGAGTTCTTCAAACTGGAATGTGACGGGCGCCCGGCCCTGGTCGCCGGAGTGCCTCCGGATTATTTCAGCAGCACCGGACAGTTGTGGGGAAACCCCGTCTACTCCTGGGATCGACTGCGGGAAACCTCCTATGCCTGGTGGATTCGCAGGATCAGGCACAATCTGAGTTACTTCGATATAGTCCGGCTCGATCATTTCCGGGGGTTTGTCGCCTACTGGGAAGTTCCGGCCTCGGAACAAACCGCCATAAACGGCAGATGGGTAGACGCCCCGGCAACGCAGTTTTTTAACGAGGTGCTGAGCCGTTTTCCCTCCATTTCCGTCATTGCCGAAGATCTTGGCATCATCACCCCGGACGTGCGGGAAGTCATGAACCTCTATGAATTTCCGGGAATGAAGCCTCTGCTGTTCGCCTTCGGAGGCGACCTGTCCACAAACCCCTACGTTCCCCACAACCACGTGCGCAACTGCGTGGTCTACACCGGCACACACGACAACAACACCGTAAAGGGCTGGTTTGAGCACGACGCCACCCGGGCGGAAAAGGAAAACCTTGCCGCATACTTCGGCCGGGAACTGGACGCGGATACCGTATCCCTGGCTTTTGTGGGGGTCGCCATGATGTCGGTCGCCTCGACGGTCATAATCCCCATGCAGGATTTTGTCGAACTGGGAATGGAGGCGCGCATGAACACTCCGTCGGTTTCCTTCGGCAACTGGGAATGGCGGGTCGAAGCCGACCGGTTAGCCCCCGATCTTTCACAAAGAATCGCCCACCTTACCAGGATTTACGGAAGGAAGTAACGGCTCCCTGCGGAACACCCGGAAACAATGAAGGTGCGGGAGCTTTTTAAAGAGACTCCTCAGCCCCCCCGGGACACCCTGAAACCAGGAAAGTCCGTGGTTTGGGCTTGGCGATCCCGGCTGGCGGTCCCACCGCCCGTGGTCTGGGCTTGGCAATCCTGGCCGGCAGTTCCACCGCCCAATCCCGGCTGCGGCGCCACCGCAGCCGGCCAGATCACCCGAGTTCGAAGGAGGTGACCCCGAACAACCTTTCCATGTCCACATCGGGGCTTTTACCCCTGTACATACGGGCCGTTTCGAACACCGCACTCATGTTGTGCCGGTTGGCCAGATCGAGCGCCGCCGGGTTTTCCGCGGGCGTATCGAGATATATCGGAGCCTCTTCGGGAAGATGTGCCTGCAAAGCCCGAAAAAGGCTTTCGGCAAGTTCGGGGCTATCAGCGAACAGAGGACCCGTCTTGTACCCGGAGCGGCACATGCGCACCACCCCGTAACCCGCCAATTTACCGTTTCTGATGAGGCCAAGCGCCCTGCTTTGCGGCTGATCAAGCCAGCACCGCAGGAATTCCCTGCGCCTGTCCGGGAAAAACGCTCTGTCGTAGGCGCAGACCTCCTCAAAAGCAATTGTGTGCAACTCGACAATCCCCGGATCGACAGGAAACCGACGAGCCGTTCCCTGGTGGCGAATGTTTCCATAGGCCAATTTGAATCCGGATTTCCGGTAATTGTCCTGTTGAGCGACCACACCGTCAAGCCCTATGGTGCGCTCTGCCAGGTATTCGAGCCCGGCGTTCCAGATCTTTAAGCCGAAACCCTTGCCGCGATACTGCGGCTTTACGATATAAAAACCCAGGAAACCGAAAGAATCCCCGTATTTCACGGCCGAAATGGTTGCAACCGGTTGCTCCCCGAGCAATCCGATCAGAAATCCATTCGGATCGGCGCCATAAAAGCAATCAGAGTCGTAAAGCCCGGGGTTCCACCCCTCCGCGGCGGCCCACTCGACGGCCATATCGATTTCCAGCCGGGTCATGGTTCTGATCGTGTAGATGAAATTTTCCACCTCCCCCTCCATTCTTGCCATATCTTCCATGTTCGATATGTACGACTTTTCAAGTCGGATTAAGAGCCGAACTCCCCAACCACTTGCCACACCGAAGAAAATCATCTTTCCCGCATTCTACCAGGCCCTGCCGCATTTACGCCAGGTTTTGCGGTATCACTGTTCCCGGAACTCAGGACGTGAGTTTTAAAAACAACCCATGAATCTCCAGCCCGCAACCCATCTGTCAAAACCATTCCAACAGCACTGGATAAAGAGAAATTGCCTGGAACCAACCGCAGAGCAACCCTTGCCGAAAAAGGAGGGGTATGCCTGAGAGCTTTTATTCCCGATCGCGCCATACGAATCGCTAACATATTGTTACATCTACCATAAATAAATCTATTGGGTACGCAAAATAACCAGAACTTCCCCCCCAGAATCCCCCTTTACTCCACAACAGCTTCGATTAACATGAAGGCGACAATAAAGGAAGATTCGAGGCCCTCCATCGCGCGAGATACGTATAACGGCGATGTGTAAGTGGCGTAACTCGAACGAATATTACCGCCATTGCAAGCGCAGGATGTTGGGCGAGAGTCACTTCTGTCCCAAAAGTGGCAGGAGGTTTCCGTCGCCTGAATAATTGTATTACGACTAACAGACAATGTGACATCTTTGGGCATTGCACTTAGGAGAGAAACTAAATGAAAAAAGCTATTTTTCTTACCACTACAACCGTATTTCTTCTATGTTCAGTGGTGATGGCAAATGCCGACTCCATATATCTTGGCAATACTTTTAATCCTATTTATTTGACTGGCTCCGGTTTATCACAACCTGTGGGTGGTGGATCGGTAACCCCTGCGATATTGAATACAACTACCTTGCGTTACGATTTTTGCATCGATTTAAACACTGACGTTTCAGTTCCTGGAACCTACACTGCCTATGTAACAAATAATGGAACCATTAATAACGGAACCGTACAAGTTACAAATGCGGGCGAGATAGCCTATCTTCTACATACTTACGCTGGTTCTACTTTATCTACAGATCAACAAATTGCTATTCAAGCTGCGATTTGGCATTTTGAAAATAATAACGTTAGTCTAAATGAATCACATTACGGCAGCACTTCCGATGTGTGGAATTACTACTCCACATATATAACGAATACCGGAACATATTCTCTTAGCGATTTTTACTGGATAACTCCCGTGTCGCAATCCGGCGCTTATCTACAGGCGCAGATTGCTCCAGACCCATCCGTTCCGGAACCTTCAACTTTGATTTTACTAACTTTTTCGCTAATTGGAGTGGCAGTGTATACAAAGTACAAGGGAGCGCATATTCGGCAGGCGAACCAGCCCGTGTCTCCATTTTTGAAACTGGTATAGCAGGGGACCATTCAGAAGCGGCTGGCCACCCTGGAGTGCGCCTGTTTTTTTCTTTCGGCACGAAATCCGTTTCGAAAGGATATTCCCTTGTTGGCCGGTGCATTTTCGCATGGACTCTAAAATTGAAGGATAACATGTGGCTCTTGCCGGAACTTCCCGCGATGACTTTTTACCCGGATAGACAATGAAAGAAAAAAGAGAATTCGAAAGGTTCAAAGTCAAAGAAGGCGCCTTTGCGGCTTTCGTAATGGCCGATGGGCTGATCAACATGGGGCAGATCCGAAATATCAGCATGAGTGGGCTTTGCCTGAGCTACCTGGCCTCGGACTTGACAGATCGTGATTATACGGCAATAAAGATATTCGGGAGCAACGAGCGTTTCATTCACCTCAACCGCATTCCGTGCAAAGTGGTTTATGATCATGAAGTTCCGGAAACCTCCTGGGAACAGATCAGCATGAGGCGTTGCGGGGTGGAGTTCGAAAGCATGTCCGTCCAGCACCGGTCCGTATTGCAGGATTTCATCGACCAGTTCGGGGTCGAAACACACCTTCACGAGGACTCACAAACGAGCGGCCCCAGTCGTCCCTTTTGAAACGCCGTTCACTTACCTCCCCGGGACGGACCATTCCGGACACGGGGAAGAAAGAGTCTGCCTCAAATAGTGGTACCTGCAGACCAGGATTCACACCTTTTCATCTTTTGCTTCATACACAAGGCGATATTCTGAATCGATCCCGCAGGACCAGCATCCGGCGAGTTGGTGTTTTAATGGTTCAGCCCTACCGGTCCCGGCAAAGGGGTCTCGCTGGATTTCCCTGATAAGCTTAATGATTCGAAGCGCCTTTTTTCGATCTTTTTCAACCCGCCAGGCAAGGTCTTCAAAGGCGGCGGGATCAAATTCCAAGCTCAGCACGGGCTTTGTCAAGCGGAATACCCCCTCTTCGCTCCTTGGCTTCCAGCAGCCGTTTTTTCATTTTCTCGCTCTTGAGCAGATATGCGGTCTCTTTCTCGGACAGAATCTCTTTCCACAATTCGATTCGGATCAACCCTCTTTATCCCACGAACACCGCCCAGTTGCGATTTACCCATTTTTGCCGCGAAACCGGATGAGTCCCTCCTGGGCTACCGTGGCCACCAAAGCGCCCTGGCGGTTGAATATCCTGCCTATGGCCAGGCCGCGGGCGCCGCCGGCGTTGGGACTTTCCACGGCATAGAGCAGCCAGTCGTCCATACGAAACGGCCGGTGGAACCACATGGCGTGATCGAGGCTTGCGACCTGCATGCCCGGATCCAACAAACCATGACCGTGCGGGTAAAGAGCGGTCGTCATAAAGCCGTAGTCGGACGCATAGGCCAACAGATACTGATGAATGGCGGGGTCCTCGGGCAAAATATCGATGGCTTTAAACCACTGGTGCCTCACAGGCTCCCGCTTTTCGGGCGAAAAAAGATTCATCGTTTCAACCGGCCGCAGTTCTATGGGCTGGGGGCATTGGAGCCTTTCCCGAATGCGGACCGGGAGCTGATCGGAGAACCGGCTGACAATCTCCATCTCCGAGGCCAGCCCCTCGGGGCCGGGAACCGAGGGCGCCTGGTCCTGATGCTCGAAGCCCGGTTCGTCGATCTGAAACGAGGCCGACATGTTGAAAATTGGGCGCTCCTTCTGCACGGCGACCACCCTGCGAGTGGTGAAGCTCTTACCGTCGCGGATGCGGTCCACATGGTAGACGATAGACTCACGGACATCGCCGGGTCGCAGAAAATAGGCATGCAGGCTGTGGGCGCGACGCTCCGGCGGCACGGTTTTGTATGCCGCGGACAACGCCTGCCCCAGCACCTGGCCGCCGTAGACGTTGCCAAAACCCAGGTCCTGGCTCCGCCCGCGGAAAACGTTCTCGTCGATCTGTTCGAGATTGAGCAACTGCAGCAATTCCACCAGTACGTCTATATCCGAACATGCCTTACTCGCCATTTTCTCCTCCACCACAAATTTTGTCTTAAATCTCTTTATACTCCCCCGGAACACCTCGGGTGCGGCCCAGCCGCCCAGCGCGCCGGATCCCGCTGGGGCGGGGGGGCTCATCTCCCCCCAGCCCCCGCTCTTTTGACCTTCGCCTTGGCGATGACGCGGCCTTAACGCCTTAACTCAACCCCCTTGCCCCCTCCGGGGTGCTTGGAGATAAAGGTCTTGAAGTACCCGCATTCCTGTATCACTTCCTGGTAGTATTTCGTGTCGCCATAGGAATCCCTCAGCACGTGGAAGTATTTGCCCGCGATGAAGTCTCCGGCCTTCTTGTCCGGATCTCGAATATAGTAGGAATTCACCTCGCACTTGGACAGCATAAAGCAGGCCCTGGCTTTTAATTCACGGTCCGTTGACAACTCCATCGCCTTTTCATAGAAAGCCGCGGCGCGGCTGCCATCGACGGTTCGGGGACGTCGCCTGAAGTGATCGGCCTCGGTTTCGTACATCACCCGGGAGTTGCCGAACCACGAGATGTTGTACAAAGCATTGCCGGCTTCAAAATAGCATTGAGCCGCATTCGGACCGCCCTTGCCGGCCTCTCCGATCAGGTCGACAAGGCGCAGCACGAACTGGGTCTTGGTGTAATCCTTGTGTTTGGCGGCCGCGTCACGGTCATGATTGTCGCGAACGTGGATCTCGAAAGGATCGGCGCGCAGCACGCTCGTCTTGATGCCGGAGAACAGTTTCGAGGCAAGTTCGTAATCTCCGGCGTAGAGCGCATTGAGGGCCTTCACTTCGACCAGGTCGGACCGCTGTGCGGGCAGGTAACGGGCCGCGAGGAAGGTTTCGAAAGCGCTCTTGTCGGCCTTGTTCAGAAACTGAAGCAACCGGTCGATGTTAGCGGAGTCGCCATAGAAACGGTCTTCCTGCACATCATGCAGGCAGAAGGCTTTCACCTCCTCGCCCTTTTTGCGGTAAAGGGCCGAAAGACGGCGCGTAGCCCAGTCGAAAAAAGCGGTCGTCCTGTCTCCCGGCTCGCCTTTCAACCAGACCAGTTCCTTGGCGAGGGCCGGCTCGTCGCCATCGGCGACCTCCTTCATGGATTGCAGCAGGGCGTAGAGCCGGCTGATTCTTATCTGGCGCTGGATCGCCACGTCCTCCGGCGCCTGCTTGGCGGCCTTGTCCAGCCACCGGTCAGCCAAATCCCTTTGTCCGGCCATCGCCAGCAAATAGCCGGCCGACAGCTCCCAAACCCACGGCTTGGCAACACCCCCTTTTTCGGAAGCGGTCTCGATGAAGGCCAAAAGCTCCTTGCGCAACTCCGGCTTTACCGGGTGGGTCGAACCCGTTCCATCCTCTTGCTGGTCGCCCGTCACATTGGCTTCCATTTCCGCCCAGTTTACCTCCCTTATAACCAGCAGGGGCAAAAGATCAAATTGGGGGTCGAGAGCGTATATTTCTTTGGCCGGTTTGAGACTACCCGTCTGCAGACCCAGCAGGCACCAAAGGACGGCCTTTTCATGAACCGTATTCGCCTCGGAGAGGCACCTGCTCCAATCGGCTTCCTCCTGGGGGTGGAAGCTCCATGCGGCCGTGACCCGCATCGGCGCGTAATGGTCGAAGATGCGGGAGTACATGTAGTTGGCTTCGGCGAAGTGTTTAGTCTTGTAGCGAGCCCCGGCCGCATAGCCCATCGCCCGCCAGGAGATGGCGCCGCCGACCGCGAAATCCTGCCGATGTTGGTCGAAAAAGGTGACGCAATGATCATATTCGCTATTAAAGTAAAGGAGACGCAGGAGTTGGAAGGCGTAGCGCTCGCGCAGGAATACAAGATTAGAGGCCCCCAGCGCCCTTTCGCCGTTGACGATCAAGTTTGAGATGACCCTTTGGCGCAAAGACAGGTTGATCTTTTGTTTTGCACCATTCCAGCCGTCTTGGTCCCTGCGCTCGATGGCGTAAGGTTCGACCCTCTTGGCGAAACCGACGTAATAGAGCGCCGCGATGAGCGACGCCCGGTCCTTGAAGGCAAGGAAGACATCCTCGTCGGCAGATTTCGTGACGTCGGTCCTTCCCTTAAGACGTAAGATCAACCCATTGATTCGGCTGACCGGCGCCTTGTAGAGCAGCTCGGACCAGGCCTTCCGAGGGATGGCCCCCTGAAAAAAACCGTCCCAATCATCGAGGTTGACCGCCGAGAGGACCTCCGAGGAGTCCTTCATCGAATCCTGTTTATAGAACCTGGTGTCCGGCGCGGCAAAAAAAGGGGCGACGGACGGGTCGCCGATGACCTCGGGAGAGAAGAAAGTCTGATCCTCCACGCCGAAGTCGCCACCCGCGCAGGCGAAGGCCGAACCGGTCATCGCCACAACGAGCAATGCGGTTAAGAAGAACACACTAATTTTTGAAGCGGTGAAGTCCATTCCGTCACTCCTTGCAGACATATCGTTTATCACCAAAAAACCTGTCGTGCAAAAGCCGACAGCACGGCGCCAGACCGCTCCACCGCCGAATAGAGGCTTTCCAAATCCCGGTCGGAATATCTTTGCAGGTTCCGTTGGTCCAAATCGAAAAGAGCCAGCGTGAAATGTTTTCCGGGCAGATTGATGTCGGCCAGCATGGACGCCGCCCGCCGGCTCACATCGGGGGTCATGGCCTCGACAACCAGAGTGTCGCCCCGATTGAGGTAGGTCCCCTGGAAAAACGCAGAGGCGACCACCTGGTAGCGGCCACTGGAGATGTGTCTCAGAAAGGGACTTTTATCAAGCGTTGCGGTATCGATCTTTTCCATAAGCCCGCATACCCGGCCGTTGGCGCCTGCGTGGATCAGCCAGGAAAAAATGGCCACGGCCCCGTCGAGCGGCAGCGGATATCGTGTCAGGCCGGCAGTATAGCGAGCGGCGTCCTCGACGTTAAAGATGGAAGGCCGCAAAGGGTTGGCCGAAATCCGGCCCATGTTGTAGAACATCAGCATTCCTCGATCCACGGGAGGCACGCCGGTCCTGCGGAAGTACTTCACCTGGTGAAGTCGTATCGTCGCCTCCAGGCGGATCCCTTCGGGCCGGCACGAACTCCCCAGCGCGCGGCAGAATTGAAAGTAGGATTGGCGCGTGCTCTGTGACCAATCGCAATCCAATTGGAGTTCCCTGAAGGAGAGGCTCTGCGAGCCGGCCATTTCCCTTACGAGTTTCCACACCTTCTCGGCCAACGCCCCGGGGTCGCATCCGCGTTCGAATACCGCGTTCTCGAAGAAGACCACGGGAACGATGGCCACACCCGGAGGAGGCTGCTGCCGGAATTGGCAAAGGGCGAGCGGGACCGCCCGGCCCCGAACAGGGTCGAAAGCGACATCGAAAAAACGCAAATAGAGCCTCTCGATGCCATGATCCCGCAGGACCGCCTTCTCGCTGTGGCTGAGGGCGAAGACCGTGCGCCAATAGTAGAAGGCGCGCGTAGCCCTGGGTCCGGTTCCACAACCCAACAACGCCCCGGACAGCGTCAGAATGAAGGCCACTCGAAAAAACGAAGGCGCGCTCCATCTCATGCCGAACGCCACACTTCCAGTCGAGAAAGCAGACAAGTTTTGGACCCGTGCTTCATGGTTAACGGAGACGACAGGTTGAGGTTTGCGCACACTTTTTGTATGTGATTTTCTCCTCCACGACAAAATTTTATCTTATACGAATTGGCGTTCAAAACGCGTCAAACAGATGGGTTTCACTGCGTTTCACCCATCCTGCAGCGGCTCTCGACGGGCTGGCGTAGGATGGGGCTGTAGGTTGGGCTAAGCGTAGCGCAGCCCAACAAATACTTTCGCCACCCCGGTTAATCCCATGCTCTTGCTCTTTTA
>JARLHP010000199.1 GCA_031292195.1 Syntrophobacteraceae bacterium
CCATTAGCCGGGGGTTGAGGCCGGAGGCCGATACCCCCGGAAAGGAACGAAAAAGAAGGAGACGACCCCGTGAGGGGTCGCAGATCAAGCGGTGCTCAGACAGGCGGGAAAAGCTTGGGATTTCTTAACTCAACAACATTGCTCCCCGCATCTCCCCCAATTATGGCCCGGAATATGCTCTTGCAAGCCTCGACAATACTATTCCAGGAGGTTTTTCAGAACCATGAAAAGAAATAGAGTGGTCGACTCGGGCGCTTTGCACTATGCCAACCTGGCAATTCTGGCCGAACGGGACGGTGACTACCAGGATGCGAGCACACAATGGCATAGAGCCTCGGAAGCATCTTTAGAACCCGACACAACGCTTCTATATGAACAAGCCGCGTTCAGGTGTGAAAGGATAGCTAAGCAGAGAATTGGCACAACAGAGGATAACGTGGTGTAGGCGTTTAAATACACAGATGTAGTGATTCTTACTCAGGATTTGTGGAAAACTTTCGGGAATTTTCTCCGCCGCTCCACAGGTTGCACATCACCCGCTTTACAGGGGAAAACCCCAGGCAATCAATATGTAAAGATTTGTAAATATTGAAAATATGCCTATCAAATTCATTGCATTCCCCTACTCAATCAATAAAATACGCTCTTTCACAAAACCTCTAATCAATAATTAACCTATGAGGAACGGCAATGAACAGAAAACTCATTGAAATCGCATCTGAAATTGTAAACACCCAGGCCTCTCGCACTCACATGACAGCCGAGGAAATTTCCTCGGCTCTGCGGCAGGTTTTCGGCACGCTCCAGGAATTGAACCTGGCGGAATCCGGCGAGATCGACTCGCTCAAAATACAGGAACCGCAACCGGCGCCTCCACTCAAACCCGAAGATTCGATTCAGAACGACAAAGTGATCTGTCTTGAATGCGGGACCGAGATGAGGCAACTAAACAAGCACCTGGCGCTTCATGGCATGAGCGCCGAAGAGTATAAGAAAAAATACGGTTTCACGATGCGCACGCCACTGGTGGCAAAATCCCTGTCCCGGGCCAGAAGCAGGGCGGCCAAGAAAAGAGGGGTCCCCGAGAATTTAAAAAAGTACATCGAGGCCAAGAGGCAGGCAAAGATTTTTGCCGCGACGCCACCCGTGGAAACCCCATCCGTTCCGGCCACTCCGGAAACAGTCAGGACCAAAAGGGTGAGTAGTCGATTCAGTCCCACGAAGGTGATATAATCTTGCCGGTCGATCGGGTGCGGAAATTAAAGCAGCCTTTGCGGAACTGAGACGCCACCATGTTCGAACTTTTGAGCGGCAGTGCCGGGAATGTTCTCGGGTTCAAGATCGGCGAACATATCACGGCGGAAGATGTGCGTAAGATTGCCGGAATGCTTTCTGAAAGCATCGCTGCCTCCGGAAAGGTACGCCTTCTGATCGAGATTGAAGGCTTCCGTCACCTCGAACCCGAGGCGTTGTTGGAGAAACTCAGGTTTGCCGTCGAGCATGCCGGCGCCATAGAGCGTATGGCGGTCCTCGGCAACAGGGTTTGGATCAAATCGTGGGTTAAGATTGGCGGGTTGATGACCCAGCGAGAAGTGGAATACTTCGACCGTTCTGAAATAGAAGCTGCCTGGCAATGGCTTCGCGGGTGAAGGATTGGCAACCCGGACCGGAGGAATAGGGGAAAAGACGGCCTCTTGATTCCAGAGATCCGGCTTCTCACCGGCAAAGGAGACCAGCATGAAATACAAATCAAGATCAGTAACCGGAATTCTACTCGCATTCCTATTCACATTCCACTGTTCTCTTGTGAGCTTTGCGGCCGAACCTGCGTCGATAAAGCTTCCCGCTGCGCAAAAAGCGGGAGGAAAACCACTGATGGCCGCCCTGAACGGCAGAATGTCGTCTCGCTCGTTCAGTGGAGAAAAATTGCCCGTGCAAACCCTGTCGAACCTCCTGTGGGCCGCTTTCGGAATCAACCGGCCCGATGGCAAAAGAACCGCCCCCTCGGCCCTGAACAGGCAGGAAACCGATATTTACGTGATTACCGCCGATGGCGCTTATCTCTACGATGCGAAAAAGAACACCCTGGAGGGAGTACTCAAAAAGGACATCAGGACGACGGCCGGCACGCAGGACTATGTGAAAGACGCGCCGCTCACCCTTGTTTATGTCGCGGACTATTCGAAAGCGCGCGCAGGATCGGCGGACAACCAGCTCCTGGTGGGCGCCGATGTTGGGGTAATCGCTGAAAATGTCTACCTGTTCTGCGCCTCGGAAGGGCTGGCCACAGTGGTGCGGGCCGCCATAGACAGAGACGCTCTGGGCAGGGAGTTGAAGTTGAGGCCCCAACAAAAAATCATTCTCGACCAGCCCGTAGGGTATCCCAAGAAATAGTCGCTTTTTGGGGGGCACGGCGCCGCCGTCAAAGAGGAACCTGGCCGCTATGAGCAAATTGTTCGAACCGTTAAAGATCAGGGAAATCGAGTTTAGAAACCGCATCTTTGTTTCGCCCATGTGCCAGTACTCCAGTGACGACGGCATGCCTTCGGACTGGCACCTGGTCCACCTCGGCAGCCGCGCTGTGGGCGGAGCGGGATTGGTGATGGTCGAAGCGACCGCGGTATCCCCCGAAGGGCGGATCTCGCCCTTTGACAGCGGCATGTGGTCGCAGGCCCACGCCCGGGCGTTCCAACGGATCTCCGCGTTTATAAGGAGCCAGGGGGCGGCGCCGGGAATCCAGCTCGCCCACGCCGGGCGCAAAGCCGCAACGGATCTGCCATGGCGGGGAGGCAAACCTCTTTCGGAGAGCGAAGGCGGGTGGCTGCCCATCGGACCAAGCCCCATTGCCTTTGACCAGGAATCGCAGACGCCCCGAGAGATGACCCGCCAGGATCTGGACCAGGTCAACTCCCAATTCCTGGCCTCTGCCCGCTACAGTTTGGAGGCGGGTTTCGAGGTCATCGAAATCCACATGGCCCACGGGTATCTGCTGCATGAATTCCTCTCGCCTCTTTCCAACCACCGAACCGATGAGTACGGCGGTCCGCTCGAAAACCGGATGCGATTCCCCCTCTCGGTGGCCAAAACCCTGAGGCAGACATGGCCCGACCATCTGCCGGTCTTTGTCCGCATCTCCTGCACGGACTGGGTCGAAGGCGGTTGGGACCTGGCTCAATCCGTGGAGTTTTGCCGCCGGCTAAAAGCGCTCGGCATAGACCTGATAGATTGTTCGAGCGGGGCACTGGTCCCCTACGCCAAAATCCCGGCCGGTCCCGGGTTCCAGACCCCGTTTGCGGCCGCTGTACGGCGGGAGGCGCAAATAGCCACCGGGACGGTTGGCCTCATTACCGACCCGGCCCAGGCCGAGCAGATAATCGCCACGGGCGGCGCGGACGCCGTCATGATGGGTCGCGAATTCCTGCGTCAGCCCTATTGGCCGCTCCATGCGGCAAAGGCGCTCCACTCCGACGTGGCCTGGCCTCCGCAGTACCTGCGGGCCAAACCCGCCTGATTGGCAATTCGAGCGCTTGGAGGAAACGCGATGAAAGCAGAGGTGCTAAAAGGCGTCGCCAAAGAGGAATTCCAAACGCGGGAACGGTGCGCTATCCTGGAGGTCGCCAACGACTCGGGCGATGAATTGGTCTCTATCGCCCGCGCCAGGATCGGGGCCGGGGGGGTAACGGCCCTCCACTCTCTTCGGGGTGTGGCCGAAAGATATTTGATGGTCTCCGGAAAAGGCCGGGTAGAGCTTGGCGGGCAGACGCCCGTGGAGGTCGGTGAGGGCGATGTGGTGAGAGTTCCGCCCGGAGTTCCCCAGCGCATTGCAAATATCGGGACAAGCGATCTTGTCTTCTACTGCATCTGCACGCCCCCATTCCGGCAGGACTGCTACCAGGACCTGGAATGAGGGTTCACATGTCTTTTTGCCGAACAAAGGTCTTTACCCGATCATGCAGACCGAAAATAAGGTCCATTTCCGCCCCGTTCACTTCCTGGAGCCGCCGCAGTATTTCCGGCGGAAAGGTTTTCTGGAGCTTACCGCACAGGTAGTTTATGCATAAAATCTCCCGGACCTGGAGAGTACACCCGACCTCACCCAGAAAGTAGCAGCTTCGAGAGCACTTTCTCGATTCGGGCAGCGTTACGCCCAGCAAAAGATTTATGAGCAGAAGCTCGGGGCTGTAGCGGTTCTCTATGCCCTCGCCACAGCAGCTTCCCCCCTCGTCTTGCTCGCAGATTCTGCATGCCTCGCCAAGACCGGAGCTGAGGCACAACTCGCTCGAATCCTTGACCCTGACCGAAAGTTCCTCCAGCCGGACCGATACCTGCGGGTCCATCTTCAACTCGTCTCCCAACGCGGCATGGAGACGCTTGGCGATTGCTATCTTTTCGCTTATCGGTTCTTCGTTTCGGTAGTCCATCGCTCGCACTATTTTCTAATATTTAGTTTTTTCATTCTCGAATCGAAGGTCGAACGGTTCACACCCGCCTCCCTGGCAGCGCGGGTAATGTTCCACCGGTTCTTTTCCAGAAGGTGGAAAACATAGCGACGCTCCAGTTCCTCCCAGGAACAGCCGTCAAAAATGGAATCCCCGGCGCCGTTTTCCCCACCGGCCGCATCAACGCGGGCGGCTTTTTGTTGTTCCACCCGGCAGGGGGCCGTCCTAATGAAGTGGTGCGAGAGGTCTTCGCGGGCCACAACCTCCGCGGGAGTAATAACGATGATATGCTTTACAAAGTTTTCAAGCTCCCGAACATTTCCCGGCCATTCGTATTCGAGCAGAAACTCCAGCGCATCCGCGGAAAACCTCTTGCGACCGGTCGAGAGCCGCAACGCCTCCCTGCTCAAAAAATGGTCGAGAAGCAGGGGGATGTCCTCCGGTCTTTCGCGAAGAGCGGGAACACGCAGAGGCAAAACATTGAGCCGGTAGAACAGGTCCTCCCGAAAATTCTCCCTGCTGATTTCACTTTGCAAATCGCGGTTGGTGGCCGAAATTATCCGGACGTCCACCTTTTTTGTCCGTGCGTTTCCAATCGGCTTTATCTCTCCTTCCTGGATCACGCGCAAAATCCTGGCCTGGAGTTGCAGGGGCATATCGCCGATCTCATCTAGGAAAACG
The DNA here is from genome assembly GCA_031292195.1 of Syntrophobacteraceae bacterium. Taxonomy (GTDB): domain Bacteria; phylum Desulfobacterota; class Syntrophobacteria; order Syntrophobacterales; family Syntrophobacteraceae; genus SbD1. The sequence goes on from JARLHP010000199.1 coordinate 5,121, forward strand.
GTCCCCTCATTGGCGGACTCGAAAAGCCCCGGCTTGGTCTTCAAGGCGCCGGTGAAAGCGCCTTTTTCATAGCCGAAAAGCTCGCTTTCCAGCAGGGTGTCGGGAATGCAGCTGCAATTCTGAGCCAGAAACGGTCCGGAACTCCTGCCGCTCAGCCGGTGAATCTCTCGGGCAAGAAGTTCCTTGCCCGAGCCGCTTTCACCGGTGATAAGCACCGGGAAATCGGTTCTGGCATACTCGGCGGCCCGCTTTCTCACCGCAAGAAGGGCGCCGCTCCCGCCCACCATGAGGTCCCGGTCGCCGATCGCCTCCAGGGTCTGCCTGAGCTTCAGGTTTTCCTGCGCCTGCCTGGAAAAAACCAGCGAGTTGCTAAGAGCTATCGACCCGATGTCTATCAACTGCTGCAGTAGATCGAGATAGCTTCGGTCAAGGTTCAGCTTACTGCCGACCCCGCCCGTATCGATTATCTGCACCGCCCCGTAGACCTCACCGTTTGTAAGGAACAGGGGAAAGCACAGAATGAGCCTGCTCTTGATGTCGATATTACGCTCGGCCTGCCAGAAATGACGCGCGTCCTTGCCCGCTTCGGCCACCGTCATCTTGCCGTTTTCGATAACCCAGCCCACAATGCTGCTTTGGCCGAAACCAACGGTCATCGACTTTATGCTCTCACTTTGAGCCCCCACGGCCTCGATGCACGTGTAGCCCTTTTCGCTCCGGACCCATATCGACCCGCGCTCCACGTTTTGCAAATCGAGCAGCGCGGACAAAAATTTTCGCTGCAGCCTCTCGGGATCGAGTTCCTCCGATACGGCCCGATAGAAATCGAACGGCTTGTCCACCATGTACTCTCCGCTCAAAAAAGTATGCCTTAATCCATCGCATGTCTGCCATGCGAGGTCAAGGCGGAAAAACGGGGCCGTTGACTTCGGGCTGCATCTTGGAAAAAGGGAAGGGCAAAAGAGCGGGGATTGGGGGGACATCAATATCGTTGAGATAAGCGACTCAACTGGAATTAGTGCTGCTCTTTTAGAGCGACGATCGTGATCCCGGAGGGATCAAAGCCATTAGCCGGGGGTCGAGGCCGTAGGGCCGATACCCCCGGAAAGGAACGAAAAAGAAGGAGACGACCCCGCAAGGGGTCGCAGATCACTTTCGCCGCTGGGAAGTAGAGGATCATTACACAAGATGGAACCTGCCTCTGCGGACCGCTGGGGGGGGATATCACTGCCATCATCATGGAATCCCTCTTGCCTTCGGCACTGGCAATGCTTGCCTGTGCCACCCGCGGGGGGCTGAGCCCGGGCTGAGCCCCCCGCGCCACCGCAGGATCCGGATCGCGGGGCGGCTCTGCCGCACCCGGCGTAGCCCGCGACCGGAACACCGGCGCCAGCGGCGCAAAAGTCTGTTCCTTGCACAATCTGTTCGGAGAGTTTTAAGACAAATTGAGAAAAGAAACGATGGCAAAACAGGAAGCGGCAAGGACTTTTCCATGACCCGCCGTTGCCGCGATCATAGGGAACATCCCCCCGCGCACTGAAACCAGGCTTTGCGCCCCATGTCCCCGATGGTCTCGACCGACTCGGGACCTGCGTCGTTATACTCGGCCACAATCCTGTAAACGCTCGACTCCGACAACCCCGTGTGCCTGGCTATCTCGGCAAGCGGCCTTGGATCGACCAGAAGATTATAGATTACGAGCCATTTTTGGAACCTCAGAAACCCCGTTGACATCCGCATCTTCATTTTGATTTCTTCAGCGGAAAGATAACCGGCCATATCCGATCCATCCATCTTCATATTTCCCTCCTTACTCCTTTGTCGCTCACTGCGATCTATCCCGGCAACCTCACACGCCTACTTATATTGGAAAGGATAAACAACATGAATGGAGTGATTTACCCAAAAGGCAGCCTCCCCGCGCGGTATTTTGAATGTCCGCAGTAGGGTGAGAGCGACGAAGAATGTGGGAACCGCCGGATTCATTCCGAGACCCGATCTCCGTCATGAGCCCCCCCTGGCCTTGTCCCTCTCCTGGAAGAAAGACTTTACAAAATTGGCTATCTCATCGCTCCGGGTGTCGCCCTTGGTAAAAAACTGACTTGCTCCGCTGCCAAAAGCCGCGGCCCGGTACTCCGGAATGTCATGGCTGGTTAGAATCACCACCTGTCTTGTAGAATCGACTTCCTTGATTTTTTTGGTGGTCTCAAGCCCGTTCATGCCCGGCAGCCTGATGTCCATGAAGATCAACTCGGCGTTCATCGTCTCCAATTTCCGGAGCGCTTCCTCCCCGTTTGACGCCTCCTCGATTTCAAGCCCCGGGAACATGTGCTTTAACATTTCCCGTAGCGACTTTCTAAATATGGCGTTATCTTCCACCAGCAGGATAGGACTCATGACCTTCCCGGCCCCCTTGCTTCCAGTTAGAAACAGCAGTTTGTTCATCAATATTTATTGATGGAGATTGCTTATTTTCCACTAGCGACACCTTACCGTAAATACATATTTGGCAGTAATCGAGGATGGGTGATACTGTATTTTGGCAGGGTAAAATGCGGTCTTTATCTTCGGTCTTTAAAACACTGGTAAATTTTAACCAATTGAAGTAAAATAGGGAGTTAGATGGTTTTATACTGTGAACCGGCCATTCTGCATGCCCATTTTGTATCGTCCGGCGGGTTCGCGCGAAGGTAGCTTCTCGTCAGTGGGTAAGTCAGGCAAAGCCGGACCGGATTCAAAATCGGGACAGGCCGGGCAACTGGTCCTCGTTCTCTAGTCTCAGGGAAGGTTTAGCACATGCCGGATAGAAAAAGAATCGTAATCGCCGAAGATCATACAATCCTGCGGGAAGGGTTGCGAATGCTTCTTTCTTCCAACCCCGACTTCGAGGTGGTTGGCGAAGCGCAGGACGGGCTGGAAGCTATCCGCCTGGTAGATGCCATGAAGCCGGACCTTATCCTGATGGACCTCTCCATGCCCAGAATGAACGGAGGGGGGGCCATTCCGGAAATCAAGAAACAAAGCCCTTCCACAAAAATTCTGGTGCTCACCGTCCACAAGACTGAAGAACACATCCTCACCGCTCTTAAAACCGGGGCCGACGGCTATGTTTTAAAGGACGCCACCCACGGCGAACTGATGCTGGCCATCGACCATATTTTCTCGGGCAAAAGCTATCTCAGCCCGGGCATCTCGGAAAAGGTCATCGAGGGCTACCTGGAAGGCAGAAAGAACGTTAAGGCCTCAAGCTCCTGGGATACCCTCACGCAGCGCGAACGCGAAATTTTGAAGATGATCGCCGAAGGCTATCGAAACAAGGATATCGCCAATTATTTGTGCATAAGCGCCAAGACCGTTGAAAAACACCGCGCCAACCTGATGAAAAAACTCGACCTCCACAGCGCTTCTTCCCTGACGGCCTTTGCCATGGAGAAAGGGCTTATAACCAAGTAATCTCGCTAGTTGAGCTCAAACACGCCTGGAAAGCCATGTATAGAAGATATTTCGGCCTGAAAAGAGCTCCCTTTTCGATTGCTCCGGATCCGCGCTATCTCTACATGAGTCCCCAGCACCGGGAGGCTTTGGCGCACCTGCTCTACGGGATAAAAAGCGAGGGCGGCTTCGTGCTGCTCACCGGAGAGGTGGGCGCCGGCAAAACCACCATCTGCCGGCGCATCCTCGAAACGCTCAGCAAGAATATTGTGGTGGCCTTCATCATAAACCCGACGGTTTCGGTCGGGGAACTGCTGGCGGCGGTGTGCGACGAGTTCGGCATCGCCTATCCGCGCAAAACGAGCATCAAGGACCTGGTGGATCGCATAAACGGTTTTCTGTTGGACCTCAACGCCAGGCGCAAAAAAGCCATTCTCATAATCGACGAGGCTCAAAACCTCAAAGACGAGGTCCTGGAGCAAATCCGGCTTCTGACCAACCTGGAAACCAACGAGCGCAAGCTCCTTCAGATAATCCTCATCGGTCAGCCCGAACTTCGCGAAAGGCTCAGCCAGCCCGATCTCAAGCAACTGTCCCAACGCATAGTGGCCCGTTGCCATATCGATGCACTCTCTAAACCCGACGTTATTCGCTACGTAAATCACAGGATTGCGGTAGCGCGGGGAATACGGTCCGGGGCGGGCAACGGTGGCCGAACCAATCCGCGCCGCACGACCGCGGATGCAAAATCAGGGGGTGGGGACACGGAAAAGGAGGGTGCTTCCGCGGTAGACCAGGGCTCACCCGCTCCCAAACTTCTCGCCCCCCGACCGATCTCGCCGCCCGTACTGCAAAGCGTCGCCCTCCCGACTGCCGACTCCGCCCTGTTCTCGAAAAGCGCCCTGAACTCCCTCTATAATTGCAGCGGCGGAATTCCCAGATTGATCAACCTGATTTGCGACCGCGCTCTGCTTGGCGCGTTTGTCCAGCACAAGCAAGTCATCGACAGGGCCACGATGATAAAAGCTGCCGGGGAGGTGCTTGGGCGCCGTCCCACCGAAGCCGGGCAAAAATGGAAAATCGGACTGGCCGCAGCCGCTCTCATCTGCGCCTGGCTTGGTTGTCTGTACGTTTTCTTCAATGGCTTCACATTGCCGGGGAGCTTCTCGGCCGCAAAGATCTGGCGCATCCGGCAGGCTCAAAGCAACCGGGACGGCGCCGGGGGAAAGCCCGAGAGCAATCCCGCCATAAAGGCCCGCCCCTCCTGGTCCGGCCGGCCGGTACCGCTCCGCGACGCAGGCGCCGGCAACGGCAGCGGGGGCGATCGCGCACCACAGGCCAAACAGTCGCCTCAGCCGCAATCCTGAGGTCCTTGAAGATGGAATTCACGCTGTAACCGGGTTCCCGATATGTCCTACATTCTCGATGCACTGAAAAAATCCGAACAGGCGCGCGGGGGGCGCAAAACGCGCCAGGAATTCGAAGAACTTGCCCAATCGCCGACCCCGCGCTCCCGGCCCTCCGGGAGTTCACGGCGCTGGCTCTATCTCGCGGCATTCATCCTGTTTGCCAATCTCACCGTTTTCCTCTTCTGGGCCGCCCCCTGGCGAGGCAGGGCCCCAGCGCCCGGCGCAAATCTTTCAGGTTATCAACCCGCCGCCGCGGGAGTGAACGACCATCGCGACCAACAGCCCACTCGCCCGGCACAGGTCCGGGCGCCGAAAAAGGAAAAATCGACTCCGGCTAAACCTGCCCCCCACCCGACGGCGCTTGCTTCCGCGACGGCGACGACCGCTGGAAGCCCGGAGGCCGCGACCTCCCGGCGAGCGTTAAAACCGGTTGTTCACGGGGCCTCCGTCCACACCGAAGAAACGAAGAGCCAAAAGGTTGAGCCGGTCAACCGAGAGCCTGCCGCCGATGCGGGGTGGGCCAAGCAAAGCCTGGCCCGCCAAAGACCTTCCGTAGTAGATAAAACCCGACATACCTTTCCGTCCGGTCCGCCCCCCGCGCCGGGGCCGCGGGGCGCGCAGATGACCGCAACCGTTACGCCTCAGCGCACGCCGGCCGCGCGGCAACCGGTCCGCCGGGTGGAAGCCGCGGCGGATACTACCCGGACCTCCGAGACGCCTAAGAGCCATCAAACCCGCAAGACCGCGGTCGACCGCAAGGCCGCGGATTTAAAGGCGGCGCTGGAAATACAGGCCGAGCGTGCCCCAAAACGCCCCGGGCCTGTTTCCCGCAGAGAAAATTTTGCGGCTGCCCGGGAGGTTTCCGGACCGGACCCGGCGAGCGACCCATCTCCCCAGGTACCCGGGCTGAGCCAGCTTCCGCCCCAAGTCCGTGAAACCCTGCCCAATATATCGGTTTCGATGCTGGTTTATTCCAAACAGTCGGCGGATAGATTCATCTATATTAACGGGACCAAAAGACATGAAGGAGACGAGGTTTTCCAGGGCCTCAAGGTGGAAAGGATCACCCACGACGGCGCGGTTTTCGCCTACATGGGGCGGCGCTTTTATAAGAGTGTGCTTGGATACTGAAAACGGGGCGGTTTGGAGCTCTACAATCCCTTTATGTTGGCGTGCAGTTCCCTGGTCTTCTCCAGACGGGCGAGGTCGCGGTCCGTACCGATCCGGTCGAGTTCAGACTGGATTGCGGCCAAAGACGGATCGTCAAATGGTTTGCCTTCCCGATGCGCGTCGATAAGCTGCCGGTAACAGGAAATCATCCGTTCGACCAGGCCGGTTGCGTATTCTCTTCCCTGCGTCTTGAGCGTGTGCAGACCGAGGTCCATGTAATCCCAGAGTTCTTTTCCGTTTATGACAAACGCCACGTTCGGGTGAAGCCTGATGCGTGAATTTATTTCCTCTATCCTGGCCTGTTTAACTGAACGTTGCCTGAGGACTTTTTGCCGCTGTTCGTCGGTCAGCAGGCAAAGCCTGAAACAACTCCCGCTTCGGTCCGGCCAGCCCTCGTATTCCACTATTTCGTTTCCGTCTTCATCCCGATGTATGCGCTTTATGTAGCAGTCGCTTATCAATTCGTGAAACATGCAGTTGCCGACTCCGCCCACGCACCGGTTACCGTGTATCAACACCTCGGTTGAAAGCCCCAAACGGTCGGCCGACTCTTTGAAAACTTTGAGCTTTGCAGGCGTGTCGATTTCGGTGGACGCGACGATCTGGCTTGCTCCAAACCCTTTATAGACCTCCATTTGGGCCGCCGTCTGTATATTGCACCCAACGCTGGCGTGGATGGTGAGCCCCGGAAACCTGTCTCTAACAAGCTCCATGACTCCCGGTGTCTTTACGATGATTCCCTCGGCGCCCCGGGTAGCATATTTATCGATCTTGCCGAGCAGCAGCTCCCACTTTTCGGGCGGGACCTCGGCGTTTATGGCGATCCGGATTTTGCCTCCAAATCGTCCGGCCATCTCGATGGCTTCGCCTATCTGGGAGTCTTCGAGTTCCCATGCACACTTTCTTCTGCTGAACCCCTTCGAGCCAACGTAGACGGCTTCCGCACCCGCGGCAAAAGCCTTTTCCACCATCGGCAAACTGCCCCCCGGCGCCAACAGTTCGTTCATAACAGATCCCTCCCACGCGCGGACTGCTCTGCGGAAAAACCCGCAGAATCAACTTATATACCACATTTTATCCACCAATCGGCAAAACGTCCATATTTTGCCGCCACACTTTGTGCCTGAATGTGGCATCCAGTGGGCGCCGGAATGCGATCAGGCCAGGGCCTTTATGTTGACACCTTTTGCCTGCTGGTTATGCTGGAGGCGGGACGGAAACTCCATTTCGGGGTACTGGAGACGAACTATGAATGCCGCGGAGCGTGACATAATAATTACAATGTGCCGTGACCACGATGCATCGATGGTCGGTATTTCGAGTCGACGGCCAGGGGAGAGGATTCAAAGCACAGCAACGTCGACATTCTCGTCAGATTTGCCAAACCTTTAAGTTTGCTGTCTCTGGTAAAACTCGAGCGGGAACTCTCGCAAGCTTTGGCGCGAAAAGTGGATTTATTGACCGAGTCGGCTATCAGCCCGTATCTCAGGGACCGCGTTCTCAAAGATCTTCTGGTAATATATGGAAAGAGATGATTCCGTCTATCTTCGGCGTGGACGTGGAAACGTTATGGCTCACGGCACGGGATGATATTCCGGTTTTGAACCAACAGATTAGAAGAGTTCTGAAAGGTATGAAAATGTGACTAATCGGGCAGAGCCCGCGTGACCGTCAGCGCATAAACTTCCGACGCTCCGCCCTTGCGTTTGAGGATCTTCGCGCATTCGCTGAGGGTTGTGCCCGTAGTGAAAACATCGTCGATCAGAAGAATTCGGCGACCTCGCACAGTACTCTTGTCCGAGACTTCGAAGGCCCCTTTGACGTTTTGAAGCCGTTCGCCGCGTTTGAGGCGTGTTTGCGGCAGAGTCTGGTTTTTTCTAACCAGGGCGCACGCCGAAACCGGCGTCTTTATCTTGCGCCCCAACTCCCGGGCCAATACGCCGGCCTGGTTGAACCCCCTTTCGCTGAGCCGTTTGAGATGGAGGGGCACCGGAACGATGAGGTCCGGAGCGGGCAATTCCCATGCGGTGTAGGCGGCCTCCAGAAGCTCCACCAGGCAGGGCGTCCATTTCAACTGCCCCCCGAATTTGAACTGGTGGACACGCGTTCGGACCGCTCCCTCATGAATTGCCGCAGACCTTGCCGAATCGAAGCGAAAACTTCGCTCGATGCAATCGCCGCAAAGATGGTCCGGCGAAGAGGGCGCATCCCCAAAAGGCCTGCCGCATCCGGGGCAAAGAGGAGGGTCTATTCGCCCGATTTTTTCCCAGCAGGGGCCGCACCAGGACTTTTGGGGAAGAGTTCCGATCTTTTGGCAGTCCGCGCAACTCCGGGGAAGGCACAAATCCACGATGGCCGAGCCGGCAAATTTGATCCCCCACCCGATCGAACCGAGCACGGAGCGGATAAAGGACCTTGCCACAACAGACGCGGCCTCCAGCTCATCCGGCGCCAGGATTTCAGGCTTTTCCAGATTATCTGGTCGCTCTTCGTCCATTCGGCATCCATTTGAGGTTGGGAGAGTTCTTGATCCGCTTCCTGTTTTTCGGCCGGCCCTCAATTTCTCGATTGCACCAATCAATCTTATATCAACCAGCGTTGGAGTCAATGGGCAGATATGGACGCAAGGTTCAATCTCAATTGCCCTATTAGTATATCGAGTAGGCGACAGATGCCATTGCAGTCCGCAGCGTAGCTTTAATAGACAAATATATTCCCGTTACTGCTAACTGTTAAATTAATGTCCATCCGGAAACATCCTGTTGGGTACGATAAAACTTGTGCTCAACCTGCAAGATCCCCACGGCGGTGGGATGCGTATCATCATGCCCACTGCCGTGATGACCCGGGTTTCCGGATGGACGCAAATTATGTTAGAATAGCTTCATAGTCTCGTTGGATTCAGCGATGAGGCGGGAGGCGCGGAAAGGTATGGAATATTCAGCAGAAGAGGTTCTAACATCCAAGCGCGACGAAATCCTTCGTATTGCGGCAAGATACGGAGCGAGCAACGTGCGTGTGTTCGGCTCGGTGGCGCGGGGGGAAGCTGGACCGGAGAGCGATGTGGATCTGCTCGTCGAGTTGGAACCGGGGACGAGCCTTCTGGAACATATAGCACTGCTCCAAGACCTGGAAGATATTCTTTCGCGGAAAGTGGACGTTGTGAACGAGAAAGCCCTTCACCATTCCGTCAGGGATAGAGTGCTCCGGGAGGCCACTCCAATTTGAAGGACCCACTCCTCTGCATCGTTCAGATTCATGAATCTCTGAAAAAGATTCAAACCTATACGCAAAACGGCCGCGAGGCATTCATGTCGGATCCAAAAACACAGGATGCGGTCGTCCGCAATTTCGAGATCATCGGTGAAGCAACCAAGCGACTCCCGAGTGAATTTACTAAACTCTACCCTCAGATCCCATGGCGCAGAATGGCTGGATTTAGAGACATTCTCATTCATGCCTACGACCGGGTAAACCTGGACGAGATATGGAACACCATAGAACAGCACCTGCCAAGACTAATCTCTGAACTCGAAAGGATAAGAAGAAGAATCGAGCAGTAGCCCTATGGCGTGGCCTAAGGAAAACAAGTGTGAATTTTGGTACACTTCCGGCCAGTATCGTCCTTCCGGCAGACTGCCGTTTGAAAATATCCGAGATCTCGATAGAAGACTGTCAGCCCGGGGCCTGCCAATCCATGTTCA
>JARLHP010000200.1 GCA_031292195.1 Syntrophobacteraceae bacterium
GCGCGGAGGGGACGCTCCCCCGCTCTGAAAAGTTCTTGTTGGGCTGCGCTCGCTTAGCCCAACGGGTCCTGCAGGCCCCACGGGTCCCACCCAAACAAAAGGGAGAGAGCATGGGATCGATCTGGGCGCCAGTTACTGGCAATGCTGTTGGGGTTCGCTGATGCTCACCCCAACCTACAGGCTACAAGCAGAAGGGACGAAGCCGCTCGAGAATTTGAGGCCCTTGTGAAGATATCACAGACCGTGTGCGAAAAGCTCGATGAACTGGCTGGAGTTGTAAACAAGGACTCCACCCCACGCGGGTAGGGTGGGTAAAAGCGGAGCGCCCTCCAATCGTTGGTGGGCGCAAAAAAGGACCAACCTCTAATATACTGCCTGCATCTTATTTTTTTCCTGAGTCCGAGGTCACTCCGCACTGCTTCGCGCAGGACTTTTCCACCTGCTCGCAGAAGGATTGACAGCCTGCTTGCCAGCCTCCCCCCAGGGCCTGGATGAGAAGCACGTCGTCGACCATACGGTTGCCCTGGATTTTGGCTGCGGTCAGTTCGTTGTTCAGCGCTATGGCTTGAACGACAATGACATCCAGTGCGCTTGCAATCCCGGCCTTGTACTGGTTTCTTTCCACGGCGACCGATTTTCTGGCCGCATCCACCGCCTCGTTTTGGACAAGCGCCTCCTGCTCCAGTATTCGAAGCGCGGCCAGGTTGTCTTCAACCTGCTGAAAGGCGGCCAGCACGGTCTCACGGTAAGTGGCCACACTGGCGTCGTAGGCGGCCCGGGCTTCTTCGGTCTGGGCGTGTCTCAGCCCGCCCTCGAACAGGGTCTGCCCCAAAACGGCAGGCCCCAGCGACCAAACGCGGGCCGGCCATACCAGCCACTGGGCGGCGCTGGCCGCCTCGAACCCGCCCGAGGCGTTGAGGGTAACGGTGGGATAGTAGGCCGCAATGGCTACCCCTATCTGAGCATTGGCCGCGGCCGCCTGACGTTCGGCGGCGGCAATGTCGGGCCTGCGCTCCAGAAGTTCGGAGGGAATGCCCGCGGGTACCGCGGGCGGCGTCAAGTCGAGCGGCGAGGGTGGAATAGTGACATCCGAAGGGGCCTTGCCCATCAGCAGGGCTATGGCGTGTTCGAACTGGGCGCGCTGCACGCCCGTATCGATCTCCTGGGCCTGGGCGGTTTTGAGCTGCGTCTTGGCTTGAAGCACATCGGCCGGGGACGCAACACCCGTAGCATACCGGTTCTTCGTCAGCTGGAGGAACTGTTGGTAGGCTTCCACGGTCTTGTGCAGGATGTGCTGCTGGGAATCCAGGGCGCGAAGCTGAAAGTAGTCCTGCGCGAGTTGCGCGGTGGCCGCCAGCCGCACTCCTTCCAGGTCGGCGTCGCTGGCCCGGGCGTTCGCCTTGCTGGCCTCGACCGTGCGTCGGATCTTGCCCCACAGATCGAGTTCCCAGGACACATTGCCCGCAAGCTGGAGGTTGGAGCTGGTGACCCCGGAGGGGCCGGCCGAACTCGAAGTCCCACTGGAGAGGGAAAGGGGGTTGCGGCTCCTCTGGGCGGAGGTTAGGGCGGAGACCACCGGGAAAAAGCCCGACTGAGCGACCTTTACCGCCGCAAGGGCCTGTCTGAACTGGGCTTCGGAGACGGCAAGGTTCTGGTTCGTAATGCTCACCTGCGCTTCGAGCGCGTTCAACCGGGGGTCGCCGAAGACCTTCCACCACGCTCCACGAGACAGGAAGTCCTTGGGCTGGGCCTTCTTCCAGCCCTTGAGTTCCTTGTAGGAGGGCGGGACCTCGGTTTTGGGCCTGACATAGTCGGGGCCAACCGTGCAGGCGGCAAGAGAGGCGAGCAGGAACGCAACGGTTGCGCACTCCCTCCATTTGGAGAGCGCCGCACCTCTCACCCCCGGGTTTAACCATTCGGCCATAAGCAAGGCCCTAAATTCTTTCCTGGTTTCCATCTTCACAACCTTTGCCCCGCATGGACTGGAGCCAGAGCCGCAACCGGTCCATATACAGATAGATTACGGGAGTAGTAAACAAGGTCAACATCTGGCTGAAGATCAGCCCGCCAACGATCGATATCCCGAGGGGCCGGCGCAGCTCGGAGCCAACGCCCGAGCCCAGCGCCAGGGGCAGCGCCCCGAGCAGGGCGGCCATGGTGGTCATCATGATGGGCCGAAACCTCAGCAGAGAAGCCTGATAAATGGCTTCCGCCGGGCCTTTGCCCTCCTTTCGCTCCGCTTCGAGGGCGAAGTCGACTATCATTATGCCGTTTTTCTTGACCAGGCCGATCAGAAGAATAATTCCAACAACAGCTATCAGGCTGAGATCGGTGCGGCAGAAGAGCAAAGCGACCAGAGCCCCCACGCCTGCGGAGGGCAGCGTGGACAGGATCGTCACCGGGTGTACATAGCTTTCGTAAAGCATTCCAAGCACTATATAGACCGAAATCAGGGCCGCCAGGATCAGGATGGGTTCGTTTGCCAGAGAGGCCTGGAACGCCTGGGCGGTGCCCAGAAAACTTCCATGAACCCCTTCGGGCATTCTCATTTTTTTGGTTGCGGCTTGGAGGGCGTCCACCGCGTCCCCCAGGGCCACCCCCGGCGCGAGGTTGAAGGAAATCGTAACGGAGGGGAACTGGCCGGCGTGATCGACCTCCAGAGGCGTGGCCCGGGGCAAGTAGCGGGCAAACGCATTGAGAGGGACCTCGGCCCCGGTCGAGGAATGCACATAGACATACTTAAGAGTATCGGGCCGCTGCAGGAAACGTGGCGCCAACTCCATCACCACGTAATACTGATTTAGCGGGGTGTAGTTGATCCCCACCTCGGACTGGCCGAAAGCGCCGTAGAGGGTGTTGTCTATCAGCCGGGTGGAAATACCCAGGCGGGAAGCGGTCGTACGGTCGATTTGCACGAATGTCTGGTGGCCCATGTTTTGCTGATCGCTGCTCACATCCCTTAGCTGGGGTAATTTAAGGGCCATGGCCACTACCCGGGGCGCCCATTTATTGAGCTCGGCCAGGTTCTCGTCGCGCAGGGTGTATTGATATTGGGCGTTGCTTATATGCCCGCCCACCCGCAGATCCTGGACCGGCTGCAGAAAGGTGGGCGCCCCCGCCACCCGGGCCAGCTTCTTTCGCAGCCGCCCGATAATCTCCATGGCCGTCGCATTGCGCTCTGCAAACGGCTTGAGTGAGATGAACATTCGAGCCGAGTTGGTAGTGCTGGCCCCAAAGCCTCCCCCGCCGGTAAAACCGGTCACATAGACGACGTCGGGGTCCTTGCGGATGATGTTCATAACCTGATCGAGTTTTTTACTCATGCTCTGAAAAGAGATGTCCTGCGAGGCCTGCATCCGGCCGGCGATGCGGCCGGTATCCTGATCCGGAAAGAACCCTTTGGGGATATAGGCAAACAGGACCACGTTCACCCCCAGGGTCAGCACGGTAATGGCGAGCATGCTGAAGGAATGGCGAAGCGCCCAGCGAAGACTTTTCTCGTAGCCCGTTCGCAGATGCTCGTAGACCCACTCCGAAGCCCGGTAGAGGAGGCCGTGAGCCCGGGGTTTTTCTTTCTTAAGGATCGCGGCGCACATCATGGGGGTGGTTGAAAGCGAGACCACAAGGGAGATTATGATTGCCGCCGAAAGGGTCATGGCGAATTCGCGGAACAACCGCCCGACCATTCCGCCCATCAGCAGAATGGGAATGAATACGGCGACCAGCGAGACGCTCATGGACAAAACGGTAAAAGCAATCTCGCGGGCCCCCCTCACGGCGGCCTGCAGGGCGGACTGCCCCATTTCCATGTAGCGGGTGATGTTTTCGAGCACCACTATGGCGTCGTCCACCACGAAGCCGGTGGCGATGGTAAGTGCCATGAGAGAGAGGTTGTCGAGGCTGTAGCCCAATAGATACATCACCCCGAAACTGCTTATGAGCGATACGGGAACCGCCACGGCCGGAATTATGGTGCTCCGCACGTCGCGCAGAAAGGCGAACACCACCAGAACGACCAGTATGCCGGAAATAACGAGGGTGTACTCGACATGCTGGAGAGAGCCGCGGATTGGCGGGCTGCGATCGAGCACCACCGAGAGGTCCACGCTTCCGGGCACCAGGGCGGATAATTGCGGCAGCATGGCCTTGACCCGGTCGACCGTCCTGATGATATTGGCGCCGGGCGAGCGGAATATAATCAGCATTATGGCAGGCTTGCCGTTTACCCCGCCCCCGGTTCTAAGGTCCTGCACGGAGTCCTCCACGGTCCCGAGGTCGGAGAGGCGGACCGGCGCTCCGTTTTGATATTTTACAATGACCTTCCGGTATTCCGCGGCCGTATGGAGTTGGTCGTCGGCACGGATTTCCACGGTTTGCCAGCCGTTTTGCAACTGCCCCTCCGGCTGAAAAAGACTTTGGCGCTGTATTGCGGAGGCTATGTCATTCATGCCCAGGCCATACTTGCCAACCGATCCGGGATTGAGTTCCACCCGGACGGCGGGCAAAGCGCCCCCTCCGGCGAAAACCTGCCCCACCCCGTTTATCTGGGAGAGCTTTTGGGCCAGAACGGTCGAGGCCGTATCATACATCCGCGCCTTGCTGACCAGGTTGGACGTAAGGGCCAGGATGAGGATAGGCGCATCGGCCGGGTTGACTTTTCGATATTCGGGGTTTTTGGGCAGATTGGACGGCAGATAGCTCCTCGCGGCGTTTATGGCCGCTTGCACGTCGCGCGCCGCCCCGTCGATATTTCTGTCCAGCTCGAACTGCAGTACGATGGACGTACCCCCCAGCGTGCTGGTGGAAGTCATTTCGGTTACCCCGGCAATATGACCCAATTGCCTTTCCAGGGGGGCGGCCACAGAGGTGGCAATGGTCTCGGGGTCCGCGCCGGGCAGGTTCGCCTGGACGGATATGGTCGGAAAATCGATCTGCGGCAGCGGGGCCACCGGCAGGCGATAGAAGGCGACCACTCCGGCCAGCGTCATCCCTATTGTCAGAAGGGTTGTGGCCACGGGGCGTTTTATGAAAATTTCAGAAAAATTCATGCCTGCCCCACCCCGCTCTGCTCATCACCATTGTGGGACCGAATCTTTTTCAGACGCCCGGCCAAACGGTCGAACCAGAGGTAAATGACCGGAGTGGTGTACAGGGTGAGGACCTGGCTGATGATGAGGCCGCCCACGATGGAAATGCCCAGGGGGCGGCGCAGTTCGGACCCAAGGCCCTTGCCCATGGCCAGGGGAAGCGCACCCAGGATGGCGGCCATGGTGGTCATCATAATGGGCCGAAACCTCAGCAGGCTGGCCTGATAAATGGCCTCCACGGGTTCCTTGCCTTCTTTGCGCTCGGCTTCGAGCGCGAAGTCCACGATCATGATGCCGTTTTTCTTGACGATGCCTATGAGCAGGATAAGTCCGATCAGGGCGATCACGCTGAATTCGCAGTGAAAGATGAGCAGCGCCACAATAGCCCCTATGCCCGCGGAAGGCAGGGTGGAAAGAATGGTGATGGGGTGAATGTAGCTTTCGTACAAAACGCCCAGCACGATGTAGACCGTTATCAGGGCCGCCAGCAGGAGGATCGGCTCGTTTGCCAGGGCCGCCCGGAATGCCTGGGCGGTTCCCTGAAAGCTGGTCTGAATGCTTGGGGGCATGGACAGTTTGGCCGCAACCGCGTCGATGGCGTTGGTGGCCTGGCCGAGCGAAGCCCCCGGGGCCAGGTTGAAGGAAATGGTCGTGGCGGGAAACTGTCCCAGGTGGCTGATCACAAGCGGACCGGTGGACATGGAGAGGCGGGTGATGGCGCTAAGAGGGACCTGTCCCTCCGGGCTGCCGGTGATCACCCCGGAAGTGGTCGAGTTCGTTGTAACCGCGCTGGGCGTGACCGAAGCGGATGTGACCGGTGATGTCACCGGTGCGGTGCCGGAAGCCACAGTCGTTACCGGGGCCAGTGTGGCCGGAACGGTGGAGATGGGGGTCGTCGCCGCGGAGGTTGCGCCAATGGAGGTTGTCCCGGTCGGCAGGTAGATGTTCTTTAGGTCCTCCGCGCTTTGTTTGAAACCGCCTTTTACCTCCAGGATGACCCGATACTGGTTCAACTGGGTGAAAATGGTGGATATCTGCCGCTGCCCGAAGGCATCGTAGAGCGTGTTGTCCAGCAACTCGGGAGTGATCCCGTAGCGTGAAGCGGCGGTGCGATCGATGGAAAGGTGCGCCTCCACCCCCTGGTCCTGCTGATCGCTGCTCACATCGCTTAGCTCGGGCATTTTACTCAAGGCCTCCACAAACTTTGGCGCCCACTTGTTCAGCTCCAGGATATTGGGGTCTTCCAAAGTGTACTGAAACTCGGTGCGGCTCACATGGTCCTCGACCGTCAGGTCCTGCACCGGCTGCATATAAAGTGTAATGCCGTGGCGTTTGGAGAGTTCTTTGCGCAGGCGGCGAATGACCGCTTCACCGCTTAGGCGGCGCTCTTCGAGCGGTTTCAAATTGATCAGCATCCGGCCGGAGTTGAGGGTGATGTTTGTTCCGTCTATACCGATGAATGTGGACAGGCTTTGGACCGCGGGGTCCTTGAGGATTATTTTGGCAAGGGCCTGCTCCTGTTCGGCCATGGCAGGGAAAGATATGGACTGGGGGGCCTCCGAAATGCCCAGGATGACTCCGGTATCCTGGACGGGGAAAAAGCCTTTGGGCACCATGATATACAAGATGACCGTGGCCACGAGGGTTGCGGCCGCAACGATCAGGACTCCGGTCTGCCGATCCAGCACCCAGCGCAGAGTTTTTCCGTAGAAGCTGATCAGCTTTTCCCACGCCACCTGGGATTTGCGGTAGAATTTGCTCTGTTCTTCCTCCGGCGTATAGCGCAGCAGGCGGGCGCACATCATCGGCGTCAGGGTGAGTGAGACGACCGCCGAGATGAGTATGGTCACGCCCAGGGTGACGGCGAACTCGCGGAAAAGCCTGCCCACCACGTCACCCATGAAGAGCAAAGGAATGAGAACGGCAATGAGCGAAATGGTAAGAGACATGATGGTAAAGGCGATCTGGGAAGAGCCCTTGAGAGCGGCCTCAACGGGTGAGTCCCCCTGCTCCAGGAAACGCGCCACGTTTTCGATCATGACAATGGCGTCATCGACCACAAAGCCCGTGGATATGGTGAGCGCCATGAGGGAAAGGTTGTTGAGGCTGAAACCCAGCAGGTACATGACGCCGAAGGTGCCGACCAGGGAGAGCGGAACCGCGACCCCGGGGATGATGGTGGCCGCAAGGTTGCGCAGGAACAGAAATATGACCATGATGACCAGGGCCACGGCCAGCAGGAGTTCGAACTCGACGTCGGAGACCGACCCGCGGATGGTGGTGGTGCGGTCGGTCAAAATCCGAACATCCACGCCCGCGGGCAGTGAACTGCGCAGGGCGGGCAGCAGCCGTTTGATCCGGTCCACGACCTGGATGACATTGGCCCCCGGCTGCCTCTGAATATTTACTATCACCGCCGGGGTGGTGTTCATCCAGGCGGCCTGGTTTGCGTTTTCAACCCCGTCGCTCACCTCCGCCACCTCGGACAACACCACGGGCGAGTGGTTGCGATAGGCCACAACCATGGGCCGGTAGTCTTCGGCGTTAAGAAGCTGATCGTCGGCCCCTATCAGCGAAGACTGCCGCGGGCCGTCGAAAGAGCCTTTGGCCATGTTGACGTTGGCGGCCGCCACGACCTGGCGGATGTCCTCCAGGCTCAGCCCGTAGGCGGACAGGGCCACCGGGTTTACGGCTATACGGATGGCGGGCCTCTGGCCCCCACTGATACTCACCAGCCCCACCCCCGGCAATTGGGAGATTTTCTGGGCAAGCCTGGTGTCGGCCAAATCTTCGACCTTTGGCAGAGTAAGCGTCTTCGAGGTCAACGCCAAAGTCAGAATCGGCGCGTCAGCCGGATTGACCTTGCTGTAGACCGGCGGGTTCGGAAGGTTTGAAGGCAGAAAAGTGGAGGCCGAATTGATTGCAGCCTGCACCTCCTGCTCGGCCACATCCAGGCTCAGGTCCAAGGTGAACTGAAGTATGATCACCGAACCGCCGTTGGAACTGTTGGAGATCATCTGCTTCAGGCCGGGCATTTGACCGAACTGACGCTCCAGGGGCGCCGTGACGGTGGAAGCCATAACGTCGGGGCTGGCGCCCGGGAAAAATGTCAACACCTGGATGGTGGGATAGTCCACCTGGGGCAGCGCGGAAACCGGTAATTGATAATAGGCCACGGCGCCCGCCAGCAAAATGGCCACCATCAGCAGGGTGGTCGCAACAGGCCTGAGTATGAAGATGCGCGAAGGGTTCATCAGTTCTTCATCCCGGAATGTTGCGCACTGGGGGCTTGAACCTTGACCTTGCTGCCCTCTCTTAACTTCTCGGCGCCCTCGACCACAACGGCTTCCCCTGGAGTAAGCCCTTTGGCGATGGACTGCGTGTCCTTTCGGGAAGGACCGAGCGTCACCAGGCGCACCGAGACCGTATCGTTCTTGTTGACCACGTAGACAAACGTTCCATCCGGACTTCGCTGTACGGCCGCCGAAGGCGCCACCGTCACGTCCCGCAGTGTTTCCATCAGGACCCGGGCATTGACGAACTGGTTGGGGAAAAGCGCATTGTCCTTGTTATCGAAAACAGCCTTGAGCCGCACCGTGCCCGTGGTGGTGTCGATCTGATTGTCGGCGGTAAGCAGCCGGCCCGTGGCGATCAGCCTGTTTTGCGCCCGATCCAGCGCTTCGACCTTGAGACTTTCCCCGCCCTTCAGCTTTTTCATGATGGCAGGCAGGTTCTCTTCCGGAACCGGAAAGATGACGGAAATGGGCTGCTCCTTGGTGATAACCGCCATCCCGTTGGTGTCGGTGGTGCGAACGATATTTCCGGGGTCTACGAACCGCAGTCCGATGCGCCCCGTAAAAGGAGCGGTAATCCGCGTATACGCCAGGTTCACCCGGGCGCTTTGCATCAACCCCTCGTCGAGTTTGACCGTCCCTTCATACTGGTGCACCAGGAAAAGCTGATCGTCTCTTTGTTGCCGGGAGATGGAATTCTGCTTCACCAGGATATCGTATCGCTTGAAGTCTGTTTTGGCCGCCGCCAGCAGGGCCTTGTCTCTTGCCAGTTGCCCCTCGGCCTGCAGCAGGACCGCTTCGTAAGGCGCCGGGTCTATCTGCACCAGCAGCGACCCCTTCTTGACTATATCGCCCTCCCTGAAGGGGACCTTCAAGAGCTGACCGTTCACCTGGGCAAGCACAGTCGAGGTGTAGAGCGCTGTGACCGTACCAAGCCCTGACACATATACGGGAATGTCTCCTTTTTTGGCCACGGCGGCAACAACAGGAACGCTCATTTGGAAATTCGGACTTTGGGCCGCGGCGCGTTTTCCCCAAAACACCCAGTCCGCGGCCAAAATCAACACCCCGGCCATGAGGGCCGTAAATACCCAAACTCCGAACTGGGCCAGGGGCGGTTTCCGCCCCCGGCCGCCGTTGTTTTCGACTTCCGATGAAAAAGTCATTTGAATGCCTTTGCAGTAATCAGATATTTACTCTCAACGCTTACGGGCCTTTACGGTCAGGGACGGATTCATTGGCGCATCCTAGCCATGCGCTCTCGCCCCGGCAAATTAACTTTTGTAAAATTTTGTTAAATGTCTTTATCTTTTGCGGAAGGTCTTAGAAAACAGACTCTTTCTCAGGCTATTTTCCACACTCACCCATACGCCCATTTCCGAATCAAAAAAGCTCCTTACAAAACTTTACCTGCCATTAACGAATGTTAACTCGACTTTGACGGGCAAGCTCCGTAGACTCCATCATCCAATGATGATTGAAGGAGAGATAACATGAAAAAAATATTGATCGGGGTAAGTCTCGCTTTATTGGCGGCTCTCTGGATAGGCGGATCATGGGTTTTCTTCAATTCCATCACCCCGGGAGGCCAGGAATGCGGCCGTGAGGCCTTGGCCGGACAAGAATTATTACCATCACCGAGGCAAATGGATCCCTCATCACCCTTTCTGGAAAACGCTCAATTTGACCGACAATCAGAAAAAACAGATGTTTTCCAAGACTCGACGAGCGGGCAAAGATGAAGCCGCCGTTCCAGTCGCTCACGACTGGACGCCGGAAGCCAAGCGGCTTTGCAGCGTGCTCCAAATTCGACGAGGCGAAGGTCCGGACCGTTGCTAAAGGACAGGCGGCTGTCATTGCCGACCTCATCGTCGTAAAAGCACGCATGAAATCCGAAGTCCATGGCCCCCTCACCCCCGAGCAGCGCGCCACACTCCAACAAATGCGCGAATCGTGGAAATCTTACCACGAAAAGGAAAACGAGCGGAAGAATTAACACAGTGTGAGGGCGCGCGGGGAACTACAGCCCCAGTTTCCCGCCTGCTCACGCCTGAGCGCAAGTGGGCGCTTGCGCTCCTCGATAAAGGTCTTCGGAATTACTTCTACCCGGAGACCCTCAGCCCACTCTCCTTTGTCGGGACCGGAACAAACCTTTTTTTGTTCCGGCCCCCCTCCCCCCGTGTTGTCAACTTGCCGTTTGACACCATCCTGCCATATAATTAAAAAGAGCTATAAGCGGGGCCAGCTTGGCCCCTTGAGGAATGACTCTGCAACCGTGCGATTTGCTTGACACAATACGCAAGGATGAAGTAATCTCCCGGATAGTAGCTATTATTGCAAGTGTCTGGATAGAACGGAGAGGATAAAATGCTCTGTGGCGAAAACACCGAGGGGTTGTCCGCCAGCCTGGAAGATTACCTTGAAGTCATCTTCCATCTCGAGCAGTCCAAACGTGTTGCAAGAGCTAAGGACATAGCCGAACAGATGAGCGTGCAGCGCGCTTCAGTGACCGGTGCTCTCAAGTCCCTGGCGAGTCGTGGTCTGATTAACTACAGCCCCTACAGCTTTATTACCCTTACGGCCTCCGGTCGCGAGATAGCGCGGGAAGTGATCCACCGTCACAAAGTACTGAAGGAGTTTTTTGCAAATACCCTGCAACTGGGCGTTGAGGACGCGGAAGCCAATGCCTGCCGCATTGAGCACGCCATCGATCCCACGGCGACCGAAAGGCTGGTGCGATTCCTTGAATTCGTGAGCATCTGCCCCAGGACCGGCGACGACTGGTTCGATGCGTTTGGCCGTTTTTGCAAGCTGGGCCTCCAGACCTCCGATTGTCTGGCCTGCCTGAAGCTTTGTGCCGAGCGCCTCCAAGCCCAACGACTCACGGAGCAGAAGGGGTAGCGGCCGCGAGACTGCCGTATTGCTCTGATTTGCGGGGATGATTGTTTCTTGATAGCCTACCAATGAACGTAACCAGGTAAATTAATGGGATTGAAGCCGAAAATTCTGATTGCAGACGACGAACCTCTGACGCTGGAAGTCGTGGTCGAGCGCCTTCAGGCCGAAGGCTACGACATAGAGGTGGCGACGTGCGGCAAGGAGGCCCTCGAGGCCGCCGATAAATTCAGCTTCAAACTGGTTCTCACCGACCTCTTCATGCCCGACATCAACGGGATGGAGGTCCTCAGGCATTTTGTCGAACATTTCCCGGAGACCCCCGTAATCGTTCTCACCGGATTTGGAACAATAGAGACGGCGGTCGAAGCGATCAAGCACGGCGCTTACGACTATCTATCGAAGCCGGCCAATCTCGACGAAATTGTCCTGACGCTGAAAAGGGCCATCGAGCACAAAGACCTCAAGGAACAAAATGTGGCCCTCCGGTCTCAGATCCTGGAACAGCATCGACTCGAAAGGCTTATCGGCCAAAGCGCGCCCATGCATCAGCTCTACAATATAATCAGGCGGGTGGCCAAGACCGATTCGACGGTGCTCATAACCGGGGAAAGCGGGACAGGCAAAGAACTGATAGCAAACGCCATCCACTTCCAGAGTCCCCGCAATGACATGCC
Organism: Syntrophobacteraceae bacterium; assembly: GCA_031292195.1. GTDB lineage: Bacteria > Desulfobacterota > Syntrophobacteria > Syntrophobacterales > Syntrophobacteraceae > SbD1. The sequence goes on from JARLHP010000200.1 coordinate 11,953, forward strand.
TTTTGTGCCCATAAACTGCGGGGCCATTCCCGAGGAACTGCTGGAAAGCGAGTTGTTCGGCCACGAAAAAGGGGCATTCACCGGGGCTTTCAAAGAGAGGCGCGGGCGGTTCGAACTGGCCAACAAAGGCACGGTCTTCCTGGACGAAATCGGGGAGATGAGCCCCAAGCTGCAGGTCAAACTCCTTCGTTTCATTCAGGAAACCAAGTTCCAAAGGGTTGGCGGATCGCGAACCGTTGAAGTCGATGTTCGCATTTTGGCGGCCACCAATAAGGATCTGGAGCGGGCGGTAGCTGAAAATGAATTTCGCGAAGACCTGTTTTACCGGCTGAACGTAATCCCCATCCACGTCCCGCCTCTACGAGAGCGCGCAGGGGATGTGGCCCTCCTGGTGCGTCATTTTCTCAATCAGCATTGCGTGAAAAAGAACCTTCCCCTCAAACGGCTGTCCCCTGCCGCCCTGGAGAGCTTGAAACAATACGACTGGCCGGGAAACGTCCGCGAACTCGAAAATGTGATAGAGCGGCTGGTAATTTTGACCGATGCGGACGAAATACAGTTCAATGACCTTCCCAAAAGAATGCAGACTGTTGAAGTAGTGGCCGTGGAGCCTGAAACGACGTTCATAGAGATCGGCGAAGACGGGATAAATCTCAAGGAGTTGCTCGACAATCTTGAAAACCGCTTGATCCTCGACGCTCTGCAGCGCACAGGCGGGGTCAAAAACAAGGCAGCCAAGCTGCTGGGCCTCAACCGCACCACCCTCATCGAAAAAATGAAAAAGAAACAAATCGATTTTCCGGCCTGACAGGCACGCCGGGGCCGGCGTGCCTGTCAGGCCGCGATTTACAGGATTTACGGGATTTACAGGCAATTTCGGATTGCCAATTGTTTCTTCCCGTCGATCCCGGTCGGGGCTGTTCAAAATATTTGACAGGATTTACAGGATTTAGAATAGCAATTGTCGCCTACCGTCGATCCAACCACGCCTGTTCAAATTTTTGTCACTCTCCGGGATGTCCTGCCGGCATTGCCCTTTCTCAATCCTGTAAATCCTGTTAATCCTGTCAAATGTTTTGCTTTTCGCTGCGCCGGGACAAAACTAAATACTTTGACAGGATTAACAGGATTTACAGGATTTAAAATTACCAATTGTGGCTTCTCGTCGATCCGACCAGGCCTGGCCGTTTCCCAATCCTGTTAATCCTGTCAATCCTGTCAAATGTTTTGCTTTTCGCTGCGCCGGGACAAAACTAAATACTTTGACAGGATTAACAGGATTTACAGGATTTTTGAATTCCGCTTTGTCTCTTCTGGTCGATTCCGGTCGAGCCTGTTCTTATTTTTGTCCCTCACCCGGTCTCTGTCCTGCCGGTCCTGTTTCTCAATCCTGTAATTCATGTCGAAGAAAAAACGGGGCGTGGTTGGAAGTAAACAGCGGGGGATCGTGGGATAAAATGGCGGCGATAGCCGGATGTCGTTTGAACTCGGAATCGAGAAAACGTCTGACTTTCGCTCTGTCCCAACCCTTAGGGTGGCGAAACCCGGTGTAGAGGGAAAGGTCTCCCTCGTAATGGGGAGCAGTTGCCAATCGTTTTGCATCCGGGCTGTTGAGCGGCATATTGAACACCGCCAGATTCAAAAAATCGATAAACGGAGCGTGACGGACCGTAAAATCGAGGGTGGCCCGAGCTTGGGCTTCAGACTCCGATGGCGCGCCGAAAAGAAGGTAGACATAGGCGCCTATGCCGGCTTTTTTGAGAGAGGCAAGAATTCGGGTGGCCAGGCCCAGTTCCATTCCTTTGCCTTCCGAGTCCAGGACCGACTGATCGCCGGATTCGAGGCCCAGTTTCAGCATAACGCAGCCTCCGGCTTTGAGTGCCCGGCAAAAGTCTTCGTCCGCAAGCCTTTTGGTCATCCTGGCGAAACCGTACCAGGGCGCGCCCGGCGGGTTTTCTGAAAGTCTGCTCAAAAGCGCCGGACTCATGGCGCTGTCAACGAAATGAATGAGGGCCGGCCGATTGACCGCGCATAACCGGGCGGCTTCCCGCACCGCTTCTTTGGGCGGGACCGGGTCGTAGCGGGTCCCTTCAGCCTTTTCGGGGCAAAAGGAGCACCGGTTCCACCAGCACCCCAGAGAGGCGCTGTAGGGCAAAATCCGGCCCGGTGAAAGGTAATGGTCCGCAGGGAAAGGAGCATAGGAAAAGCTCCGTTTGGCCACACAATCCCTACCGGCCAGCTTGAGAAGCACCTGCTCGCCCGGACCGCTGACAACCAGGTCGGCCAGCCCATCGAAGGCTCGCTTCCAACCGGGGCCCCGCACCCAGGAAGTGACCAGGCTCCCCCCCAGAACCACCTTGATCCCGGCATACCTCGCCTTGATAAAGCCGATCAGCGAAAAGGCGGTCAGCGCCTGGCTCAAAAAATTAAGGGAAATCCCCACCACGGAAGGCGAAAAAAGTTCAATGGCGTTTGAAATTCTATTGGAAAAATAGTGATAGAAAGGATTCGTATCGTACTTTTCGGCCGCCTTTACCAGGTCTGCGGACCGCACCGGGGAAAGAGAAGAATCCTGATAATTGGAAAGGCTCAGCCGCGCCGGCCCGGAGCTTTCCGCCGATTTGCCCAGCAGTCGGTTGAGGTCCGAAACCGCTCGCTTGTAGCGATCAAAATTGAGCCGGGACTGCGCGCTGCGTATAAATTCCAGGTTGCGCGCCCGATTTTTGACGGCGCGCGCCGTCCAACTGTCGCAGACATCCGCTCCCTTCCCCAGCAGATACAGGAGCCCCTCGATGTTCGCGTCGATCACCTCACAGCGTACCCCTTCGGCGCCAAGCGTCCCATAAAGCCGCGCCAGACCGGGCGGGGGCTCGGATGGCTTCACCAGTGGAGGATTTATCAGCAGAATCATAATTTTACATCATACATTATCGCTCCCCGGCTTTCCAGACGTCTGTGCTTGATTGACAAACCTATTTCCATTTTGTATTTAAGATCCGCACCTTCGCGAACGAATCAAAAGTTGGACACCAAATATTGGCTTTATCTTTTTGGCACCGGGAGCCGAATTATTAAGCATGGCGGCGGTCTGGAAGCCGTGCGCCTTGAGCGGCGGATCGCTGGCCCAAATATTGCTATTTATAACTTGTCGCGGCAAACACCGATCGGGCGTAGACAGAGAATTGAAATAACCTTTTAGCGCAGGTTCCCCGCGCCAAATATCCAGGAGAACTTTAGCATGCCAGAACTCAAGCGCTTCCAGATCCTCATGGCGGTTATTTCCGGCAGGGGGCCCGCCTACCTGAGGGGCGTCAATCTGAGCGGTATCGATCTTTCGAATGCCGGATGGCTGATCGAGGCTGACCTGTGCGGGGCCGACCTGGACGGGGCCAATTTGAGGCGCTCCAACTTGCGAGAGGCGAACCTGGAAATGGCCAACCTCCATTCGGCCAACCTGTCGGGCGCCAATCTCCAAGGCGCCAATTTGTTCAGAGTAAAGGCCAGGGTCGCCAACCTGTCCATGGCCGTCTTGCGAGGCACCAACATGAAGGAAACCAGTTTGGTGGGGGCGAGTCTGATGAAGGCCAACCTGGAGGAAGCAGACCTCGATGGCGCGGATCTGGAGGGCGCCAATCTGGAAGGAAGCAATTTGAGAGGAGCCAGAATTACAAATGCGAATCTCAAGATGGCAAATCTGGACGGTGCAGACCTGGCCGGAGCCATTTTGGACGGCTCCAGCGGCCTCGATCCCGCACACTACAACCAGGGCGCCGATTTTCACGGCGCGATCAAAGCCATAAGGCTGGCGGACCTGCTGCAAATCGGGTGTTTGTCACAGTCCAACCTTAGAATTGAGGTGTATTCGAAAGATAACCGGGGAGATATACAGGTCGGCTCGGGCAAGATCCTCCATGCCTGCACGAACGGGATCGAAGGTGAAGAAGCCCTTATGACCATACTCGGATGGGAGAGAGGCCGTTTTATGGCCTACCCCTCCACTTCCTCAGGAGCCGTAACCATCGACAAACCGGTGGAACACCTCGTACTCCAGTGGCGCCGCCTCGAGGACGAAAAAAACTTCCTCCACCTCCACAACAACCCTCTTATTCATGATGAATTCGCTGATGCGTGATCCAGACCTCCTGAAGCACGACAGGTTTGCTATCTTGCCCTGTGGGTCGAAACCTGTACTGCCACCGATGGCTGATATGATATTATGCGTTAGGATCGGTGGAGCGGAGTGCAGCCCGCCAGGCGCTCTTCCTGACAGCTCCTCGCGCCCCTTGTGGAAATGCAAAGCTCCTTGCACAAATTTTGCGTACTATTGGGGAGCGCGCTCTTAAAACTTTGGAGAATTTCAGACAATGAGCCTGATACTGACAAAAAATGACATTGGGAAACTCGAGGAGATCATTTCGGACCAGCTTCTTGATTCAGGGGCCGAACATGTCGTGCTGACCGATCTTTCGGGCAATTTGATAATGGAGCGCGGTTCGTTGCAAATGGAGGACATCTTCTCGCTTGCGGCGGTCTCGGCGGCAAATTTCGCGGCCACCGCCGAAATAGCCAGACTCATAGGAGAGGATGACTTCGCTCTGTTATACCACAAGGGAGGCCGGCGCAATGTGCATTTCAGCCGCCTGGCCAAGGATTATCTGATCATAACGCTCTTCAATGACAACGTCTCACTAGGCCTTATTCGGTTAAAGATTGGCAGTGCGATACATGCAATGTCCGCAATATTCGAACAGCATAAAGGAGCAGGTCCGTGGCGTTCATAGATTTGAGCAAAAACGAAATCCAGGCCAAGATAGTCTATTATGGGCCGGGCCGAGGGGGCAAAACCACGAATCTGCTATACGTTCACGAGTCCATGTCCAAGCAGGTATGTGGCAAGATGGTGACCATCGACACCAAAGGTGACAGGACCCTCTTTTTTGACTTTCTGCCTCTAAACATCGGCAAGGTAATGAACATGACCATTCGCATTCAGCTCTACACCGTTCCGGGCCAGGTCATGTACAACGCCACCAGAAAACTTGTGCTCAGGGGCGTCGACGGTATCGTTTTCGTGGCTGACTCGCTCAAAGTACAGAAGAATAAGAACATCGAAAGCCTGCAAAACCTCGCTGAAAACCTGAACGACGAAGGGCTGGCTATCTCACAGGTTCCTCTGGTGCTGCAATATAACAAGCGCGACCTGATGGAATCCAACATCCCGCTGCTTCCCGTCGCCGAACTCGAAGCCGATCTGAACGAAGGGTTGAAGGTCCCGGCTTTTGAAGCCAGCGCCACCATTGGAGACGGGGTCTATGAAACTCTGCGGGAGATAAGCAAGCGGACCGTAAAGAACGTTATCAGAAAAGTTGGCGGCCAGATCACCTGCTAAGAGCGCCGGGCGTCTGTGGCGAAGTCTGTATTGACTGGTTTTTGGAAACAACATCCGGTTTAAGAGGAAGGGTTCATGTCTCAAAAAGAAGCCCCCCCATTGGAAATATGGTCGGAAAAGGACATCAATACCCTGGAGCTGGAACTCGACAACGGGATCGACTCCCTGTTCGTTCCAGCCAATCGGAAAACCGATGGTAACCCGTCAGCAGGCGCGAGTTCCGGGCAGGACACTCACCCGCGGAAGAGCGAACGGTCCGACAGTCCGGAACAACCTCTCAATATCGACGCCTTCGACATGGGCATAGACAGCGAGATGGACAAGCTTTTCGCGCCGGCAAAGCGTCCGGAAACCTCCCCGGCGCCATCGGCTTCAGCGGGTGGGGTTGCCGCCGCCCCCGCCAGCGGGGACTCTCAGCCACAAAAGACAGCCCCCGCCGAGGCTCCGGAACAAACCCTCGATATCGACGCC
>JARLHP010000201.1 GCA_031292195.1 Syntrophobacteraceae bacterium
GATCCTCCGGCCCCGCTGCTGGCCGAAATAGTGTATACCGGGACGAAAGCCGCCGCGATGGTGTGAGTGGTCGCGACGCTAGGGAACGTATAGCTCGATACCGCGCCCTGGGAAACTCCATCGACCGTAACGCTCGAAATCTGGTAATTGGCCGCCGGGCTGATCGTAAAGGTCTGGTTGGCCCCGGAAACCACACTCACCGCACCGGAAGGAGAAAGCGATCCTCCGGCCCCGCTGCTGGCCGAAATAGTATAACTTACCGGGGCAACGGGCACAAAGGTGGCTGCTATGGTGTGGCAGCCGCTCACGTTGGAAAATGTGTAAGTGGAGGCTGGATTTGCCACCTGCGTGCCGTCCACCACCACGGCGCCAATCTGATACCCCGAGTTTGGGACTATTGAATAGGTCTGGGACCCTCCGGTAGATACGGAGGTCGTTCCCGCGGGCGTAATCTGTCCGTTGGATGGTGCTTGGGCCGTTATAAAATCACAGGCCAGCTCCGGGGAAAAACCGCTCTCCTGCGTACTGGAATAGGCTGTCACCACAAAGTAGGCGGCCTGCGTGTCCGAAAGCCCCGTCACAGTGTAAGTGGTTGTGTTTCCGGCGTCGATCGGCGTCTGGTAGACTCCGCTTTGGGTGCCGTAATAGACTTTGTATCCGGTTACCGAAGTATCCGTTGACGCGTTCCACGCCAGCACGGCTTGCGCGGCCAGGGCCCCGGAGGACCAACTCATCAGCAGGACGAGCGAAACGACCAGGATTGTTGTAAGGTATGCGACGTAACTTTTCATTTCGACCTCCTCGAAAATCGCCTGGCAAATCCAGCGTCCTGAGGAGGTGCTGCATCCGCCCAGCAGTCCTGCGACCGTATCCCGGCACTCCGGAACTTAGGCCAGTAACTTTGCGTCCTGCGTTTTCACGCAGTTTGCCTTTTATGGTGTGGTGCCAAATATCCTTGCCGATCGTAAAAAGCAAAAGTAATGCCAGGCGGGAGCTCACCCTCCGAAACGTTCACTAAATCTTACGTGGTAATGGTTTGAGCCCGGTAACCACCGGTGGGATACCGCTCCCAAATCGCAATTTCCAGCTTACATATTTCACTTCCTTACGCTTTGGTAATCCAATCTTACGCTCTCAGACATCACCACTGAGCGCAGGGGGACTCGATCCATCCGAGATCATTGAGAATCTGCTCTTCTAAAGGCTAAATCATTGCTGCGGCGGGGCCATTTTTACGGTATTGGAGATTTTTCCCAATATGCGTCGGAATTCTTTACGACCTCGAAATCCGCCCACAAGCCGGTTTGCCACCATTTTCCGGATTGCTGGTGTCGGTATTTTTTACACTTTCGCCGCGGCGCGCCCAGGGCTCAAATCTATAATACTTTCAACTATCAATGACTTATATCAGTTTTGTTCAGCAGGTATGCAAATTGCAAAAAAATTTATAATTTCCAACCACGAGTAGATGAAATCAAGCGCCGCAATTCGGTTGAGGTGGAAGTCCAGGGGGGGCTTTGTCGTGCGCCAAGAGAAGAGAAAATACAAGCGGTTTGAAATCAGCGAAGAGATTTTCGCCGCATTTGTGCTTCCCGAGGGACCTGTAATCGTTGGCAGAGTGTTGGACGCCAGTTCCTACGGGATATCCGTTCAGTACCTGGCCACCAGGAAGCTCGATACTGGTCCGGCAAACATCAGTATTTTCGGTTTGGATTTGCCCCTGATGAATCGAATCGCATCCACCGTGATGTACGATTTGGAAGTGGACGGCAACACGTGGAGCGATCATCAGACGAGGCGTTGCGGAATAAAATTTCGAAAACGCCTTTCCGAATTTAGCGCCCAAGCCAGAGCGATTTCCCGAAACAGCGCCCTTGTGGAACCGCGATGTTCCGATGCCTGAAAAGACCCGGTCCGCTCCGGGAAAACTTGCGGGGTCTAAACTCCGTCACACGTAAATATCGACCGCGCAACACCTCGCTGTCGACTTACTTCGAACTCCCCGATTCGTATTGATCGCTGCCCCGGGGAAAGATCAATCTGAAAGTGGTCCCCTCCCCCGGCGCCGAATCCATTTCCATCAGGGCGCCGTGTTTTTCGGCTATCTGCCGGGATATGCTGAGCCCCATACCCGTTCCATCAGGCTTTCTGGTAAAGAACGGATCGAATATGCGGGCCTTGTCTTCCTCCAAAACGCCCGTCCCCGAATCGTGAATTTCGAAGACCTGCCCCTGCTCGGAGTTCGAGAAGGTGCTCACTCTCAGTTTTCCGCCTCCGGGCATCGACTCGATCGCATTGATTATGAGGTTCATCAATACCTGGCAGATCTGGTTGAAATCCATCACGATGGGAGAAAGGTCCGGCTGCAGCTCCACCGAAAGTTCCACGCTGGCCTTCCTCAAATACATTTTCGCCATATCCACACAACGACTCACCGCATCATTTAGTTCGGCGGGTAGAAACTGAGGATCGCTGGGTCTGGCAAACTGGAGCACCTGCTGAATAATGCGGTCCATCCTGCGTATCTGCTCGAAAACGTCTTCGAACATCTCCTCCTGGGCTGGTTTTAACTCCAATTCCCGCCGGAGCATCTGGGTGTTGAAATTTATGGTGGCCAGCGGATTGCGAATTTCATGAGCGATCCCCGCGGCCAGCGTGCCCAGAGCCTTCAGCCGTTCTGACTGCTGCAGCCGCTGTTCGAGTTTTCTGGCTTGTGTGGCGTCCTTTTCATAATAGACCACTCGTTCCAGGTCCCCGGAAGATACGTTGAAAACCGGAAAGGCATAATAGTGGTAGTAGCCGCCCCAACGCGGGTGGGGGCCCTCTGTTCGGATGGGCTGGGCGCTCCCCAGGCACGCCCGGATGGGACATTCCTTATGAGGTTCTTCCGTCCCGTAAATGATCCGGGGGTATTTGCGTCCCACCAGCTCAGGCCCGTAGACCACCTCACTGGTTCGGTTCACCCTGTAAATCCGCATCCTTCTATCTACCAGGAAGATAGCGTGCCGGATGGCGTCGAAACTGATTTCCAACTCCCGCTTGGCCCGTTCCACCGAGTCGAAAAGCCTTGCGTTCTGGATCGACACCCCCAGCTGATTTCCTACGGCCCTTAAAAGTTCGCTCTGCCCCGCCCCCAGCTTATAGGCGCCGTCATTTGTCACATAGAGCAACCCCACCACTTGGCTTTGCGACATCAAGGGGATGCAGATGATTTCCTCGACGTTCTTTTCCTTCATGCGGTCGCGAAGAGCGGCAAAATACAACTTGGAAATCGGAAACCATCGGATGGGCTCATTCTGCCAATACTTGTCCATCATCTCCGAGGGTATGGTAAGGTACTGAACGGTATTGAGCAGCCTGGGCGCGAATCCGTGGTGCGCCGACAACTCCAGGAGCCATTTTTCCCCCGAACTGTCCTTGACCAGATAGAGAGCGCCCATCTTGCACCTGAGAGTGCCCAGAATATTTGCAAGCGCTCGTTTGAGAACATCCTGAAGATACGGGGAACTGTAGAGGGCGGAAAAGATATCGTAGAGTATCTGGAGCTCGAGATGCCCGGCCAGGCCTTCCTGGCGACTTTCTGCTGACTCGGCGTTGCTCATCTCTGCCTTTCCGGCCCGGCCTTGAACCCGGCCGTAACATTGTGCGCCATACGCATCACGTCTTTTTGCCGTTCCTGTCGATTGCTTCCCGTCTGGCCCGTACGACCTGCGCCACCCTGATGGAGGCGCCATCGACCATTTTGCCGTCAAGGGCGATAGAACCCACCCCGGCGGCCCTGGCCTGCTCGTAAGCTTCCAAAATCCTTTTGGAACGCTCAAAAGCTTCCTCCGAAGGAGTATAGACCTCGTTCACAATTCCAATCTGATCGGGGTGGATAACCCATTTTCCGTCGTATCCCAAACCACCGCTGGCCAAACACGAGCGCCGGAGACCTTCCGGGTCTTTGTAATCGCCATAAGGGGCATCGATGGCCGCCACTCCCGCGGCCTTGGCCGCCATCGCCATCCGGCTCAAGGGGAAATGATACCTGTCGCCCGGATAAAGCTCTTCTCTTTCTCCATGACCGCTTATCCCTCCACCGGGCATGGTGAGAGAAGCGCTGTAATCGGCCACTCCAAATACCAGCGCCTCGATCCGGGGCGAGCTGAAACCGATTTCCTCCACCCGCATCATTCCCGAAGCGGTCTCTATCGAGGGTTCAAGGCCGATCGGCCTCCTAAAACCCATTCGCAGCTCTATCTGAGTAAGAAAATAATCCACCGCCTTTACTTGCGCACCTTCATTGACCTTGGGAATGACGATAGTATCGATAAATTCGCCGGCTCTTTCCACTACATCGATCAGGTCGCGGTAAGCAAACGGAGTGTCCATTCCGTTGATTCTAAGGGAGAAGACCTTGCCCCCGGGGTTGGCCCCCCTCAAAACGGCGACGGCCCGCTCCCGGGCCTCATCTTTTTGTTCGACCGGCACAGAATCCTCCAGGTCGAGCATAATGACGTCCGCATCCAGGCCCAGCGCCTTGGCGGCCATCTTCTCACGGTTGGCTGGAACCGAAATTATGGAGCGGCACAGCCTGACTTGGGGGTCCGCAATTCGCGGCCGGCAGTTCTCTTTCACGGTCTCCTCCATTTGCATCGCTTTGACGGATGTGGCTTAACAGGAATTGGAAAGAGCCTCACGGCACTCGCGGTCGCTCGGCCCTGGAAGGGAATGGGGTCAGTGTGAGGGTTGCGAAAAGAAGAGGGCTGATTTCTCCTGTTCCCTCAAAGGCCGCCAGACCTGACGACCGTAAACCTTTTACAGAAAATCCGTCTCTAACCTTAATAGATTATGGACTTTGTGCCAATCAGGCAACCCTGTCACCGTTGCCCAAATCGCTCAAAAACCGCGTTCGCCTCGCCGTATCGCTTTCAGTGTCGCCCCGTTGAAATCCAGAACGTAAATAAAATCCTGCGCACCTAAGTTGTATGTCCACTGCTCGATGGTTACGGTGACTCCCCGCGCATGCTGTTCAACACTATCCTTGCTTGAAGGCTCTCCACACTGCGATAGGACTTCGATTTTGTTGTCTCCGACTCTCACCGTTCCCGATTGACAGGTGAGATCGTGGACCTTGTCGGCGCCGAAAGCCGGACAAAGGGCGCAAAGCATACCGACAGCCAAAAGAGGGTGAACAAGACGGTTTTCATGCTAAGCTCCCCCTGAAACCATTCTTTGGTAAGGCCCGCCCGGCCCCGCGGGCGCGGGCGGACCTTGAATAACTCAGATCTGAAGCCACGAATCTGAATAAAGCGTCTGGCCCAGAATTACCTTGGCCGTCTTCACGAAATCTTTCTCTTCGCTGGAAAGAGGACCCATGTCGATGGATTCTCCGTCCTCAACCTTGTGCACCAGCGCCTCCAGGTTGGCGTGCTTTCCCCTGGCGATCTCATGGAGCTTGGTGTCATAGGTGTCCACAATGGCCGAATACATTCCATGCCGCTTCAAAATGATCAGCATGACCTGGTTCAGAATCGGACGCAGGTGGTCCGGGGGGCCGTTGGAGACGTTGGAAAGACCGATGGTGCTTCTGCAGCCCGGAGCTATGTCGCCCAGCATCTTCATGAACTCGATAACGCTCATGATCTGGATCTGCTGTACGTTCACAGGCGTCTGGATGGGATCGATAAAGATCCTCTCGGGATTGATCCCGAATTCACCGGTCGCCTTGAACACCAGTTCGGCGCAAAGGGCGCCGCGCTCGTTTTCATCCCGGGGCATCCCTTCCGGTCCCCACAGGAGTCCAACGAACTCGGCGTCATATTTGGCCGCCAGCGGAAGCAGGGCTTCCATTCTCTCGGGGCGAACCATGATCGAGTTGACAAGAGGCCGGTGCTTCTTGCAGGCTTTCAGCCCGGCTTCTATCGCCTTGACGTTGGAAGTATCCAGGGCCAGAGGAACATCGACTACTTCCTCTATGGCCGGAACCAGCCAGGTCATCAGTTCCACGCCCATCTTGCCTGCGGGCCCGATGTTGAGGTCGATATAGTCCATCCCGGCCTGGGCCTGCTCGATGGCCAGCTCCTGGAGCGGTTTGGCCTCTTTGGCCTTGAGCGCCGCGCCATACTTCTTGCTCATTATGTTCAGGTTTTCACCTATCAGTTTCATTAATTTGGTCTCCCGTCTACGCCTTAAAGGACTTCAGGAATTTTGGAATCTGGCTGGCTTCCCTGGGACCCACCTGGACCGTCCAGCCCGCGCCGAGTTCTTCTTCCAACTCGCCGCTGATGCCGGCCGCATACCCGGGGATGATTACCGTCTTGTGCTTGATCTTGTCCTTGATCCCGCACTTGTTGATAAACGTGCCCACCGATTCGCCCGAGAACTTGCCGGCCGCCCACGCGGTCATGACCGAAAGACCCTCGGTATCCTGAACGAGCAACCACGAAGGAACCCTGCTGCCCTCTACCTCGCCCGAAACGATGAAGTAGGTAAGAGAGAAGTTGCAGGTCACCAGCACCGGAGAATTTTCGTCCGGGTTGTTGATCGGATAGATACCCTGCTCGGCGGTCATCGGCCGCTGCGGGTCGGTGTAGATGTTTAGCCGTGCCAGAAGGAGCGGAAACAGAACGTGCGGCTGAAGATCGCTCATGACCATCAACGCGCCGTACTTGGCAATGAAAGTGGCCGCTACCAGGGCTTCTTCCATTATCCCGTCGCCCATCTCGTTGGCCAGGATGATCGTCGGGAAACCCAGAGGACGGAACCTGTCTTTCAGGGCCGAACGGCGGATCATGATCTGCTCGGAGAAAGCCTTCTTCAGCTCCCGCGTGCCGGTGTCAATAATTATGTCCTTTACACCCATCGCGGTGAGTTTTTCGCTAAGAGCGATCACACTCTCGAGCGTTCCGTCACCCTTTACGGCTACAGGGCATTCCGAGGCCTTGGCCAGATTTCCGACTGCTTCCACGTTGGCCGCGGTAGCCGCATAAAGAAGCGGCTTCTTGTCCTTGAACTTGTCCGCGGCGGCCGTCAGAACGTCAGCCGAATCGGACATGAAAATCATGGCCGCGCCTGTCGCGGCCGCCTTCGCCGCCAGGGCGCAAAATGCGTCGGCGCCACCGCCCGCATCCTTTACCGCGATCATTTCGGCCCGCAGCTTGAGACCAACACGATCGTACTGAGCTTTCTTGAACCGGTCGATCTTTCCATCAACCGAAGCGCCCTCTTCAGCGGTGGATACCATAACCGCCAGGCCGGGAGGATTGACAAAGGTCTTCTCATGTCTGAAAAGAACCGTCTCACCGCCGACTTTTACCGCATATTCACCGGTTCCTACGGTCACGGGGCGAATGGGAGGCGCCGATTCGGCAGCCAGTTTCTCCTTGGCCTCCGCCGACACGTAGGGACACTTGTCAAGTTCGGCCTTGCCCGAGGCAAGGTTCATCGCAAAAGCCAAACAGGTCGGAACCCCACATTCACCACAGTTTGTCTTGGGCATCAACTTAAATATCTGTATTCCGGTAAGGCCCATGAGCGTTTTCTCCTGCTAAAGGTTCGATTCTCATATTGAGACCGGGCGTGCGGCCAGGAGCCGCACGCCCGGGCAATTGATCAGCCAAGAATGCTTTCCATGGTCAAGGCGGGATGCCCCACGCTTTCCAGGAACGCGTAGACTTCGTCTTCCGTGGTGCCGTTTTCTTCGGTGGCGATCATGTCGATGAAGTTGGGAATACCCATCTCTTCACCGCGCTTGATGAGCCGGTCCTTGATTTCCTCTTTGAAAATCTTCGGTATCCATACCAACCGGGCAAGTCCGCCGTCGCCGGCCATATATTTGCGCTGGGTGACGTTGTACTTGCTGTGACCCACAAACCCGGGGGTTACCAGACCGCCGCCGATGGTGCCGGCCAGCGTGGTGAACTTCATGCCGCTAGGCGTCATGCCGGTGTAGTCGCGGTTTACACTCATAATGCCGTTACACATCGGCAAAACAGCGGCGATACACTCGCAGCAACCGCAGGTGGTCATCGGGTCGTATACCAGGCTGTAGAAATTGTACTTCTCCACGGCCTGTCTGGATGCCTTGAAAACGAAATCGTTTACGCCCTTCCAGTTGCCAAGCTTTGGATCCAGGGTCTCGCCCTTGACCACCGGCTGGTTGGGGCCTGTGGGGTTGATTTCATTGGAGGCCTTGCAGTCCAGCCAGTTGTAAGCGCCGCAAAGACCGGTACGCTCCGGGCTGATCACGCAGACGTGGGTCGGCGCGAAAGACTGGCACAGCGTGCAGGAGTAGTAGGTCTCGCACGCCTCGTCGGTCATGCCTTCGATGCGCTCGTCGCGGACCTTGTAGGCACTGCGCGCAACGCCGAGCATTTCGGTGACCTTGGCTTCGTCGGTGAAAATCTTCACCTGGCACTTGTCGAAAATAGCGCCGAAATCCTGGTGGTACTTGGCGTGCAGGATTCTCCCGATGTCTCCCAGGGTGAAGCCCTTTTCCACCGCCTGCTTGCCGATCCGGTACCAGGCGATGTCGCGCTGGCCGATGTGCATGATGCCCTGGGCATAGTTTACCAGGTGGTGACACTGCCGCTCCAGGATCGGTTCATAGTCTTCCTGCATCTTCCGGCCGGCGACCTCTACCAGCACCGCCATCGGAAGCCTCGAACCCGGCTTTACATCCTTGATGTCCGGCCCGATCACTTCCACCTTGCCGTCTTCGACCGCGTCCATCGCCGCGATTTTAACCAGCTCGCAGCAGTGGGTCTTACCGCCGCCGCATTCCAGGTAGACGTCGTCTTTACGTACGCGCTCGCCTTCAAACGCCGGGCCGTACGCCAGAGGAATCGGAATCTCCGTGATGTTGACCTTCAGGCCGCGCACTTCGATCGACTTTGCGGTCATCTGCTCGTAGGGAACGCTCGAGACCACGTGTTCGTAGGTGCACACGCCGTAGGGAAGTATCTCGGGGATATCGCTATCCGCGATCGTGGGGAAACCCCAGTTGATGGCGCCGGCCGCGTTGGCCGCCCACTCGGCGTTTACTTCGCCAAGAGCGTTGACGAAGGCGAAGATACGGTCCTTGTTGTACTTCAGAATCGTCTGGTAATCGCCGGGCTTTACACCACCGAAGGCCATGGCCGCGCGGTTGGCAAAACCCAGGGCGAAGACCGCTCCGGAGATGTCCGGACCAAACGGCACCAGACGCGTTCCCCAGCCGATCTCCACACCCGCCTCCACCAGCTGCTCGGCAAACGAGGTGCCGTTCTGGTTGGCGCACATGAAGATATAAAGGTTCTTTTTCTGGTATTCTTCAGCGATCAGCTTGGCGATCTCCGGGCTCGGAGCCGCACCGACGATCGCCGCAAAACCGGGCGCCGAACCGTCGACGAACTCCACGCCGCGCTTTCTCATGATGACATCGTCTGCCGCGCCCAGCCAGACTTTCCCGTTGGCCGGATCGCAGTCCTCGCCCAGCGTATAGAAATCGGGAGTGTCAACATACCGGATGGCCTCGACCACTTCTTCGGCCAGTATGGCGGCCATGCCCGAATCAAGCGTCCCTCCCAGGTACGGAAGGTGAATGTTGTGCTCGGGCTTGATGTGCTTGGGCAGAAGATCGCGGCACTTCTTCAATACCTCTTCGGCATCGGCCAGCTTTTCCACCTTGACGCCCAGAATCGAATAAATAACCGGCAGGTAGTAGGCCGTATTGGGGAAAGCCAGCGGCTGGTTCGGCCCATACTTATCCATGGCCTGCTTGAACTTGCCTTCGGCTTTGGCAACTATATTGTAAGCTCCCTGAATCGCTGCAAAAGCGACTAACCTAGACATAACTTGACTCCTTTTCTCTTTTCCCTGGCAAAGCAACCGGCTTCAAGCCGGAATTAGATTGCGGACAAACTTTACAGCACAGCCCGGTGGCTCAACCTTCAGCCGTTCTGCGGTCATCCATGCTGAACAGTTTCCGCTCGCTTTTCTCGGAAATGCCAAGGGCGGCCCTTTTCTTGTCGATATGGTCAATCATCAGGTAGGCCATCTCAATCGGATCAGTGGAGAATCCCCATTTTCCGAAGCCCTTTTCCTCGAGGCCGTTAAAGAGCAGGTCGTGGAACTTGGTGCCCTGTACCGTCGGGAAGGTCACGCCGAAAACGGTGTAGACGCCCGAAGCAACGAAGTACTGACCGATGCAGATGGCTTTCTCGCTCATGTACTCGGGTGCGGCGCCGGCAACCGGAAGATCCGAAATCTTGTCGCCAAGACCGCCCATTTTGACCATCTCGGCCACGGCGATGAGGATGCGGCTGTTGTCAACGCAGGAACCCAGGCTCAAGACCGGCGGAATACCGACCGTCTCGCAAACCTCGGCCAGACCTTCGCCGGCCAGAACCGACGCGTCGGGCCGCAAGAGACCGGCCTTGGCCAGCGCAATCTGCGAACACCCGGTCTGGACCACCAGGACGTTGTTCTTGATCAGTTCCTTGACCAGTTCGACGTGGACGTAATCCTGCTTCACCCGCGGGTTGGTGCAGCCCACCACGCCCGCAACGCCCCGGATTTTGCCGTTGATGATGTTGGCGTTAAGAGGCGTATAGGACGCACGGTACTCGCCGCCCAGCATGTAGTTGACGTACTCGTGCGAGAACCCGTGCACGCCCCAGTCCTGCCGCGAGGGGATGACGACCTTCGCGGTCCGGTTGGAGAAACGCTCCACGGCCATGGCGATGATCTGGTTCGGGGCGTCAAACGGGGCATGTTCGTGAAACTCGACATGCACCGCGCCTTCGATGTGTGCCCGGGGGTTGGTCGTAAAGAACTTCGTCCCGTAGCAGTCGGCCACCTTCACCAGGGACTGCATGATGCACTGGACGTCCACGCCCATGGCATCGACCGCGCCCGTGGCGATAACCGGCTCGACCGACATGAAGTTGCCGGCGTGAGGAATGCCGTGGCGTCCCAGCACTTCCGCGCCCGAACAGCACATGCCCAGCAGGTTGATGCCCTTGGCCCCGACTGCCTTGGCCCTTTCAATGTTTGCCGGATCGCTCGCCGCCACCACCATGGCTTCGAACATCAGCGGCTCGTGGCCGTGAATGATGATGTTGACCTGGTCTTTTTTCAAAAACCCCATATTGACGCCGGCAACCTTGGGCGAGGGCGTGCCGAAAAGGATGTCGGAGATTTCCGTCGCCACCATGGAGCCGCCCCAGCCGTCGGCCAGCGCCGTGCGGGAGCACTGCTTCATGATGTTGTCATAATCCTGGTCAACGCCCATGTGGGTGCGGTGCATGAGTTCCATGATCTCGCGCATGGAGCCACGCGGAACGATCCCCTCTTTTCTCCACAGCTCGAGGGTCTTGGGCGGAACGCGCTTGGCGAAGGGAATTTCACCTTCAACCTGGGTGTAGGTGCGCTCCAGTTCGGCATAGAGGTCCTTGGCGATGTCCATGACCTCTCTGTCCTCGGTGGCGATGCCGATGCTCTCGGCAACGCTCTTCAGCTTCTTGACATCCTGGATCTTGAAGTGCTCGATCTTGCCGTTTACCACTTCCCGGAAGATGTCGAGCATCCCCATGCCGTGGTCGGTGTGGGCCGCGCAGCCGGCGGCCACGTTGCGGGCGAAGTTACGGGCGGCTATGGTATCTATCGTCGCGCCGCAAACTCCCACCTTCGAGTAGGGGTCTTTAGCGTTGAGGCGGCAGGGGCCCATGAAGCAGTGCTTGCAGCAGGCCGAGTCCGCGCCGATCGGGCAGGGCTTCATTTCCGCCGCGCGCGTAAAACTGTTATCCGTCCCGTCCGCTTCCATTTTGCGCAGCATCTGGAGCGTGGTCTCGCAGGTCGTCATGTCTCGATAATCGATTTTCTTTGCTTTCTTTTCTTCTACAATCGAAACCGGTTTCTTTTCATCAGCCATTTAGCACCTCTTTTCCCCTTCCTGGGGAGGTTCGTTTTACCGAAAACACTCGCTATCGATTCTTAGCAAAAGATTTACATCATCTTCGCTATATAGTTTCTCACCAGCTTTATGGCTTCAGGATGGCGCATAACCACCACGTCGGCCCCGGCAATCAGCAGGTTTACCGCGGTGACAGCTTCCATTAGAATACCCCGCTGGGCGGCGTCGCCGAGCTCGGGAGCGTCCTCGGTGCTAAGATTCGACTCTTTGCACTTCCACGTCTCATTGGCCACGTTGGCTATCATCGGCTGCTGGAGTTTTTCGTCTTCCTGGGTAAGAGCAGCCTGCCCGGCGCGTTCCATAACCGAATAGGTGTACTCGAGTCCATATCCGAGCCCGCCCGTGGTGGGGTCGATTAACAGGTTCTCCGCTTTCACCCCCAGGTTTCCAAGCAGGATGTTGAGCTGTTTGGCCAGGTTGATGTCGATGGGCGAAGAGGCCACCACCAACTGCTGGTAGCCAAGAGAAGCGGCCCCTATCTGCTTGTAGTCGCCTTCTTCCACCGGGGACAGGGACACCCTGCGGCCCGCACAGCTCTCGGCCACAAGCTTCATAACATCTGTGTCTTTTTCGTGATTGGCTACGCCCCACACCACCACCGGCACATCCACGGCGTCTACCACTTTTTTTACCGTTGCGGCCACATCGCCGGCCGACCGGTTGTCACCGTTGGGATCGGCGCTCTTGGTCTGCACCACTATGATCTCGGCCCCGTACTCGCTTACGCATTTTTTTGCCCAAGCCGCCGGATCGCTCAAAACGTCGCTGAAAGGCGCCTTTGCCGCTTCGCACCAGTCCGCGCTCGGATCCTTGTCCCACACTTCCATTGCAATCTTCGGGGCGTTCGGTACTGCTCCCTCGAATGAATGAAAAGCAAAGACCCCTCTGCCGCCAATCGTAACCGCCTTGTCTCCGCTACCCAGGGTTACTTCTCTGATTTTTCCCGAATACACCTGCTTTGATGGTTGAAATGTCAAGGTCAGCCTCCTTCTTGAGAGTCGATTCCATGTTAGTCCGCGAGCCGATCAGGCTTCGAGCCTTACCTGAATCAGCGGAATACACGTCTGAAAGGCCATTGCCGTTTTAGAGCCAAAACCTTGGGATTCTTTCCTGCCGGACCGAAAGCGTTTTCCTTCGGGGGTTGCTTGAAAAGCTCTCAGGGTTAACGCTCGGCTCCACCGAGTATTTGTCGACTGATTTAATTGAGGAAAGCCCAAGAGTCCTAAAAAAACGGGGACATGAAGCGCCGAAGAGATCAATGCCTGGGGTTAAACTTGCTTCATCCCCGTCCCCCTTCTCGGGCAGTGGAACCAACGCTTCATAAATAGATTACCGTAAAATGTCAACAATTTTTCCTCGCAGCCGTTCCCTTCGGCCCGGACCCGCGGTTGGAAATTGAGTTGTTGAGGGCTTCGGGAATTGAGGAATTTGAGAATTGCGGAATGGAGCCCACTCCCGCGCCTGGCGGCGCTTCACCCTGTTGACCCCGCACCGCATTTGGCGCCGGCCGGTAAAAAACGCCGCCCTCCTGTGCCGGTTCGTTCCTGAACAAAAATTTGGACCCTCCGCCGCCCCCCCTCCGCGCCGGCAAATCCGTAATTTGTCGGAATTTTCTTGTCTTTACCTCCTCTTTTCTATACACAACACAGCGTGATGGACGATATCCGCCGCCTCCATGCCCCGAGAGGGAACCGAAGTATTTTTCATATCCTGATGTCTGGAAGCAAAGAAATGAATTTTTTGAATGTAGGCAAGGTCTCGAAGATTCGCATCGTTCATTCCCGCTTGTTGGCCCTGCTGGTCTTCTTTCTGCTTATGGTCTGCGGAAACCGGCTGGGAAATGGTCTCGGGCGGGACCTGGTCGGTTTCGCCGCCCTTGGCTGCGTAATCGTGGCCGCCTTCGGAAGGGTCTGGAGTTCCCTCTACATCTCCGGCCGCAAAACCACCAGCCTGGTCCAATCCGGTCCTTATTCCACCACCCGCAATCCTCTCTACCTGTTCAGCCTGGTGGGGACCGTGGGCATCGGACTCGCTTCGGGCAGCTTTCTGATTCTGCTTCTTCTGACCCTTTCCTTTGGCCTTTACTACCCGTTTGTAATCCTGGGCGAAGAAGAGAGCCTGCGCCGGATCCATGGAAACGCATTCGAGTCCTATGCCAAACGAGTACCCAGGTTTATCCCCAAAATAGCGCTCTACTCGGAACCCGACGCCTGCCAGGTCAGCACCGGGCAGCTTAAAAAAGCCATCCTCGACGCCAGTTATTTCCTGTGGCTTTATGGAGCGCTCCAGTTGATTCAAAGCCTGCACAACGCTTCGCTATTGCCGACGCTACTCCGGCTCCCCTGAAATCTTGCAGCCGACCTGTCATGATCCCCCCCCTCATCTTACCTCGCCCCACCCAATTTAATGAAAAGGTGCGGGGCGCGGTTCTTCCTGCTCCTTTTCAGAGCTCCCCAGGTCGGGCCAACAGGTTTGGGCTGTTGGGCTAAGCGTGTAGGTTGGTGCTAAGCGCAGCGCAGCCCAACAAAATCCGTAGTTCCACGCTCTTGCTCTTTCAAGATACAAGGTTGGGCTAAGCGCAGCGCAGCCCAACAAGAACTTTTCAGAGCAGTTCCTCATGTCGACCCGGGACGCCCGGAAACCGCGAAAGTCCGTGGTGCGGGCTTGGCAATCCCGGCCGCGGCGGCACGCCGCTGGGCTTGGCAATCCCGGCCGCGGCGGTCATTTTCTTTCCTCCAGTGTTTTCTCGAATATTTCCAGGTCCTCCCCGGACCATAAACAAAACATCACCGTTTCCAGGCTCGTCTGCCGCCTCGCCAGAAATTCCCCGACTGCCTCCAGCATGATCCGGGCGCACCGGTCCTTGGGAAAGCCGAAGATCCCCGTGCTGATGGCCGGAAAAGCAATGGATTTCAGCCCTTTTTCCGTTGCCCGCTCCAGGCTGTTAACAGTGGCGCTGCGCAGCTTCTCGTCTTCGTCCGCCTCGCCGTGAACCGGGCCGACCGCATGAATCACATGGGACGCCTTCAGCTTGCCGCCTCCGGTTGCCGCCGCCTCGCCCACCCGGATCGGCCCGATGCGGTTACACTCCTCCTGGATGCTCGGTCCCCCTTTGGTCCTGATCGCTCCCGCCACCCCTCCGCCCAACTGGAGATGAGCGTTTGCGGCGTTTACGATCGCGTCGACCGCCATCTCGGTGATATCACCCCGGACAAGAACAAGTTTTTTTCCGTTGATTATTTTTTCCATTTCTGTCCTCCTCCGTCTACAATAAGAAGCGGAACAGTTTATCACGTTTTCGCAAAGCCCCGGTTTACAAACCGGGGGTTTTCCGATATAGGAAACAATTCATATCTTTAGGGTCGACGGAATGGCTTTTACGGTCCAGGACTACTATTTTCGCAAGGCAAAAAAAGATAATTACCTTGCACGGGCTATCTATAAGCTCGAAGAGATCCAGAAAAGGTTTAAAGTGGTGAAGGCCGGAGACCGCGTCCTCGATCTGGGTGCGGCCCCCGGTTCCTGGATACAGCTTACGGGCCCGATCGTGGGAGGCGCGGGCCTCGTTGTGGGCATCGATCTGAAGCCGATCGAACATGCCTTCCCAAAACAGGTGGTGACTCTTCAGGGAGACATTTTCGATAATGATTTCGTGGAAGCCGCCTTGCGCGACCATGTCCCCTTCAATGCCGTTCTAAGCGACATGGCCCCGTCCACTTCGGGCATTAAAGTCGCCGACACCGCCCGTTCCGCGCTTCTTTTCGAACGGGCCTTTGAATTGGCCTTATGGGCGCTTGCGCCCCGAGGCGCTTTTCTGGCCAAGCTGTTTCAGGGATCGGATTTTCACCGGCTTCTGGCAGAGGTCAAAAAACATTTCTCGACCACCAGGGTCGTAAGACCCGAGGCTACCAGGAAACAGAGCAAGGAAATTTATATCCTTGCCATGAATAGAAAAATATAGTCAGGAGGCGTTTATGTCCGGTCATTCCAAATGGGCCACCATCAAACACAAAAAGGGGGCGGCTGATGCCAAGCGGGGAAAGATTTTCACCAGGTTGATCAAGGAGGTTATGGTTGCGGCCCGGATGGGCGGCGGAAATCAGGATGGCAATCCTCGCCTCCGGGCCGCGGTCCTGGCCGCAAAGGCTGAAAATATGCCCAAAGAAAATATCGACAGGGCCATAAAGAAGGGCACCGGAGAACTCGAAGGCGTCAATTACGAAGAATTTAGCTACGAGGGATACGGCCCCGCCGGCGTGGCGGTCCTGATCGATATTATGACCGACAACCGAAACCGGGCGGCCAGCGAAATTCGCCACGTCTTTTCCAGGAACAACGGAAACCTTGGTGAGGCGGGCTGCGTCGGTTGGATGTTCGATAAGAAGGGCAGCATCGTTTTCGATAAAAAGACCATGCCCGAGGAAGAACTGATGGAACTGGCCCTCGATGCCGGCGCCGAAGATGTCAAAGACCAGGAAGACCAGTTCGAGGTCATTACGGCCCCCGAGGATTTTCTGACCGTAAAATCGGTTTTCGACGAAAAAGGCCTCACCTACGAGCTTGCTGAAGTCACCATGGCGCCCCAGACCACCGTTCGCATCGAGGACGCAAAGACCGCCCAGCAACTCCTAAGACTCATGGATGCCCTGGAAGACCAGGACGATGTGCAAAATGTTTACTCTAACTTTGACATCCCGGACGAAATAATGGAATCGCTGGAATAAATGATGATCCGCACAATCGGGGTGGACCCGGGGTCACGCTTTACCGGATTCGGGATCGTTGAGGGGGACGGCTTCCATCTTAGGCACATCCACCATGGAACAGTGAAGCTTCCGTCCTCACGCCCGCTTCCCGAACGCTTGCAGATCATCTTCGAGCAGATCAAAGTCTCCATCGGGACCTATACCCCCGAATTCATGGCGGTCGAAGAGGTCTTCTTTGCCAAAAACGTCAAAAGCGCCCTGAGCCTGGGTCAGGCCCGCGGCGCCGTTATCCTGGCGGGAACCTGCTCGGGGCTTGCTATTCACGAGTATAGCGCGCTTCGCATCAAACAGTCGGTAGCCGGCTACGGCAGAGCTCCCAAGGAGCAGGTGGCGGGAATGGTCCAGCGCCTTCTCCACATCGACTCGACCCTGGAGCCCGATGCCGCCGATGCCCTGGCCGTTGCGGTCTGCCATATCAGCACCTGGTCCTCCAACCTCCGGTGGAAGCTTTCGGAAAAGTCATGATCGGTTTTCTGGAAGGCAAATTGCGGGCCAAGAGCCCCGAGTACGTCATAGTCGATGTCAACGGCGTCGGCTATCACGTCCAGGTCCCCCTCAGCACCTTCTATGATCTGCCCGATCTGGGCCACCCCGTTATGCTCAACATCCATACCCACGTGCGTGAGGACGCCATTCAGCTCTTCGGGTTTCGCACCATCGCCGAAAAGGAATCCTTTCTGCTGCTGACAGGCGTAAACGGAGTCGGCCCCAGGCTCGCGATGGGCATTCTTTCGGGCATCAGCCCGGATGATCTGCGGCAAGCCATTGTCAGGCAGGATTACCTGCGGCTTAAAAACGTCCCCGGGGTAGGAAAAAAAATTGCCGACCGGATCGTGCTGGAACTCCGCGACAAGGTGCAGGGAAAGACCAAAGAGAAGGCCGCCCCCCCGCAGCCCTTCGCGGAGTCAGGCAACTCCTTTCCGGACGCCTTCTCGGCCCTCGTAAATTTGGGTTACCGCCCCGTGGAAGCCGAAAAAGCATTGAAACTGGCCAGGCAGGACCTGGGGGAAAACCCCTCGATCGAAGCTCTCCTTAGAGGAGCGCTCAAGGCATTGGTTTAGTGATTCGTGACTCGTGACTCGTGATTGGTGAAACCCAAATTCGTCGCCCCGGCACTTTTTTCACCAGTCACGAGTCACGAATCACGAGTCACCATTTTGGAGATTCGTTGCACATGTCGGACCGTGTGATTACGCCCCAAAAACAGGAAGAAGACCTGCCCGTCGAGGGTAGCCTCCGCCCCCGCAGCCTGGCCGACTACATAGGCCAGGAAAAGGTCAAGGAAAACCTCTCCGTTTTCATTGCCGCGGCCAAAAAACGCGCCGAACCCCTGGACCATGTGCTCTTTCACGGCTTCCCGGGCCTGGGGAAGACCTCGCTGGCCGCCGTCATAAGCTTTGAGCTGGGGGCGAGCATGCGTAGCACCTCCGGGCCGGTGATCGAGCGGCCCGGCGACCTTGCCGCCATCCTCACAAACCTGGAACGCGGAGACGTCCTCTTTATAGACGAAATCCACCGTCTCAATCACGTCGTGGAGGAAATCCTCTACCCGGCCATGGAAGACTTCAAGCTCGACATCATCATCGGCCAGGGACCCTCGGCGCGCACCATAAAACTGGACCTGCCCCCCTTTACCCTGATAGGGGCCACCACCCGGGCGGGCCTTCTCTCCCCACCCCTTCGCGACCGCTTCGGTGTCTCCCTCCGGCTCGAATTCTACAGCCCCGACGAACTCAACAGCATCATTGTCCGCTCGGCTAAAATCCTGGGCATAGCCGTGGAACAGGAAGGCGCCCTGGAGATCGCCCGGCGCTCACGCGGCACCCCCCGGGTGGCCAACCGCCTCCTGCGAAGAGTCCGCGACTATGCCCAGGTGCGAGCCGATGGCATTATCACCGCCCGCGTCGCCGACGACGCCCTCAAAATGCTCGACGTCGACCACAAAGGCTTCGACGCCATGGACCGAAAAATCCTGTCCACTATCATTGACAAATACGACGGAGGACCGGTGGGAATCGAAACCATGGCCGCCTCGGTCTCGGAAGAAAAAGACACCCTCGAAGACGTCTATGAACCCTTTCTGATCCAGGAAGGCTACCTCACCAAGACTCCCCGCGGCCGCCTGGCCACCCGACTTGCTTACGAGCATCTTGGCATTCCTTACAAAACGCGCGCCCAACAACTCAGAATGTAACGCAAAAGGGACGGCCCCTACCTGGCTTCATCCCTTTGTTTTTGCCTTCTGTTGTCTCTTGCCCGCCTCGCTGAAACTTTCAGATTACGATCGACTGTCATCTCGACAGTACAAATATCGCTTAAATGTGCCGATTGGATGCCGGTTTGCTCCACAAGCCCTTCTCCTCACCCCCCTAACTGCCCGATATTAGAACACACATTACACCCCATCCCTTTCTGGCACACAAGTTGCTCTAAGCAACTGCCGGGGGGCGTATTTCACTTCCAGGAAATTTGGTCCAAGCCCCGATGTTCAGCGTGCTTTTGAACCGCGCGAGAAGTTCTCTGAAAATCCGGTTCCACTTCATCCTGTGCTGCTTCTTATGCTTCCTTGCCTGGAGTTTCGATTTTCGATCGCTTTCTTGTCACCTGCTGGAGTTGCGGTTCCCCTCTCAGGCTCAATCGCCATTCGACCTCGCTTCGACCGATCGATCAGTATCGCGTAGTGCAAAGAGTGTTCGTGCTCATCTGTGGACCTTCAGAGCCCCCTTGGCCCTTCGGGGCCAAAGTGTTCGAGGGTTGCGTCCCCCCGCAACCCTCGATTCACTTCCACACATTGTATATCCCTTCATCCCGGCAAAAGGTTTCCAGGCCGGGCTCCGGACCACACCCGTCAGCCGCTTGTGTCTGCTAACAGGGGCTAGACATACAAGCCGCCTGTAAAATTTGTCCGCGAAGAAATCCCCTGTGCGTCAAAAGCCTCCTCGCGAGTCTCCTGGTCGTAGAACAGGCCACCCATTTCCTCCTCTTCGGCCACCTCTTCTGCAATTTCCCCGGCTTCGATCCCCAGTTCGTTTATCTCGATTCGATCGACGATGGTTGGAAATCCCATCGAATCGGAGAGCAACTGCAGGACCAGTTTGCGCTCGCCCTCACTTTCCAGCCTGCCGTCCAGCGACACGACACCTTTTTTGACCGTAATCTTGAGTTCTTCGGTCTCGATTCGCTCGTCATTTTGCAGACGCTCATAGATCAGGCTGACAATCTGTTGATTGTTCAAGTCCTGGTATTCATCGGGGACTTTTCCGGATATCTCCACCTCCAAGCTCTGCGGCAGACTTCTATGACCCCTTTCGAAGTCACGGGCGCACTCTACGCAAAGCCGAGCCCAGGGTATCGCCTGCAGCCTTTTGGGTGCGATATCGTCTCCACATGACTAGCAAATCCCGTAATCACCCACCGACATTTTGATCAGCGCAAGGTCGATCTGTTCGATCTCTATTTTCCTGCTCTCATCGAGTTTGTCGTAAGGCTTGGCAATGCTGGCCTTCTGAGCCTCCTCTTCGAGCTCTATCGCCGGCTCCTCCAATTCCTGCCATGCGGCGGCCAACCTTTGAACCATTTCCAGAATGTTTTTGCGCCTGTCAACCAACATACTTTTAAGGAAAATCACCTCTTCCTTGGTCATTTCGAGTCCTCCTTAGCACGACACCAAGCGGTAACTGCATGCACGGAATTACAAGTAGTCTATAATAATCATTTAAGTCTGCATCGCAACGGACCGCCCTGACGGAAATTTTCGGTTATCCGTCCCCGCCGGGGGCGCGCCAATCCCGGCCCTTTTCTTTTCCTTGCAAACCATTTCGACTTAACGTATTTATCTCACCAGCGGGAACTGCCTGCTCACATTGTAAACTGATGGCAATTCTTCACAAATCCACGGAATACACTGCCGGCACTGTTTCGGGGGTACGGATTCGCAGAGGTTTTTTTTATGTTCGAGCGATCTAACCGGGGCCTTTTGACCGCCGGGATCGTATTGTTCATGGTCTCCGGATGCACCACATTCCATCTCGGGGGGCCCTCGACGGTTTCAGCTCCGCCGCCGGAAAGCGGCGACCTTTCCACCACGCAGCGGGTAGTCACCCAAGGGGATTTGCTCCAAATTCAACGAGAGGATCCCGCCTTGACCATTTCCCGCTCCGTTCAGATTCTTGCCCGCCTGAACCGGAAAGATCCCGTGTATATCCAAAAGGATATCAAGCACCACAAACCCCTCCAGGCGCCCAGAGACTTTTCGTCCTACAGGGACTGGACGCCTCTGCCCCGCGACATCCCTGAAATCAAAGCTCTCCCCAGATTCATACTGGTTGTGAAGAGTATCCCATTTCTCGGATGGTATGAAAACGGCCGGCTGGTTGGCGATACCTATGTCGGCATTGGCAGGAAAAACGACTGGACCCGGGCGGGATTCTACAGGGTGGACAAGAAAGACCCCGTTCATTGGTCCACCTACTCCGATGCCTACGGGGATCAGGCCGTGATGCCCGATGCCCTGCACATTTATGCCCGCGTTTGGATTCACCTGGGAGATGTGATCGGCCCGTATTGTTCGCATGGCTGCATAAATGTGCCCATGGGATATTCCGGCAAGCTGTGGGACTGGGCGACCGTGGGCGCACCCGTGCTGGTAACCCCGTCGCTAAAAAGCCTGCACCGCGATCTCCGGGCCGCCCTGCACAAAAGGCTCCCAAGACATAAGAACGGGAAATCACGGCCGAAAAAACAGGTAAAGGCAACGAAAGACAAACAGTGGTTCGCGTCCCTGCCGGGACACGCGGAAACGTTCGAGCGGGCTGCGGCCCGCCTTAAGTGAGAGCAAGAGGAGGAGAAGCGATATGTGGCGTTTGGGGCGAATCCTTAGGGGTATGGCTTTTTATGTTTTTTGCGCGGCTCTTTTGTGTTCGGCGTTGTGCTCGTGCTCGATTTTCAGTCCGACCTGTCCTCCCCCCAAAGTAACCAAGATCCAGCCGCCGCCTCCCCCCCCTCCGCACCGCAAAAGCAATCTTCCCTTCACGACCGTGGACTTCAATATACCTCTGTCACAAATCACGACTCCAGTCATCTATGTGTTCAAGTCACAACGCAGGCTTTTTCTCGTTCAAGGTACGACGCTCGTCCGCGAATACCCTTGCGCCCTGGGACCCAACCCCAAAGGGACCAAGTACTTTCAGGGCGACGGCAGGACCCCGGAGGGAAAATTCCAGATCTGCCACCGCAACCCTTACAGCCGCTTCTACAAATCCCTCGGGCTGAGCTACCCCACCGTTCAGGAAGCTCAGAATGCCCTCTCGCACGGAGTTATTTCCTTTGCCCAATACTGCTCCATAAAAGCTGCCGACAACGCCGATAGACTGCCCCCTTCCAACACGGCCCTGGGCGGGCAGGTTTTCATCCACGGCGGCGGCTGCCATCCGGACTGGACTTTGGGCTGCATCGCTATAGACAACAGCGACATGGATGAATTATTCAAAGTGGCCGGGGTCGGCACACCCGTCTACGTAAAGCCTTGAGTGAAATTTGCGTTCGCCCTTTCTGCGCTTTTTTGAGTAGGGGACCGTGCAACTGCCGGTCCCTTTCTTTTTTCCGATTTCGACGGAACTGTTCGTTTTTCCCCAACCCGGAAATCACAAAAAGCCGCGGCTGCGTGCTCTGCGCACACAGTGCCGGGCGGGCGGGCAAAAGCGCAGCGTTGCCCACCAGTCACAATTTCTAAAGCCATGGGCTATCCAGGGACGGTTCGCTCCGCCCTGTCTTTATACGTCCTGTATGTCCTATCTGTCCTAATCTCTTTTCTTTGAAGATAACAGTGCCGCCGCTTCCCTCGGATGCGGTTTGAACGGGATGAAACTTCCGGCCGATCTGCCCGCGGGCGCAGCCAGTCGGGCAGATCGGGGCTGGGCAAGTCGTCCGCGGCGACACGCCGCTTGCCCGAAGCAATTAAATCACTATCCGGATTATAAGAAGGAGCCTGTAGGGAGGGCTAAGCCCTGTACAAGGTTGGGGTGAGCATCCGCGAACCCCAACAGGATTGCGCTGTAACTGGCGCCCCGGTAAAACCCATGCTCTTGCTCTTTTAAGATACAAGGGTGGGCTAAGCG
Source organism: Syntrophobacteraceae bacterium (assembly GCA_031292195.1). Taxonomy (GTDB): domain Bacteria; phylum Desulfobacterota; class Syntrophobacteria; order Syntrophobacterales; family Syntrophobacteraceae; genus SbD1. The sequence goes on from JARLHP010000201.1 coordinate 22,821, forward strand.
CCACCAAAAACTTTTCCTTACAGCTCCTCACACGAAGTTGCGTTCAAGACGCGTCAAACAGATGGGTTTCACTTTCGCTCCACCCATCAGGTAAATCCTGTACGTAACCTGGCCCCCCCCCGGAAACACCGCCGGACCCGGGGTGGCCCGGACACACACAGTCCGGGGCGCCAAGCGCCGGGAGGAATCGGCAGGAACTTTTCGTAGAACTCCACACGTCCCTTCCAAATGTTGTTGAGATAAGCGCCTCAACTGGGGTCGGTGCTGCTCTTTTAGAGCGACGTTCCTGATCCCGGAGCGACGTTCCTGATCCCGGAGGGATCAAAGC
>JARLHP010000202.1 GCA_031292195.1 Syntrophobacteraceae bacterium
ACCGTACCACGCCCGGAAATGGAAAATACATCTTCCACGGGCATCAGGAAAGGCTTATCGATCTCGCGCACCGGCTCCGGGATATAGGAGTCGATGGCAGCCATCAACTCGTAGACGCACTTGGCGTCCTCGGCGGCCGGGTCGTCGGCCTCCAGGGCCTTGAGCGCGGAACCTTTGACGATGGGGACATCGTCGCCGGGGAAGCCGTACTTGGTCAAAAGCTCTCGAAGCTCGAGTTCGACCAGTTCGATCAGCTCGGGGTCGTCGACCATGTCCACCTTGTTGAGAAACACCACGACAAAGGGGACACCGACCTGACGGGCGAGCAGGATGTGCTCACGGGTCTGAGGCATGGGACCGTCGTCCGCCGCGACCACCAGGATAGCGCCGTCCATCTGGGCCGCGCCGGTGATCATGTTCTTGATGTAGTCGGCATGGCCGGGACAATCCACATGGGCGTAATGGCGGGTATCGGTCTCATATTCGACGTGGGCCGTCGCAATGGTGATCCCGCGCTCGCGCTCCTCGGGCGCCTTGTCGATCTGGTCAAAAGGGATGTAGGTGGCCTTACCTTTTTTTGCCAGCTGCTTTGTAATCGCTGCGGTAAGGGTTGTCTTCCCATGGTCGATGTGACCGATCGTCCCAACGTTGACATGAGGCTTTGTCCGCTCGAATTTCTTTTTAGCCATCAGGGAATCCTCCTCGCCAGGCTTAAAACCAAGGATGGGCGCAACCTATGCCGGAGAGTACGACCGCCGGCCCAAAAGCGCCAATTGCTGTTCAATACTACCATCTGTAATGAGCAAACGCCTTGTTGGCATCGGCCATCCGATGGGTGTCCTCGCGCTTTTTAACCGCACCACCACGGTTTTGGGCCGCATCCATCAATTCGCCGGCCAGCTTCAGAGTCATAGTCTTCTCGGAGCGCGACTTGGAGTAGTTGATGATCCAGCGCATGGCCAAGGCGTCACGGCGCTCGTTCCTGACTTCCACCGGGACCTGATAGGTTGCTCCGCCCACCCGCCGGGATTTAACCTCCACAACGGGCCGAACATTTTCGAGGGCCTTGTGGAACACATCGAGCGGCTCCTGCTTGGAACGCTGCTCGATAAAATTCAGGGCCTGATAAAAAATCTGCTCCGCAGTGCTCTTTTTCCCGCGCCGCATGACGTTGTTGATAAATTTGGCCGCAAGCCGGCTGTTGAATTTAGGGTCCGGCAACACGTAGCGTTTCGGGACTTCTCGTCTCCTGGGCATCCCAATTCCTTCGATCGGTTCTAAAATTTAAGGAAAAAGAGAGGCCATGGCAATACTTGAGAATCCATGGCCAGCACTTTTGAAATCCGGGTTACTTGGGCCTCTTGGCGCCGTACTTGGAACGGCCCTGTTTACGGTCGGCCACCCCCAGCGCGTCGAGCGTGCCACGAATGATGTGATATCGGACACCGGGAAGGTCCTTCACACGGCCCCCGCGAATAAGCACCACGGAGTGCTCCTGCAGATTGTGCCCTATGCCCGGGATATAGGAAGTAACTTCCACACCGTTTGTGAGGCGGACACGAGCGATTTTACGCAGGGCCGAGTTAGGCTTTTTGGGCGTCGTCGTGTAGACGCGCACACAAACCCCGCGTTTCTGGGGGCAGCTTTGAAGTGCGGGAGTACTGGATTTCTTCCGAACTTCGTCCCTTCCCTTCCTTACCAATTGGTTGATTGTGGGCATTACTTTTTTAAACTCCGATATCCAGTAGATAGATTAAAATGGCGGCACAGTGCGGGCCGCTCAGCTTTCCCAGCTGGAAAATCCTTTGTTTTTATAGGAACGCGAACGCAATGTCAAGCTTAAAACGGTGTGACGCAAAATTGTAACCCACCCCGGAGGCACAGAGGAGGGCCGGGCACCAGTTTGCGCCCGCGAGCGGCCTTTCCAGGGACCGGGATCTGCCGATCTGTGAAAATGGAGCTTTCTTTGTGCTGTGCATCCGTGCCTCCCTGGTTCATGGACAAGGCGAAGGTCTAAAGAGCGGGGGTTGGGGGGCCATGAGCCCCCCGCATCCCCGCAGGATCCGGGGCTTTCGCCTTTACTTTCTAACGTCCCGGTACTGCCTGAGGCCGGAACCGGCGGGAATGAGCCGGCCCATGATGACATTTTCCTTGAGGCCCAGGAGGTTGTCGACCTTTCCGGCCGTAGCCGCATCGGTCAGCACTTTGGTGGTCTCCTGGAAGGAGGCGGCCGAAATGAAGCTCTGGGTGCTCAAAGAGGCCTTGGTGATACCCAGCAGCAAAGGCTCCGCCGCGGCGGGACGCTGCCCCATGGCCACCATCTGGCCGTTTACGTCCTCGAAGATGGGCTTTTCCACATGCTCGCCCAGCAAGAACTCGGAGTCTCCCGGATCGGTGATCCGAACACGCCGGAGCATCTGCCGCACAATGACCTCTATATGCTTGTCATTGATCTTGACGCCCTGGAGCCGGTAGACCTGCTGGACTTCATCGACCAGGTATTTGGCCACCTCTTTTTCGCCCAGAACGGTCAAGATGTCATGGGGGTTGGGAGAGCCGTCCATGAGCGCCTCACCGGCCCGCACATAATCGCCCTCGTGCACGCTGATGTGCTTGCCCTTGGGGATCAGGTACTCGCGGGCGTCACCGACCTGAGGCGTTATGGTCACCTTCCGCTTGCCCTTGGTATCTTTTCCAAACCCCACCACGCCGTCGATTTCGGTAATCACGGCATTTTCCTTGGGCTTTCGAACCTCGAAGAGTTCGGCAACCCTGGGCAGACCGCCGGTGATGTCCTTTGTCTTGGTGGTCTCGCGCGGGATCCTGGCCAAGACGTCTCCGGGAAAGACCTGATCGCCTTCGAGCACCATCAAAATGGCGCCCACCGGCATGAAGTACCTGGCCGATCCGCCTTCACCGACCTTGGAAGTCTTTCCTTTTTCGTCCTTGATCGAGATCCTGGGGCGAACATCGCTCTCGCGATATTCCACGACCACTTTGCTCGACTTGCCGGTTACGGGGTCGAGTTTTTCCTGCATGGTCTGCCCTTCGGTTATGTCGCCGAATTTGATCACACCGGGCACTTCCGTAAGAATGGGCGTGGTGAAGGGGTCCCATTCGGCCAGGAGCGTTTCGGGTTCGACCCGCTGGCCCTGGGCCACTTTGAGTTTGGCCCCGTAGACTATCACGTAGCGCTCGCGCTCGCGGCCCGTTTCGCTCACCACGGAGATTTCGCCGTTGCGGTTCATGGCCACCAGATCGCCATCGCGGTTGCGCACCACATTGAGATTAATGAACTTCACCGCGCCCGAATAGCGGTTGCTGATCGAGGTTCGCTCAATACTCTTGCTGTCCGTACCACCGATGTGGAAGGTACGCATGGTAAGCTGGGTTCCGGGCTCGCCGATGGACTGAGCGGCAATGATTCCGACCGCCTCGCCGATTTCGGCAACTTTTCCCTGGGCCAGATCGCGCCCGTAGCACATGGCGCAAATTCCCCTGGTGGATCGGCAGGTAAGAGCCGAACGCATGTTGACCCGCTCGATGCCCGCATCTTCGATTTCGATCACCTTTTTCTCATCGATCTCGGCGCCCATCGGGACGATGACCTCACCGGTCACCGGGTCGACGATGTCCTCCTGGGCGGTGCGCCCCAGGATACGGTCTCCCAGCCGCTGGATTATTTCGCCGGCTTCCAGCAGGGCTTCCACCTCGATTCCGTCCATGGTGCCGCAGTCGATCTCGGCGATGATCACATCCTGCGAGACATCGACCAGGCGGCGTGTGAGGTAACCCGAGTTGGCCGTCTTAAGGGCGGTGTCGGCGAGGCCTTTGCGGGCGCCGTGGGTGGAAATGAAGTACTGCAGGACGGTCAGACCTTCCCGGAAGTTGGCCGTGATGGGGGTCTCGATGATTTCCCCGGAAGGCTTGGCCATCAGACCGCGCATCCCGGCCAGCTGGCGCATCTGGTCCTTGCTGCCGCGCGCCCCGGAATCGGCCATCATGAAGATGGGGTTAAAGGACTCTCCGCGGTTGCCCTCAGGCCCGGGCAGATCGCTTGCCCCGATTTCCCTCATCATCTCGGCGGCCACATCTTCGGTGGCCTTGGCCCAGATATCGACAGCCTTGTTGTACTTCTCACCCTCAGTGATCAAACCTTCGTTGTACTGCCGCTCGATTTCCTGCACCTGATCAAAGGCCACCTGCAAAATCTCGGACTTGCGCTTGGGAATGGTCATGTCCTTGATGGAGATGGAGATACCCGAGCGGGTGGCATACTGGTAGCCGGTGTCCTTCAGCCTGTCGGCCAGAATGACCGTGGCCTTCACCCCGGCGCTGCGGTAGCAGGTGTCGATCAACTGGGCCAGGGCTTTTTTGTTCATCACCCGGTTGACTGCGGCAAAGGGGACCTTCTCGGGCAAAATCTCCGACAGGATCACCCGGCCGACGGTGGTTCTTACGAATTCCTCGGCCAGTATCTGCCCGGCTTTAACTTCCTGGCCGGACTCCACCATCACTTTTCGAGACACGAGCGACCTGGCGTCGGTCAGAATGTGAACAGGCCGTATTCCATCGGCCTTCAAGGCGATTTCCCGGTCGTTGATTTGCTCGACCACCCCGTCGCACCTGGCGCCGATACGAAACCGCACCACGACGGAAGCATGCAGATCGGCCTCCTCGGAGTCGTAGGCCGAGCGGACTTCCTCGGGGCTGTTGTAGACGCGCATTTGTCCCAGACCGATCAGCCGCTTGAGTTCCTCGGCATCGGCGAAGGGCGGTGTGGAGCCCAGGGCCAAGGGCTTTTCACGGGTCATATAGTAAATACCGAGCACGATGTCCTGGGAAGGCACGATGATCGGATCTCCGTGCGCCGGGCTCAGGATGTTGTTGGTGGACATCATGAGCACCCGGGCCTCCGCCTGCGCCTCGATGGAGAGGGGCACGTGCACGGCCATCTGATCGCCGTCGAAGTCGGCGTTAAAGGCGGTGCACACCAGCGGGTGGAGCTGAATGGCCTTTCCTTCGATCAAAATGGGCTCAAAGGCCTGGATGCCGAGCCGGTGCAAAGTGGGCGCCCGGTTGAGCATCACCGGAAACTCCCGCACCACTTCGTCGAGGGTGTCCCAGACCTCCGGGGTTTCGCGCTCCACCATTTTCTTGGCCGCTTTAATGGTGGTCACATAGCCCTTTTCTTCGAGCTTGTTGTAGATAAAAGGCTTAAAGAGCTCGAGGGCCATCTTTTTGGGCAGCCCGCACTGGTGCAGTCTCAAGTTGGGGCCGATAACGATAACGGTTCGCCCGGAATAATCGACGCGCTTGCCCAGCAGGTTTTGCCGGAACCGGCCCTGTTTTCCCTTCAGCATGTCGCTAAGCGACTTAAGAGGCCGCTTGCTGGCGCCGGTAATCGTCTTGCCCCGCCGCCCGTTGTCGAACAAAACGTCTACGGCTTCCTGGAGCATTCTTTTTTCGTTGCGGATAATGATATCCGGGGCGTTTAGTTCCTGGAGGCGTTTTAACCGGTTGTTGCGGTTTATGACCCGCCGGTAGAGATCGTTCAAATCGCTGGTGGCAAATCTGCCGCCGTCCAGGGGCACCAGCGGCCGCAGGTCGGGGGGCAGCACCGGGATGACGTCCATAATCATCCATTCCGGCCGGTTTTCAGACTCCCGGAAGGCATCGATGATCTTGAGGCGTTTGGCCAGTTTCTTGCGCTTGGCAACCGAGCTGGTCTTTACCATTTCATCGCGAAGCTCGGCGGCGAGCTTCTCCAGGTCCTGGGCGGCCAGCAGCTGCTTTATGGCTTCCGCGCCAATTCCTGCCGTGAAGCTTGCCCCGTGTTCCTGCACCATCTGGCGGTAGCGCTCCTCGGTGAGCATCTCCCCTTTTTCCAGGCTGGTCTCGCCGGGGTCAAGCGTAATATAGGAATCGAAATAGAGGACTTTTTCCAGTTCCCGAAGGGTGAGATCGAGAAGATTGCCTATCTTGCTCGGCAGACTCCTCAAAAACCAGATGTGCGCAACCGGGGAGGCCAGCTCGATATGGCCCATCCTCTCGCGGCGCACCTTGCTTTGGATAACTTCGACCCCGCACTTTTCGCAGACCACGCCACGGTGCTTCATCCGCTTGTATTTACCGCAGTTACACTCGTAATCTTTTATGGGGCCAAATATTCTGGCGCAAAAAAGCCCGTCGCGTTCGGGCTTGAAGGTGCGATAATTAATCGTCTCGGGCTTTTTTACCTCTCCGTAAGACCACTCCCTGATTCTTTCCGGAGATGAAATCATTATTTTTACCGCGTTGAAATGCAGCGGGTCTTTTGGTTTGGTAAATAGAGAGTAAAGTTCTTTCAAAGGGACCTCCTATGTCGGAGACGGGATGTCGGATGTCCGAACACCAATTTCCGACATGCTTAATTGCCTTCCTCTTCTTCGAGGAGCCTCACATCCAGGGCGAGCGCCTGCAGCTCCTTAACCAGAACATTGAAGGACTCCGGCAGTCCGGCCTCCAGCGTATTGTCACCCTTCACGATCTTTTCATACATCCGCGTGCGTCCGGCCACATCGTCGGACTTTACCGTGAGGAATTCCTGGAGGGCATAAGCCGCCCCGTAGGCTTCCATGGTCCAGACTTCCATTTCCCCCAGCCTCTGTCCACCGAACTGGGCCTTACCGCCAAGCGGCTGCTGGGTGACCAGGGAATAAGGGCCTATGGACCTTGCATGGATTTTGTCATCCACCAGGTGGTGGAGTTTGAGTATATACATAATGCCGACGGTTACCGTCTGATCGAAAGGCAGACCGGTGCGCCCATCGTAGAGGGTCGTCTGCCCGGTGCCCGAGACTCCGGACTCTTCCAGAAAGGCCCTGATCTCGGGCTCCTCGGCCCCGTCAAAAACCGGGGTGGCCACATGGATGCCCTCTTTGAGATCGACCATGAGATTTCTAAGCTCTTCTTCCGAGGCATTCTCAAAATACTGGCCATATTCGAGCTTGTTGTAAACACGCTTGAGTTTTTCCTCGATGGTCTCGCGCTCCCTGATGTTGTTCAGGTGCTCTTCGAGCATCACCGCAAGCTGGCGACCGATACCGGCGGCAGCCCACCCCAGATGGGTCTCCAAAACCTGGCCCACATTCATACGGGAGGGAACGCCCAGGGGATTCAAAACGATATCCATGGGGGTGCCGTCGGGAAAATAAGGCATGTCCTCGGAAGGCAAGATCCTGGAGACAACACCCTTGTTTCCGTGCCGCCCGGCCATCTTGTCACCCACCTGGAGCTTTCTTTTGACGGCGATATAGACCTTCACCATCTTGATAACACCAGGAGGCAGCTCATCGCCTCTTCGCAGCTTGTTGGCCTTTTCTTCGAACAGCTCCTTTACGGCCTGGACCTGCTGGCGGTAATTCGAGGAGATGGTCTCGACTTCCATGGAGGCCGCGGGGTCCCGGGTAGCGCTTATCTGGTCCCAGATTCCGCTGGGAACCTGCAAAAGAGACTCTTCATCGAAGGGGTCGCCCTTCTTGATGTAAATCCTCTTACCGTCTTTAATGGAACCGTCGCTCAGTTTGCCTTGAAGAACCTGGGCCATCTGCCGCACGGCGGTCTTTCTGATGATGTCCAGCTCGTCGCGCTGGTCCTTCATGAGGCGCCCGATTTCATGCTCTTCTATCTGCCGGGTCCGGTCGTCTTTTTCCACGCCCTTTCGCGAGAAAACCTTGGCGTCTATGATGATGCCCTCGACCCCGGGGGGAACGCGAAGAGAGGTGTCTTTTACGTCACTTGCCTTCTCTCCGAAAATGGCCCTGAGCAGTTTTTCTTCCGGGGTGAGCTGAGATTCGCCCTTGGGGGTCACCTTGCCCACCAGGATATCGTTGGGCTTAATGTAGGCGCCGATCCGGATAATCCCGCTCTCGTCGAGGTTTTTAAGCGCTTCATCGCCGATATTGGGAATGTCTTTGGTGATTTCTTCCTTGCCGAGCTTGGTGTCTCTGGCCACCACCTCGAATTCCTCGATGTGAATGGAGGTAAAGACGTCTTCCTTCACGATCCGTTCGCTCACCAGGATGGAGTCTTCGAAGTTGTAGCCCCCCCAGCTCATGAAAGCCACCATGACATTTCGCCCCAGCGCCAGTTCGCCATGGTCGGTGGAAGGTCCGTCGGCCAGTATCTGCCCCTTCCTCACAAAATCGCCCTGATTTATGAGCGGTTTCTGGTTGATACAGGTGTTCTGGTTGGAGCGCTGGAACTTGATCAGCTTGTAGATATCCACGCCGTAGCCGACGTCGATACTGTTAGTGGCCCTCACCACGATCCTGGTGGCGTCGACGTATTCCACAACGCCTTCCCGTTTGGCCACGATCGTAACCCCGGAGTCCTTGGCCACGATACGTTCGATGCCGGTGCCCACCAGAGGCGCGCGGGTCTGGATAAGAGGCACGGCCTGGCGCTGCATGTTGGACCCCATGAGGGCCCGGTTGGCGTCGTCGTGTTCCAGAAACGGGATCAGCGAGGCCGATACGCTCACCAACTGGTTGGGCGAAACGTCCATGTAGACGATCTCTTCGGGGGGCACGAGCAAGGGCTCACCGGATTTTCGGGCCGAGATCTGTCCGGCATTGAGGTTACCTCTCTCGTCTGCCGCGGCATTGGCCTGGGCAATGGGGTATTCCTTTTCGTCCATGGCCGTGAGATAGCTTACTTCCCCGCTGGCAACGGCCCCCTTGACCTTGCGGTAGGGCGTTTCGATAAAGCCGTAGGCATTTACCCGGGCGTAGGTGGATAGAGAGACGATAAGACCGATGTTGGGACCTTCCGGCGTCTCGATCGGGCAGATTCTGCCGTAATGAGTCGGGTGAACGTCACGAACCTCGAAGCCCGCCCGCTCGCGGGTAAGACCCCCTGGTCCAAGAGCGCTCAAACGCCTCTTGTGCGTGATCTCGGAAAGCGGGTTGGTCTGGTCCATGAACTGGGAAAGCTGACTTGTCCCGAAAAACTCCTTCACCACGGCCGAAACGGGTTTGGCGTTGATCAGGTCGTGCGGCATGAGCGCTTCGACTTCCTGGAGGGTCATTCTTTCCTTTATGGCTCTCTCCATGCGCACCAGCCCGATACGATACTGATTTTCCAAAAGTTCGCCAACCGCCCGCACCCGCCTGTTGCCCAGATTGTCGATGTCATCGACCGGCCCCTGCGAGTCTTTGAGTTTTATCAACTGGCGAACCGAGGTCAGGATGTCTTCCTTACGAAGCACCCGGTAGTCCAGCGGAACGTCCAAATCGAGCTGGAGGTTGAGTTTCAGCCTTCCGACCTCCGAGAGGTCGTAGTGGTCGGCGTTGAAAAACAGATTTTTGAAAAATTCGTTGGCCACATCCAAGGTCGGAGGATTGCTCGGGCGCAGTCTTCGATAAATCTCGATAAGAGCGTCCTCCATGCTATTGACCTTGTCCATCAGCAGGGTGTTTCTAAAAGAGGGACTGATGTCGGGGCCTTCCAGGTGAAGCAGTTCGATCACTTCGATCCCGCGCTCCCAGAAGTCCTTGAGCATTTCCTCGTTTATGGAATCATTGCACTCGGCGATGACTTCGCCGGTCGCAAAGTCGATGACGTCCTGGGCCAGGACCTCGCCGATAAGCTCGGAGGCCTTTACCGGAAGCCTGCTGATACCAATTTCCTGCAGCCTTTTGAGGGCCTGCTTGCCAAGCTTTCGGTTTTTCTTTATCAGGACTTCGCCCGTTTCCGGGTGCATTATGTCGTCCGTAGCCCGGCTTCCCAGGAGAATATCGGCGTTTAGCTCCTTCTCCATCAGGTTGTCGGCGCCAAGAAACACCTTTTCACTGGGATAGAAATAATTGAGCAGCTCCTCGGTAGAGTACCCCAGGGCTTTCAGCAGCACGGTGACCGGGAATTTGCGTCGTCTGTCAATACGGATATATAAAATGTCCTTGGGGTCGAACTCCAGGTCGAGCCACGAGCCGCGAAGGGGAATGATTCGGGCTGAATAGAGTATCTTGCCGCTCGAATGGGTCTTTCCGCGATCGTGGTCGAAGAAAATGCCCGGCGAGCGGTGCAGCTGGCTCACGATGACCCGCTCGGTCCCATTGACGATGAATGTCCCGTTGTCGGTCATGAGCGGCAGGGTGCCGAAATAGATTTCCTGTTCCTTAATATCGCGAATGGAGCGGGAGTCGGCCTCCTTGTCAATGTCGTAGACGACAAGGCGCACGACGATTTTAACAGGGGCCTCGTAGGTCATGCCTCTGGCCAGGCATTCGTCGACCTCATATTTCACATCGCCAAAACTGTACTGCACAAACTCCAGTGAAGCCGTCCCGCTGAAATCCTCTATAGGGAAAACAGACTTGAAGACCTCCTGGAGGCCCCTTTCCACCCTTGCCTCAGGGGGAACATCCTTTTGCAGGAAAAGCTCGTAGCTTTCCTTTTGCATCTGGATAAGGTTTGGTATTCCAACAATCCTGTGGATTTTCCCAAAGTTTTTGCGTACCCTGTATTCATGGGTCAGTGCAGTAGGCATATTCTCTCCAGGTAGCTAGGAGCACCATGAGCGCCGTAGAAACCTACAGGCGCTCTTCTCCCCGCTTCATGCGTTTTTCCCCGGGCAGGATCACTCAAAGACGATCCGCCGCATTTCGCTGGTATGCCGCCAAAAAGAACAAAATCGGAAACCGGCCGGTCGTACCAGCTCAGGCAGCCGATTTCCGATATTTTCAGTTTTTTTTAAATTCTATTTGATCTCGACAGTCGCACCCGCTTCGGTGAGCTGCTTGGCGATGGCGTCGGCCTCGGCCTTGGGAATGCCTTCCTTAACCGTTCCGGGGACCTTTTCCACCAGTTCCTTGGCTTCTTTGAGACCCAGGCTGGTGATGGCGCGAACTTCCTTGATCACGTTGATCTTCTTGTCGCCCACACCGGTGATGACTACCGAGAACTCAGTCTGCTCCTCGACCACCGCGGCTTCGCCTCCGCCCGCGGGCATGGCGGCAACCGCTACGGGGGCGGCGGCGCTAACACCGAAAATCTCTTCGAGTTCGTGAACGAATTCGCTCAGTTCCAGAACGGTCATGCCTTTGATGAATTCAACAACTTCTTCTTTTATAACAGCCATCGAAATTATCCTCCACTAAAGTCTTAAGCAGCAGCCTGTTCTTCTCTCTGGCGCTGGATAGCAGCCAAAACACCGACAAAAGCCCTTGGAACTCCGCTCAAAACGGTGACCAACCCGGTGGGAACGGCGTTCAACGTACCGAGCAACTTGGCGAGCAACTCCTCTCTTGGAGGCAGCTCGGCCAGGGCCAGAACCTGATCGGAATTGATCAGACGACTGCCCAGCGCTGCACCCTTGAGCTTAAGCTTTTCGTTGCTCTTGTTGAATTTTTTGATGATTTTCGCAGCAACGGACGGATCGCCGTAGGCGATTGCAACCGCGCAGGTGCCTTTCAGTTCCGGTTCGAGCACCGATATGGCCGTTTCCCTGCACGCCAGCCGCATCAGGGTGTTTTTCACCACCTGATAGTCGATCTTTTCGGCGGCCAGAGAATCGCGCAGACCGGTTATCTCCGCAACCGTCAGACCCTTGTAATCGGTCAGAATGGCCGCGCTCGCGCGTCCAAGTTTCTCGCGAAGCTCCTCAATAACCTGTTCTTTTTTGGAGCGTTCCAAAGTAAAGCCAGCCTCCTTTCACTTCTGCCGGTGTGCTTTCGACCCATCCTGCCGAATCGAAAACGGGAGGATATCCATCATGAGGCCTTACGCCTGATTGGTTCTCAGGAATCTGTGCGGGCGCTCCCCTCGGGGAATTTTAAACGTCACGTACCCGCGGTCTCCGACAACTGAAAACACCAAACGGCAGTCAAAAAGTTAATTTCGCCAACGGCTACGCCACTATGGCCTTTACACCCAGCGGATCGACCTGAATGCCGGGCCCCATGGTCGTCGATATGGCGATGCCTTTCATATAGGTGCCCTTGGCGGCCGAAGGCTTGATCCGGATCAGCGTGTCGATAAAAGCCGATATGTTCTGGAGAAGCTTTTCTTCCCCAAAAGACACCTTGCCCATCGGGGCATGGACGATACCGGTTTTCTCCACCCGGAAGTCAACCTTTCCGGCCTTGATCTCTTTAATAACACGCGCCACGTCAAAGGTCACCGTGCCGAGCTTGGCATTGGGCATAAGCCCTCTTGGACCGAGCAATTTACCGATTTTGCCGACCGAACCCATCATGTCGGGCGTGGCGATGGTCTTGTCGAATTCCAGCCATCCGCCGCGGATTTGCTCTATGATCTCGTCACCGCCGGCGAAATCGGCGCCGGCGTCCAGGGACTCCTTGACCTTCTCACCCTTGGCGAAGGCCAGCACCCTTACGGTTTTCCCCAATCCATTAGGCAGAACGACCGTACCTCTTACCATCTGGTCCGCATGCCGGGGATCAACGCCTAATCGAACGGCAATGTCCAGCGTCTGGTCGAATTTGACGTAGGACGTCTCAGCGGCCAGGCGAACGGCTTCCTGGAAGGTATAGCGTTTCGCCGGGTCTACCATGCCACGGGCGGCAATAAACTTTTTCCCATGCTTTGCCATTTTAACTCTCGAAACTCCCTTCCTCGCGTTTATTCCACTTCGATTCCCATACTGCGGGCAGTTCCCGATATGGTGGCCACCGCCGCCTCCAGGTCGCGCGCATTCAGGTCGGGCATCTTCAGCCGGGCGATTTCTTCCACCTGAGCCTTGCTCACCTTGGCAACCTTGTTGCGGTTGGGTACGGCCGAACCCTTGGCGATCTGAGCGGCTTTTTTCAAAAGAATTGCAGCCGGCGGCGTCTTGGTGATGAAGGAAAAGGAGCGGTCCGAATAGACCGTGATCACCACCGGGATGATCATCCCTTCCTGACCTTGCGTCTTGGCGTTAAACTGCTTGCAAAACTCCATGATGTTAACGCCGTGCTGCCCCAGGGCCGGGCCGATAGGCGGAGACGGGTTGGCCTTTTCGGCCGGGACCTGCAATTTGATGTTGGTTACGACTTTTTTTGCCATTTGCGAGACAACCCCCTGAAAATTGGTAGCAAGGAGCGAGGAGCGGGGAGCGAAAAGCTGATCGGTTCGGGCTACCCGCTCCCTGCCTTATGTTCGGTTTACCTGTACGAAATCGAGTTCCACCGGAGTAGAGCGGCCGAATATGCTCACCAGGACCCTCACTTTGCCCTTTTCAGGAATGACTTCATCGATCGTTCCATTGAAATTGGCAAATGGACCGTCTATTACCCGGACCTCGTCACCTTTTTCAAACTTGAATTTGGGGCGAGGTTTCTGCGCGCCTTCCTGCATCTGCAGGATTATGCCTTCGGCTTCGGCGTCCGAGAGCGGGGTCGGTTTTTCCTGACTCCCGATAAAGCCGGTCACCTTGGGAGTGTGGCGGACAAGATGCCAGGTGTCGTCGTTTAGCTCCATCTGCACCAGGATATAGCCGGGATAGAATTTGCGCGACGAAGCCTTGCGCTCTCCTTTTACCAGTTCGATAACCTGTTCGGTGGGAACCAGCACCTGGCCGAAAAAGGGCGCACGACCCTCGGCTTTGACACGCTCCTCGAGGGCCTGTTTTACCTTGTGTTCAAACCCCGAATACGTGTGAACGATGTACCATTTTAGATTTGCCACACGATTCCCCCATCCGCCAAAAGTCGCGACAAAACCGGTAGCGGCCTGCAATCACCAATCAATGCACCATGAAGTGCAGCAATCTGCTAAACAAAAGGTCAACGAATCCCAAAAAAAGACTCGTCAGGCACACGATGACCAGGACCACCCCGGTCGTTCCCAATGTCTGCTTGCGCGAAGGCCACACGACCTTTTTGAGTTCGGCCACCACATCGCGAAGGTAATCGCGCGCCGTGTCGATAAAAGACTTGCCGGCCTCACCGGACTTTTTGACCGTTTTTTTGGAGCCCTCGGTCTTTTTACCCGCGTCCGCCTTTTTGGGCTTCGCCGGCAGGGCGGGTTTGGACGCCGCACCTTTAGCCTTCGCCGCGCCTCGCGCCTTACCGCCCGCAGTCTGCTCGTCTTTTGCTAAGAGTTTCATATCAACCTACTTGGTTTCTTTGTGCTCCGTATGCACATTACAGAACCTGCAATACTTTCGGAAAGAAAGCTTCTCGGGAGTCGTCCGCTTGTTCTTCGTCGTATTGTAGTTTCGGCGCTTACATTGTGAGCAGGCCAGAGTAACTAGAACGCGCATCTGCCAATCCCTCTATTTGATGATTTCTGTAAGAACACCGGCGCCAACGGTACGCCCGCCTTCGCGAATAGCGAATCGCAACTCTTTTTCGAGCGCCACGGGAGTAATAAGCGAAACTTCGCAACTGATATTGTCACCGGGCATAACCATCTCGACGCCCTCGGGCAAGGTCATGATGCCCGTAACGTCGGTTGTCCGGAAATAGAACTGGGGCCGGTAGCCGGGGAAAAACGGAGTGTGGCGCCCGCCCTCTTCCTTTTTGAGCACGTAGACTTCGGCTTTGAAGTCCGTATGGGGAGTGATGGAGCCGGGCTTGGCCACAACCTGGCCGCGCTCCACTTCTTCTCTTTTCGTCCCGCGAATGAGCACCCCGATGTTGTCGCCGGCCTGCCCGGAATCCAGAGTCTTTCGAAACATCTCCACGCCGGTGCAAACGGTTTTAAAGGTCGGACGGAACCCAACGATTTCCACTTCGTCGCCCACCTTGACCACTCCGCGCTCCACACGGCCGGTAACAACCGTGCCACGCCCGGAAATGGAGAATACGTCTTCTACGGGCATCAGGAAAGGCTTGTCGATTTCGCGCACCGGCTCGGGGATATAGGCATCGATGGCAGCCATCAACTCGTAGACGCAACCGGCGTCCTCGGAGGCCGGGTCGTCGGCCTGCAGGGCCTTGAGCGCGGAACCTTTGACGATGGGGACATCGTCGCCGGGGAAGCCGTACTTGGTCAAAAGCTCACGAAGCTCGAGTTCCACCAGTTCGATCAACTCGGGGTCGTCGACCATGTCCACCTTGTTGAGAAACACCACGATAAAGGGGACACCGACCTGACGGGCGAGCAGGATGTGCTCACGGGTCTGGGGCATGGGACCATCGTCGGCCGCCACCACCAGAATAGCTCCATCCATCTGGGCCGCGCCGGTTATCATATTCTTGATATAGTCGGCATGGCCGGGACAATCCACATGGGCGTAATGGCGGGTATCGGTCTCATATTCGACGTGGGCCGTCGCAATGGTGATCCCGCGCTCGCGCTCCTCGGGCGCCTTATCGATCTG
>JARLHP010000203.1 GCA_031292195.1 Syntrophobacteraceae bacterium
TGATGTTGAAAACTTTTTCCGTCCCTTTGTCTCTGAAAAACCTATCCATAAACGATAGTATTGTCAAGTGAGATGGGTGCACCTCATTTCCGGGTGCTCGAAGGATCCGTGACCGCACGGCGATTTTATGGTATTATCCGCAGTACGGCGCTTGATGTGGGCAAGAACCCGGCCCCCCGCTATTGGGCGCCCCCCGATTTCTACCACCCGGGGCGATCAAAACACATGATGGACGGAAAGCATGGCTGAAATAAAGAGCACTCTCGAACTGGTAATGGAGCGGACCCGGCACCTTCAGATGACCGAGGAAGACAAGAACCGGCGGGCCGAGGAGGAATTTAGGGAGGCGGTTCGCGGGCTGGTATCCAAACGGTTGGACGGTCAAATCGGCGGGGACAGGTTTCAGACGGAATTAAACCGGCTGGGTGAGAGGGACAATGGCCCCAAAATGCGCGCAGCCGCCGAGATTGCCGCAAGGATCGATCCGCTCACCGATAACTCCCCTCTGTTGGGTTTGATGGAACAAGAACTGGGTATCGACGTTTCCGGCCTGGAGGCGACGCTGCGAGACTTCGGCGAGCAGCTCCATGGTGAAGAAAACAGGACGGTCGAACGCACCCGGGCCCATCTGCTGAAAAAAGGAATCTCGGGCCTTGCTGTAATTCCCAACGCCGAGGCGGATAGGGAGTGGCTGGAGAGGCGAGGGGAAATGGTCGAAACCGTAAATAAGGAACTCGTTGCCCGGGCCGCGAGACTCAGCCGGCGCGCGTGAGAATTTCCCATAACAGGCTTGAAAACCAATGCGAGTACGTATCCGAAGAGGAAAGACCGCATTCAAACTGACCGTATTAGGCCTGATTTTGCTGCTTGCCGAGTCCGCCTCCGCCGCTACGGCCATTCAGTGGCAAGAAGCCGACAAGGGCCTGCATGCGGCCGAATTCCAATCGACTTTCAACGGCGCCGACTATGCCGTCACGTTGGTCAAGATCGACCCGGCGTATTACTCGTTCAAGCTTCTGTGCGCCACCGAACATGGAAAAGAGCCCCTTTCGGTCAAGCAGTGGGCTCTGCAGGACCATCTTGTTGCAGCCGTAAACGCCTCGATGTATCAGGCCGATGGCTTGACCAGCATAGACTTCATGAAGAACTTCAGCCACGTGAACAACCCCAGGGTCAGCCGGGACAATACCATTCTGGCGTTTAATCCCACAGCCCAAAACCTGCCCCAGGTGCAACTGATCGATCGTGAGTGCCAGGATTTTAGCGACCTTCGCACAAAATACCGCTCCTTTGTGCAGGGTATAAGGATGATTTCGTGCAAAGGTCAAAATGTCTGGAGCAAGCAGGATGCGAAATGGAGTTCACTGGCGATGGGAATGGACGCCAAAGGCAATATCCTGTTTCTTTTCTGCAGGACTCCCGGTTCGGTTCACGATTTCACGCAGATCCTGCTCTCTTTGCCTCTCTCCCTCAAAAGCGCAATGTACCTCGAAGGCGGACCACAGGCCTCCCTTTATCTATCCACCCCCAAGATCAGCCTGGAGAGATATTGCACGTTGGGAGGGCTCGAATGTGATGCGCTAAAATTTGCACTGCCCGTTCCCAACGTAATCGGGATCGTCAAAAAACCTCGCTAATGGACGCGAATATTTGGCGGTTTCATGCTGTCCCGAAAAATCTTCTCACTGGTCTCATCGAGCATGCGGTTTATAGCCTTGGAGTCCTCCTGCGTCAGCATCCCCGCGGATTGCAGCCGGTCATACTTTGTCTTGATTTGCTGGAGCTTGGCGCGTATGGGTTTAGCTTTCTTCACAGTCATTGCCTTGGCGGCAATGTCCTGGTCAACCCAATTCTGTTGCTCGACGATTCTTTGCGCTATGGAAACCTCTCTTGGTTTCAGCACCGGTTTTATTTCCGTCATGCAGGAAACGCAGGACACACAGGCCCCGACCAATAAGACCGACATGAAGAAACTGATTTTTCGCACATCTGTATCCTTTATAAGATGGATGACAATCATTATCATATAAAATATTTATGAGTATAATTTATATTGGAGGTAAGGACATGGAAAAAGAACGATCCGATGAGATTCTCGGGTGCTGCGCATGCGAAGACAAGGCCGAGACGACTTTCTCCGGCCTTACCTGTGCAGATAAGAAGAAAATTTTTACTAGAAGAGAACAAGAAGTCCTGGGCAAAATCAGGGAGTCTTCCCTGCGCGCCAGCGCTCTTAAAAATGAAATTAAACTGGAGGACGGATACGGGCGGCAAGCCGCGCAGCGCGAGCTGGAGAATTTGAGGCTGACCAGGGCGGAACTCGAAAAGGAACGTATGGACGCCCGGGACGAACGAATGCGTCTCCTGGGGCATTTGTAGGAGGGTTTTCTAAAGACCCGATGCCCCCCGAAAAAGAAATGCGGAAGAGAATACTGACCGGCGACCGTCCCACCGGCCGTTTGCATCTGGGTCACTGGGTGGGAAGTCTGGCCGCCCGGGTCAAACTCCAATATGAATGCGAAACCATCGTCATAGTGGCCGATTTGCACATGCTGACCACCAAAAGGGCCAAGCAGGACATTGAACAGCTTCCGGCAAACGTTCGGGGCCTGGTGCTCGATTACCTGGCCTCGGGCATGGACCCCGAGAGGAGTTCCATCTACCTTCAGTCGGCAGTGCCGCAGACCCATGAACTGCACACCTACCTCCAAAACTTCGCCAAAGTGGGCCGGCTCCTGCAACTCCCGAGCATAAAGGAGATGGCGCGAAACGCCGGTATAGCCGGCGAATCGCTGCCTTTAGGTCTTTTGGGCTACCCCGTTTTGCAGGCCGCCGATATTCTGCTTGCCCGCGCCACCCTGACGCCGGTAGGCAAAGACAACCTCGCTCACGTCGAGATCGCACGCGAGTTGGCACGGCAATTCAACTCGGCTTACGGCCCGGTGTTTCCCGAACCCGAACCCCTTTTGACCGATACAGCCGCGCTGGTTGGTACGGACAACCGCGGCAAAATGTCCAAGTCCGCCGGCAACGCCATTTTCCTGAGCGACGACGAGCAGACAGTGGAGGCCAAAGTCCGGGGGATGTTCACCGATCCCAAGAGGATCCACGCCAATATCCCCGGAAACGTCGAAGGCAACCCGGTCTTTGTTTATCATCGGCTCTTCAATGAAAACCGCTCGGAGGTCCTGGACCTCGAGGAGCGGTACCGGGCCGGGAAAGTGGGCGACAAAGAGGTGAAGGAAAAACTTGCCAGGGCGCTCAACCTTTTTCTGGGCCCTTTTCGCGAGCGTTTGGCCATCTATGAAAATAAACCCCGACTCCTCGACCAGATCCTATGGAGCGGAACGCTCAAGGTTCGCCGGATCGCCGCCGAAACCATGCGGGAGGTAAGAGCGAGGATGGGGCTCGATCGTGTTTGGAAAATGATAAGAGCCGGTGGAATGAGAGCCGGTGAGTCGGTGAATCGGTGAATCGAGAAAAACATAAGAACCGGTGAATCGGGAAACGATAAGAGCCGGTGAGTCGGCGAATCGGGAGAAACAGGTGGACACAACAGTAGATCTGTATGACATTGCCGCGCCATTTTACGACTTCTTTACGGCCCCATTGTTGAAGGCCGCCAGGGGAATTATTGTCCGCACCGCAAAGACCCAAAAATGCAGGCGTATTCTGGATGTTGCGTGCGGGACGGGGGAACTGGCCACAATGCTTGCCAAAGCCGGCCTGGAAGTGAACGGAATAGACCTCTCGGCCGCAATGCTTGCGGTGGCCGGCCGAAAGAACCATCCCGGGGTTGCATTCTTCCGAGGAAGCGCTGAAAATCTACCCTTCGAATCCTCTTGTTTCGACTGCGTGACTATCAGCCTGGCGCTTCATGAAATGGAGCAGAACATGAGGATGGGCGCCGCCGCCGAGATCCTCAGGGTTTTAACCCAGGGCGGCAAACTGATCGTCTTCGATTATGCCCCTCTTTACAACAGGGGCTCTGCTTTGGGCTTGGCGCTTATGGGTCTTGTCGAAAAAATGGCCGGCAGGGAGCACTTCAGAAACTTCGTCCGTTTTACCCGGAGCGGCGGAATAAAACAGTTGCTCGAACCTTTCGAACTAACACTCATTAGCAGCAGGTTCTCTTTTTTGGGGGCGCTGCAGGTAGCCACATTTGAAAAGAACTGGTGAAGGGCGCCCATTCACCGCCCCCTACCAATTCACCCGGCTTTTTCCGATTCACCCATTCACCGATTCACCGGCTCTTGCTCTTATCGAATGATGGCTCTTACGGGCAGGTGGTCGGAGGCCATGCGGCTGAGTGGAGTTCTGTGGGTCGAGAGGCTCACCAGGGAAGAAGCCGGCCTCACCCAGATCCTGTCGAGGGGCAAAACGGGCATAAAGGACGGAAAAGTTCTCAGGGAGGGAGGTTTCCCAAAAACATTGTGTACACGATGGAGGTTGACCATGGGGACCCATTCGTTGAAATCACCCAGCATTATCTCCATCCTGTCGCGCTCCGAGCAAAAGACGTCAAGCAGGCGTCTGATCTGCCTGCGGCGTTCCACCAGACCAAGTCCCAGGTGCGCCACTATCACCCGGATGGTTTCTCCTCTCACCAGCAAATCGACATCGAGCGCCCCCCTTGGCCATCTGCGAGTCACGCTCAGATCGATGTGCCGCACGTCCTTCACCGTGTAGGAGGTCACAAGGGCATTTCCAAAATTGGCGCGCTTTCGCCGGGTCGGCCCCAGAACCACCTCCATGCCCGCTTTTTCCGAAAGCAGGCCGGCGCAGTTCTCCATGTGAAAAAATCTGGAATCGATTTCCTGCAGTCCGACGATCTGCGCTTTCAACTCCCTTATCACGCAGGCTACGCGTTCGGGGTCGAATACGCCGTCGATTCCTCTGTACTTGTGAATATTATAGCTGGCAACAGAAAAGTCGCCCAGTTCAACTGCGATACTGCGTCTTCTCATCTTCGATTCCCGCGTAACGGATGCCGGCACAATTGGCGGTAATTTCAAACTCATAGGAAACAGGTGATAATAATACTTATGGAACGTTCCGGCAAGCACGGACTCCGATCCCGGTGAAAATCCTCTGCGCTCCTTACGGGAGCGAGACCGGGGGCATTATCAGATGGCCCTTGAGTTCGTCGGTTTCCATTGTCCATTGATAGCCGACCCTGGCGGCAACGTTAAAAAGGAGCGGACTTTTCACGTGGAAATAAATGGCTTTCGTGTCCCGGTTGAACGAGACTATATTTAGCATTACCAAATCGTCTTCGCGTTTGAGACCGATCAACTTTTTCTTCGCCTCCGGCGCGGAGTAGACCATCCCCAGGAAATCCGGGGCGCAGACCACGAAAGCAACGCCGGGGTCCTCCACCGACTGAAGCCACTGGAATGGACCATTTTTATATTCCAGCAGGACAAAGCTTTTGAGGCTTTCAAAACCCGGGATCCCCCACGGAAACGTGATAAGTTCTTTTTCCTCTATTTGTATGGTTCCAAAACGGGAGGTATTGACCTGCATGAAAACTCCTCGATAAAAAAGCTATCCACCGGCCTCCGTCAGCCGTCCCTCCGGTCGCCGGTATAGGCGTCGAGCAGATTTTCGAATTCATCTTTACCGATAAGCGCCGCGGCCCGGTTTTCTTTCTGGATTCTTCTGTAAAGCTCTTCCCTGTAAATAGGCACGTGCGCGGGGCTCTTGATCCCCACCCGCACCTTGTTCTGATCGATCGAGGTTATCGTTATCTCTATATCCTCGCCGATAAGAATCGACTCACCCGTTTTTCTGGTCAGTATGAGCATAAGATTCCCCGCCTTTTCCATATTATCGGCCAGCCAGACCGTTAGCTTGAATTTTTCTTGGATGCATCGCTGTGGGAAAACACTCTTTTGGATTATACAGTGTAGGCCCTAAATGGTATATACTTGTTTTTCAATCAGAAATACGGCCAAGCCATACCAATGGCGCAAACAGACCGCCGTATCGTGCGAGAAGCGTTGCCCGAAGGGAACTTTTGGACTTATCCCGCACGAACATGTCGATAATCGATTGGGGACCGGCTGACCATGGCGCCCGAGGTTCAATTGGACGACGATTTTCGAGCACTTGGACTTGAACCGGGCGCCGAGCCCTCCGAGGTGAAAAGGGCATATCGGACGCTGGTAAAAAAGTGGCACCCCGACCGCCATCACACGGCGTCCTATGAAGCCAGGGCATTAGCGGAAGAAAAGTTCAGGGAAATCGACCAGGCTTACCGGCGCATTTCGAAAACCTGGCGGAAGGCCTCTCCATCGCCCCACCCCGTCGGAAGGGATTTCAGCGCTTCAAAACCTGCGGCCGCAAAGCCCCGGTCAGCTTTTCGTTTCATGCGCAGGCCTCCATCCCGGGCGCCCTTCTTTTCCGGAGCATGGCCGCTCCGCCCCGCCCGGTCCCTGGCTGCCGCGGCATTTGTCCTGATCCTGCTCGTTCCACTCCTCTCCGACATTGGTCCCGACCGGCCCACCCGCGTACGGGAGAAGGGAAAACAGTTTCCAACGACCGTAACCACCCATGGAGCGGCGCGTCCCAAACCGCCCCCGCCCTCAAGCGGTCCGCGCCCTTCCCCTAACCAGCCCGGGGCCGGGACGTCCGCCCACTTTTTCACCCTCGGATCGAGCGAATCCGAAGTGCTGGACATCCAGGGCAGGCCGACTCGAATCCAGGGAAACACCTGGATTTACGGCATCTCGGAAATTAGTTTCAGGAATGGAAGGGTTTGTGGCTACAACAATTTCGATAAATCGTTGCGGGTAAAAATGGGCCCAGGCGATCAGGCGCCCCGTTCAACCGATCACATAACCATCGGATCGACCGAACGGCAGGTGCTCCTGGTCCAGGGGACCCCTGCCAGAATCGAAGGAAACCGCTGGTACTACGGCTTTTCCGAGATTACCTTCGAAGACGGGCTTGTCACGGGATTCGACAACTACTTCGGGACCCTTAAGATCCGCCTTCTTCCCTCCGCTCCGGCCGGTCCGGGGAAAAAGGCATATTTTTTCACCAGGGGTTCGACTCCCGACGAGGTGCTTGCCGTTCAGGGAACGCCTACGGCGGTTCATGGCAACCGCTGGTCCTATAACTTTGACTACGTGATTTTTCGGAACGGCAAGGTGAGCACCGTGATCGATACCGATGGGGCCCTGCGCTATGTCAACTCTGAAAAACCAGGTGTTGCGGAGGGCCCCTGATACCAGGTTGCGTTCAAGATTTGCCTGATGGGTTGCGCTTCGCTCCACCCATCCTTGTATCTTAAAAGAGCAAGAGCATGGGATTAACCGGGGTGGCGAAAGTATTTGTTGGGCTGCGCTACGCTTAGCCCAACCTACAGCCCCA
>JARLHP010000204.1 GCA_031292195.1 Syntrophobacteraceae bacterium
AGGCTTCATGGACAAGTTCGCCGCTATCATCAGGGAAAGCCCCTGTTTGCCGGCTTTCCGGCAACCGGAACAGCTCCGGCCGTTCCATCGCCAACTTGAGCAGCCGCTTGGTCGGCGCCGAGGGTTGAATCTCTCCGCTCTCGTATTTTTCAAACGATTTCTCGCCCGCGCCAAAGACCAGGCCGGCCTCGCGCTGCGTCAGGCCGCAACGTTGGCGGATCGCGCGGATCACCACGGGCACAAACACTTTTTCCCCACGGGCCAAAGCCTTCGCCGTTCGCCGCGCCATATCCGCGACCTGGTTGTCCTCATCGACCAGTTGCCCTTCCATGTCCTCGGGATCGGAAAGCGAACACCACCAGGCTGGCTGCAAGTAGGTATAGGTTTTCCTCTCAACCTTGAACGACACGGATTTTTCGCCGCGCGTCATCGGACGGCCCGATTCCGGGCTAGGTATTGTGTCGGGGTAATTTCTCGGATTCTTCCCCACGGTCACGCTTCCTTGAAACTGATCAAAAATAAGGCCTGCTGCGTATCGAGCGTGAATTTCACGTAGAGCGTTCGCCCTCCAACCTGCGGCTTGTAAACATCCTGCCAAATCCTGTGATCGGCCTTTGATGTCATTGATTTCTCGAAATCCGCAAGCGTTAAAGCCTGAATGACGGCCACGACCGTTTTATCGTCCATGTCCAAATCATCCGCACCTTGTCTTGAGGCGTAGGAACGGTTGAGACTCGCTGGATCGGCAAACGCCGCCTTGATGTCGGCAAGCTCGTAGTGCTGCTTGAGCTTCTCCATCACACCGCCATACCCCCATTATGGGGGTTTTGGTTGCGATAGTCAATAGTGCTCCCCATAATGGGGGTACAAATATAGTGAAACCGCTGATATTTTGCCCGGCTTCCCCGAAGATGCCGCCAATTCGGGGAACTGGCCGCGATATCCCCATGGACAAAATGGTGTGCAACGTTACACTGAAGCTTGACCGATCGGATGCAATTAGGCGCTTTGCCTAGTGCACGGCACATGGCAACTCCAAGTTTAACTTTAGCCGGAGAATGCAATCACTTCTTCCCGCTAATCACCATCGCTTCGGTCTTTTCCTTCCGGTTGAACTTATCGGCAAAAGCTATTGCGGCGCTGCGGGTCTCAAAGGAGCCCAGCAGGATTCGACTCCATTTGGAGGAACCGAATTCGAGCGATTCGACAAAAGGAGAATATCCGTCCGCTCTGAGCTTATCGACTAGCGACTGCGCGTCATGCTCTTTTAAAGACGCTACGAGCAGGGTGTAACGTCCGGCGGGCGGCGCAGTCGGAAACGGCTTGACCGGCTGTTTTTCGGCCGGCTTCCCGGCCGCCGGGGCAGGCGCGGTCGCGGGGTTGGCTTTGGCTTCTTTTGCGGTTGCGGATTGAGCGGAGGCAGAAGCGGGAGACTGCTGGGCCTTCTGAGAAAGCGGGGCGAGTGGAGACCGGGTCTGTTTGGTCAAACCCTGGTAGTAGTCGAGGGATTCGAGCATTTTCTTCGGGTCTTCCCAGGTGAGCGAAGCCTTGGCCACCGGGGCTTCCGTCTGCCTTTGGAGCCCCAAAAACCGCAGGAACCGACCCTTCACGGTAAGATCGTCGGACCTTACGATCGCGGAGCCCCTGCCCACGAAGACCCCCAGAGTGAACATGAAACAAAGCGACATAACGAGGCCGAGAGCATAGGCCACCACTCTGCTTCTGCTCAGCTCGAAACGCATTCCTTTGCCTTCCCGAACAGATCGAGACTGTTCGTCCCGGTCACTATTTACGACAACAAGCTTCGGACGAATCATTTGTCCCGTCCCCTGTTGGAGCGGGAGCAAGGAGCGCGTAGCAAGAAGCGAGAATAAAAACCAAGGAACTCCCCGCGACCAGTTCCCTGCTCCCTGCTACCTGCTACCCGCTCCCCGCTCTCCGCCCCTTCTACATTTTTTCAGGCGCCGTAACCCCCAGGAGCGACAGAGCGTTTCCTATAACTTCCTTTATCGCCAGAGCCAGACAAAGCCGCGCTTTCGTCAGTTCGACATCCTCGCTGAGGATGCGGTTGTCATGATAGTAGCCGTGGAAAAGCGACACCAGTTGGTGCAGGTAGTATGGAATATAATGCGGTTCGAGTGACCTTACGCACTCGCCGACCACCTCGGGATACTCTCCGAGCAGCTTCATGATTTCAAATTCTTCCCGAACCTGCAGGAGATGGAGCGTCTCCTCGGTTGCCCGGTCCCGGTCGAATTCCACCCCCCGCTCGCGCGCCACTTCCATTACGCTGCAAAGGCGGGCATGCGCATACTGCACGTAGAAGACCGGGTTGTCGTTGCTGCGGGCCTTTGCCACTTCCAGGTCGAAATCCAGGGGGCTGTCGGTGCGGCGCGTTAGAAACAGGAAGCGTGTTGCGTCCTTTCCCACCTCGTCGACCACCTCGCGCAAGGTCACGAACTCTCCCCCGCGAGTGCTCATGGCCACAGGCTGGCCGCCCCGCAAAAGGTTCACCAGTTGCACCAGGACCACCCGGACCGCTTCCCTGCCCGCCCCCATGGCCTGCACGCCCGCCAGCATTCTGTCGACGTATCCGTGGTGATCTGCCCCCCATATGTCGATTACAGACGAGAGGCCCCGTTCGAATTTGTTCCGATGGTAGGCCAGGTCGGCGGCAAAATAGGTGCTTGCCCCGTTTGCCCGCACTACGACCCGGTCTTTTTCGTCACCGAAGGCGGTGCTCAGAAACCAGACCGCCCCCTCCTTTTCGTAGATAAATCCGCGCTCCCGCAGGTATTCGATGGTCTTTCGAACCATATCCCGGTCGTGGAGTTCGCGCTCGCTAAACCAATTGTCGAAACGAACGCCGAAAACGTCCAGGTCTTCCTTGATTCCCTCGAATATGCGCCGGCTGGCGTACTCGGTAAAAACCGCCAGCGAATCCTCCAGAGACGAATTGCGGAAACTCTCGCCCCTTTCGCCGATAAACTCTCTGGCCAGTTCCCGCATGTATTCACCACGATAGTGGTTATCGGGAAACTCGATATTCTCGCCAAGCTCCTGAAGGTAGCGATAATAGAGGCTGCGCCCCAGGGTATCCATCTGGTTTCCGGCATCGTTTATGTAATACTCGCGCTGGACACGGCAGCCGCGGGCTTCCAGCAGATTGGCCAGCACGTCTCCTATGGCCGCGCCTCTGCCATGGCCTATATGGAGCGGCCCGGTGGGATTGGCGCTCACAAACTCGACCTGGACCATCGGCCCCTCTTGAGCTTCGAGCCTGCCATACTTGCCCGGGGCGCTCAGGACCTCGCGCAAGATCTCATGCCAGGCCGAGGGGCGGATGAAAAAGTTGACAAAACCCGGCCCGGCTATTTCCGCCTTCTCCAGCAGGCCGTCTGAATCGTCAAGATTGGCCACGATTTCCGAGGCGACCTGCCGTGGATTTTGCTTCAACCTCTTGGCAAGAGCGAACGCGAAATTGGTGGCATAATCTCCGTGCCCGGAGTTCCTTGGTATGTCCAGATCAATCTTTACCTCCGCCTCCAACTCCCGATACCCGGCAACAGACTGCGCGGACCGGGCGATCATGGACTTGAGGCGGTCACGAACGGTGGCCATCTTTTACAGAGATCCTTCCAGGGCGGCGCCGGTTTCCCGTGCGGCCTTCATGTGTTAACGCTCAATCGGGTAGCCTGGTTTCCAGTGCCATGGCGATCTTCTTCTTCAGTTCGGTCAAGTCGAAACTCTTGACGACGTAAAAGTCAGCGGCAATCGACTTCATATCTTCCTTAAAGGTGTCATAGGCAGTCGATAGTATAACCGGCAGGTCATAGAATTGATTTCGAATGTCCTGAAGGATATCCAGGCCATTGTAATCAACCATTTTTATGTCCAGAACAACCAAATCCGGTTTTTCTTCTTCGATTTTCTCAAGAAGCTTGTACCCGCTTTCCGCCGTGATGACCTCATAGCCGGCTTCCTTCAGTTCTTCCGAATACAGGAGCCTGATATGTTCCTCATCATCTACAACAAGGATCTTCGACATTGCTCAGCCCCTCTCTCCCTTTGTCCACATTTTTACAATGTAGGATTTGTTTTCCTCAAACATCATGCACTCATTCTCAATGTATTCTTCGGCCTGCTGAAGCGACATTCTCCAGGTTTTCTTTATATAGGAAAGAACTTTGCCCACATAAAGAGGAAGCAGGCCATCCACCAAGTCCTTTTTCTCCGAAGGCGACATTTCGCGATAGGCCACCACGGAGTCGAAAAGAATGGTCATCCAGGTCTGTGTCGGGAAAGAAAAATGCTGGAACCCGATTGACCTTATTTCCTGGAGCTTGCGGGCCACGATGGAGCCGTATACGTGCTCCCACAGCCGGTAGTATTTATCGAAATCTTCCAAAAACTTCTCATGCAGCCGCTCGGGATTGACGTCTGCGGGAGGAAGCGGAGTCTCCACCTCCTGCAGGTCCGTACCCGAGAGCGCCGTCGGTTTGCTCCATTTCACTTGCGGCCAGTAGTCCTCATAGACCTCCACAAGGTCGAAGACCGTCCCCACCGCTTCGGCGAACAGCACCGGAAGTTCGGCAAAACGGCCCCTGGCCCGGTGCAGTTTGGGCGCTCCCATGATGGCCTGAACGATCGGGAGCCGCGAGGCCAGCGCTATGTTGGCCATCCACAGGTCGATACCGGAGTTATCGACCAGCTCGCTTCGAAAGGGCGGGTTAAGATATAAGTCCAGCAGTTTGGGGCTGAAACCATAGTCACCATTGTTGCACTGCCGCACCCTCCGGCCATAGAGACACCGAAACAGCGGGTAAACGATGGAGTTCGAAAGAAAGGCTTCGTACTTGTGACGTTCATAGAGCGGACAAACAAACCCGGCGCCCTTCAATACCGGCGCTACCAGGTTTCGCACCCAAACCGGCGACAGGTTCTTGATATCCGCCTCCAGGACCACCAGGGCTTTGGGATTTAGCTGGCGGGCCTTTTCAAAGAAATTGCCAATATTTCTTCCTTTCCCGCCGACCCCCGGTTCCGTGGAAATGTAGAGCTTGGACGCCTTGCCGGGCGCGGAGAAAAAAGCCTCCCGCGTCCCGTCTGTGGAGTGATTGTCACAATCGATGATAGCGCACCGCAAGTCCGGGAAATACTCACTCAGGCCCTTGTCGACCCGAGCGGCTGTCCCGGCTATGTTTCCAGCCTCATTTGCCGTAGGTATGCCCACCACGATGTCGGCTTCGGCAATTTGCCCGGGATTTTCTTCATAAAAGGCCATAGATTACCTCGCGCTCGGTTTGTTTGCGGATGGCTGCACCCCTGCGCCCTTCAGATATTTAAAAACCTCCGAATCCGTATTGAGCAGAAACGTGCTGTTGCTGTTGAAATCGCCGTATAAAGCCAAAGTCTTGTACAAAGAGAAAAACTCGGGGTCTTTACCGTAGGCGTCAGCGAATATTTTGGTCACCTGCGCGTCGGCTTTCCCGCGTATTTCCTGCGATTTCCTGTAAGCCTGGGACCTGAGCTTGGCCAGTTCCAGCTCCATTTGCCCCAGGATGGCCGCCTTTTCTCCCTGCCCCTCGGACCGGTACTGGGCGGCAATCCGCTTTCGTTCCGAAATCATCCGCTGGTAGACCGAATTGCGCACCGACTCCACGTAATTGATGCGCGTGATGCGGATGTCGATCAGTTGCATGCCGAATTCGGAGATGAGCTTGGAAGCCCCGGCCACCATGTCCCGGGTAATTTTCTCCCGGCCCTTGGCGAGCTTGTAGTCATCGGCGGGCTTCTCAAATCCCGGCCCGGAAACCAGGGGCTCGGGTACACCCGACTGCAGAAACTGCATCCTGGCCTTCTCCCATCCCTTGCTTCGAACTATTTCCACCAGGTCGTTGTCCGAGACATTGTCGCGCACAACCGAGTCTATTATTCCGTCCAACCGGCTCTGCGCGGTATCCAGGCTTCCCACCCGCTCCATGAAAAGCAGCGGATCCGCTATTTTCCAACGAGCCGTCGTATCCACCCAGATATATTTTTTGTCCTTGGTGGCAATCTGGTCGGGACGACCGTCCCAGGCCATGATGCGTTTTTCGAAATAGTTTGCCGTCTGAATAAACGGAATTTTGAACTTCAGGCCCGCTTGGGTAACGGGCTTGCCTACGGGTCGGCCAAACTGGGTGATGACCACCTGCTGGGTCTGGTCCACCACGTACATGGAAGACCAGGCGATAATCGCCAGGACTGCCAGAATCGGTACGGCAATCTCTAGCCGGCGTGAATTCATCTCTTTTTACCTTTCCCTGCTTGCTTACTGCTGGCCGGACGACCCGGAATTGCGCGCTTTTGCGCCCTGTCCCCCGAGCTTTCCCAGATCGAGCAGCGGCAAAATGTTTTTCTCCGCGCTGTCCACTACGTAAAGATGACCGCTCTTGCCCATTATATCAGCAAACGACTCCAGATACATTCTCTTACGGGTGATGTCGGGGGCCTTTTGATATTGGGCCAGAATATCGATAAAACGCTGCGCCTTTCCCGAGGCCCGGTTCACCTGCTCGGTGGCATAAGCCTGGGCCTGGGCCACGTTCTGCTTGGCCTGTCCGGAGGCTTCCGGGATCTTATCGTTGTAGGTCTGCTCGGCCTCGTTAATGGTGCGCGCCCTGTCCTGTTTGGCTTCGTTGACCTCGTTAAAAGCCGGCTGGACCGGAGCGGGGGGATTTACATCCTGCAGTTTCACCGCCACGATCTGCACCCCCGTGCCGTAGGAGTCCATGATCTGCTGGATTTGTTTCTGACACTCGATGGCTAACGCCGCCCTGCCCGTGGTCAATATATCGTCCGAATAATGATTGCCGACGATCTGGCGCATCACCGCCTGAGAGATATCGTCCAGGGTCGATTCCACCCCTCTGAGATGGAAGAGATATTTTTCCGGGTTCCTAATCAGGTATTGGACCGTCCAATGGACATCCACCACGTCCAGATCGCCGCTCAGCATGAGAGATTCACTCTGGTAGCCCGCCTGCTGGAACTCGGAGCGCACACCCGCCTTCGTGGTGCGGTATCCGTACTCGCGCTGGAGCACCTGGCCGGTCACCACCTTGGTAACCGTATCGACTCCGAAAGGAATCTTGAAATGCAGGCCGGAATCGGCGGTGCGCAGGAACTCTCCAAATCTTTGGATTACCGCCGTTTCCTGAGGTTGCACCGTGTAATAGGAACTAAAGATAAAAAAAACGACCACCGCCACCCCGACGATGGTAAAAAGCCAGCGAAAAGAGGCGCCCGGCGATTTCCTGAAATGCCCGGCCAGCCATCTCAGGACCTCTTCGAAGTCCTGAGGCGGCCCTCCCCTTTCCGGCGCCCTTCTTTCTGGCGGCCTTTCCCAATTCATAGCGATCCTTTCCGCGAATGGCGCTCGCCTTCGCGATAAATGTCTACCGGATAGCTCTTGCACCGCCCCGGACTCGACTGTCGGATTATTTAGCGCTTAAACCAGGAAATCTAATTGGGTTGCCGGATAAAGTCAAGAATTTCACTGGCCCCCGCTTTGCCTTCCTGCCTCGTAAGGACTGCCCACTGCCCGGCAAGAATCGTTTGATCCCGGAATCAATCATTTTTAATGATCGCGAAGTGTGCTATTAGAACCTTGAACTGCGATAGGCACTATTTCAATTTTTTTTCATCATGTATGCAATGAGGGGAAGGGAGCGGTTTTGCCTCTGGCGGGCCGCTGAAGGGGAGGTGGGGCCGGGTGTCGGATTTTAAGCAATCTCTCGATTACCTTTATGGACTTCAAAAGTTTGGAATAAAGTTCGGTCTGAACTGCACGGAAAATCTTCTCGCGCGGGTGGGCAATCCGCATAAAAAACTGCGTTGTATCCATATCGCCGGCACTAACGGCAAGGGCTCCACCGCCGCCATACTTTCCCGAATCCTTGTAAAGCACGGCTTAAAGGTCGGCCTCTATACTTCTCCACACCTCGTGCGCTTTACCGAACGCTTCCGCATAAATGAGGAAGAAGTCTCCCCGGAGAGGATATTGGGGGTTTTCGAAAAAATCCGGGCCACCCTGGATGAGAGCCAGCCCCCCACTTTTTTCGAAATGGTCACCGCGATGGCTTTTCTTTACTTCGCCGAGGAAGAGGCTGACTTTGTTATCGTTGAAACGGGCATGGGAGGCCGCCTCGACGCTACCAACGTGATCACCCCCGAAGCCTGCGTCATTACCAATATCGGTTTCGACCACCAGGAGTACCTCGGAGCGACCCTGTCTTCGATTGCCAGGGAAAAGGCGGGCATCATAAAGCAGGGCGTGCCCGTGATAACCGGCGCGTTGCAGCCCGTGGCGCAGGGGATCATGAAGACCACCTGCATGAATAAATCCGCCCCGCTCTTCCGTTTCAAGTCCGATTTCCGGGTGAGGCGAAATTCCAGGGGCACCTTCCAATACAAGGGTCTGGGAATGAATTTGCCCTCTTTGACCCTCAATTTGCGGGGGCATCACCAGATGGGAAACTCGGCCCTGGCACTGGCCGCCCTCGAGGTGCTGGAACGAAAACATCTTCTGCTCCTGCGCCCGGACCTCATCCGCGAGGCCTTGCAGGAGGTCCGGTGGCCGGCCCGCCTCGAAGTGCTGCAGACCAATCCCACGATCATTCTGGACGGAGCACACAATCCCCAGGGCGCGGAGTCCCTTCGAGACGCCCTCAAGGAGGCCTTCTCCTACCAAAAGCTCCATCTTGTCATCGGTATAATGGCAGACAAGGATATTCCGGGAATCCTGCGACGTCTGCTCCCTCTGGCCGAAACCGCCATTTTCACCAAACCCCAATACGCCAGGGCCGCAAATCCGGATGAATTACGCAAGATGGCCAGACCTTACATACAGAAATGCTACGTTATCGCCGATCCGGCCTCCGCCATCCAGGAAGCCAAAACCCTGGCCGGACCGGATGATCTTATTTGTATTACCGGCTCACTTTATTTCGCCGGCGAAGTTAAACAGCTTTTCGGGGAGCCTGCCTTGTGAGGAATGTTTTTCGAAAACGCATTTTTTTGAAATTTGGCCTGTTCTGCTGCGCTCTGGCCTTTGGCGCCGCCCTCTGCGGCCATGCCCGGGCGGCCGCGCCTTCCGCGCCTTCCTCGCCTCTTTCCTCGGCCTCGGGCTTCGTGAAAACCAAGGTCCCATGGACCATCCATGCGGACACACTGGTCTATAACGAAGCCAAGCACACCTATGACGCCGATGGACATGTCAGGATAAGCGCCACTGACCGGACCATAGACGCCGTCCATGCCACGGTAAACAACCTGACGCGCCTGGCCGACCTGCGCGGCGACGTCACCGTACGCTACGGCAGAAACTGGCTCAAAGGCGAACATATACTCTGGAACCTGGACACCGAAACAGGCACCATGGATAGCGGCATTGTCTTTTTCGCCGAGAACAATTTCTTCGTCCAGGGTGCTTGCATTTCCAAAACCGGCCCCACCCAGTTCGAACTCGGGCAGGGATTTATCACCAGCTGCAATCCCGCGGACCCTTCCTGGAAAATCCAGTTCAAAAAGATGGAAGTCAACGTCGGAGGCGCCGCCTGGTTAACGGACTCTACCTTTTGGGCCAAAAACCTGCCGATCACTTATTGGCCCACTATGGAAATGCCCGTTGAAACCCAACGCCAGTCCGGGTTTCTGCTGCCTTTCGTGGGCGACTCGACCCTCAACGGTTTCCATTTTGAAATCCCTTACTACTGGGCCATTCGCCAGGACATGGACGCCACCTTTTACGCCCAGTACCTGGAAAAGCGCGGCGAAATGGGCGGCCTCGAATACCGCATAGACAACAAGGAATTTGGCAAGGGCGTCTGGATGTTCGACTACCTTCAGGACCAGGCGAGCAAAGCCTTTCTGGACGAGAAGGGATATCCCTTTCAAACCTCGGACAGGTATTGGCTGCGCGGTAAGCAGACTGTCCAGCTGCCCTGGGACGTTACCGCCAAAATAGACCTCGATTACGTTAGCGACCGAAATTTTCTCCAGGAATTCGCCAGTGGATCGAGTTCCTATTTCAACACCAACCATGAATTCATCGAATATTTCAACCGGGGTCTTTTGTACGACGCATCTTCCCTGGTGCGAGAATCGGACCTCTACCTCGAAAAAAGAGGCGAATCCGACCTCCTGAGCATGGATACCCGATACTGGGAAAACCTCGAGCCCACCGTAAGCGGCCTAACGACCCAGAAAATGCCTTCTTTTTACTATACCGTGATTCCCACCGGGATAAACGGCACGCCCCTCTACTACTCCGTCGACAGTTCGGCGGTAAACTACTGGAGCAACGAGGGCGACGGCGAACAACGTCTCGACGTTACTCCGCGGCTTTTCTACCCGCTGCACTGGGGCAACTACCTGAACGTGGAATCTTCCGTGGCGGTGCGAAACGACGCCTACTCCATCCAGTGGGTCGAGCCCAGTCCCGACGGCAACTACGCGGGCCGCGAAGTACCCGACGTCAATGTGGAAATGAGTTCACGCCTGAACAGGGTCTACCCTGTCAACTTTTTGGGCTTTACCGCCCTTCAGCACTCCATCGAACCCGAGGTCTCCTATGAATATGCGACTCAGAAACTGAGCGGCCAAATCCCTCAACTCGACCAACTGGACCTCGATCAGGCCAGAAACGGCGTTCGCTACGGTTTTACCACCTTTCTTACCGGAAAGCAGATTGCTCCGGGCGACTCAGACTCCGACGCCCCCGCTGTTACCTATACCGAAATCGCCCGATTTCGTGTTTTCGAGTTCTTCAATATGGAGCCGCCTTCTTACCCCGACATACTCTTCGATTCGGAAACCCTCATGCCCAAGGGGTTTTCGCCCCTCGGTCTCAGGCTGGACCTCATGCCCATACAGAATGTGACTATTTCCTACGATCTGGATTGGGACACCAGGTCGGGCGGAAAGCTGCAGGCCCAGGACATCTTCGCTACCTACACCGGTAGCCCGGGCAATATTTTCAGGGTCGACTACGAGGAGATGCCAATTCTTGATGTGAACGAAATTACCCTCTCGACCTTCTTCAAGGTCTACGACAACGTTTACCTCAACACCTACCACGATTACTCATTTTCAAGCAATCTGTGGTTCACGCAGGGCTACGGGATACGGTACGTGCAGGGATGCTGGGGACTCGGCCTGGGATACGAACAGGTGGGCACCGACAACCGATTTCTGTTCACCGTGGACCTGATGGGAATCGGCAGCCTGGGCAACCAGGCCAGATTCTTTGGAAATCCCCAGTTCGCAGAGCCCTATCCCGGCTATCAACACCCCGGAACCTGGATGCTTAGCCGCTAGCCATTTTCCAAACCGTGCCGCTCGCCATGCATTCAAAAGGCGAAGGTCAAAACGGGGCGCGGGCGGTGGGACCGCCGGCCGGGATTGCCAAGCCCAAACCTCGGACTTTCGCGGTTTCCCGGGACGACATGAGAAGCTGCTCCACAGCGCGCCGAAGTTCATGGAAAACAAACGTAAATTCAGCCAGGGGCTTTGTGGCCTCGTCTTCGCCCAAGGCATACCCCCCGGGGGAAATAGAAACCGGGGGGGGTGGCCCGGGCAAATCTTTTCTTGCCCGGGTCCAAGGGACAAGAGGGCTATCGGGCGATTCCAACAATAGCATGGAAACCTCTTGCCTTCGCCGCGGGCAATGCTTGCCCGCGGCGGTGTGAAACAAATTTGCATTCCAGATTGAGTTGATGGGTTGCGCTTCCGCTCCACCCATCCTACGGCTCACCATCTTTCCGCCCGTTGCCGGACTGCCGCCGCCGGACACACCCTGGCGGCGTTGAAACCGCATCCGCGATCAGCAGTTGTCATCGGCCTTCTTCCTGTGCGACCGGTTTCGGATCAGCAGCACTTCCTTCTCAGCAATGGACAGTGAAAGCAAAAACTCGTCGTGGGCCTCGGGCGCCTCGAAGTTCGAACTCCGCATGCCGCAGCTTCCTTGCCTCATCATTCAAGCCATAAAGGTGTGTGGCCAAAAATTTCTCCCGGGGCCTCCACCAGGATTGTCAAATACTCAAAAATGAGGTAAAAGTGGTTCAGTCAGCTCTTTGCAAGCCATCCATTCCGCGAAGGCTCACGGCGACGGTGTATTCGGTTCCGGTCGCTTTTTTTGTTTGACAAGGCGCTGGGGTATCGCTATCATTCGGCGCTTAAGCTAATTTTCCCATCGGAGTGTTCAACGATGAAAACTGAAAGCGCGAAGTTTGAAGCTGAAAAGCGCAAATGGATAGTGGTCGATGCCGAAAACCTGGCACTGGGCCGGCTCGCGAGTCAGATCGCGACCCGCATCCGGGGCAAGCACCTGACGACCTTCACTCCCCACGTGGACACTGGCGACTTCGTCGTTGTGGTCAACGCCGCCAAGGTCAAGCTGACCGGGGAGAAGTGGGACAAGAAGACCTACTATCACTACAGCGGCTACATGGGCGGAATGAAGGAAACCACTGCCCGCAAGCTCAACCAGCAGCACCCCGAGCGGATGATACGTCTTGCGGTCTGGGGGATGTTGCCCAAAAATCGCCTGGGGCGCAAGCTGATTAAAAAGCTGAAGGTATACACCGGCCCCGATCATCCTCACGGCGCCCAGCAGCCCGAGGTTTTCAAGCCCATCGAGAAATATAGTAGCTAGGAGCTCTTTAAATGCCCGAACAACGGTTTTACGCGACAGGAAAAAGGAAAACATCCATCGCCAGGGTGTGGCTTCAGCCCGGAACGGGCCGGATTGTCATAAACAAAAAGCCATCCGATGAGTACCTGGACAGAGAAACGAGCAAGATGGTGATTGCTCAGCCGCTCACCCTTACCGGCACGCTCGGCAAACTCGACATCTCGGTCAATGTGCTCGGCGGCGGGATTTCCGGTCAGGCAGGAGCCATCCGACACGGCATTTCCAAAGCGTTGCTCGAACTCAACCCTGAATACAGGGAAGTGTTGAAGCGGGCCGGTTTCCTTACCCGCGACTCCCGGGTCAAGGAACGCAAAAAGTATGGCCGCAAGAGCGCCAGAGCAAGGTTCCAGTATTCTAAGCGTTAGAATAGCAGTGGTCGGTTAACAGTGAGCAGTGAACAGAAAAGGCGCTTAACGGTCCCTTTTGGCTGATCACCGATCACTGTTCTCTCTTCACTAGACAGGGCGCTGCACTTGCGTGCACGCGCCCTTCCTTTTTTTATCGAGGGAGTTCGTCATGATGAGGGTTGCCATTGCCGGCGCTTCCGGCTACACAGGGTTCGAGCTGTTGCGCATCCTCTGCGCTCACCCGTCCGTACGGGTCTCTACCATTACGTCGAGACAGCAAAAAGGCGTGCGGCTAGACGACTTCTACCCCGCTTTCAAGCATCTCTACGACCTGGTATTCGAGGACACCGATCCGGACAAACTGGCCGCTTCCGCCGAACTTGTCTTTACCGCCATGCCGCACCAGGCATCCATGGAGATTATTCCGGCCCTGCTGGATCGGGGGGTTAAGGTCGTCGATCTCAGCGCGGATTATCGGCTGCGGGACCCCGAGGTCTACCGGCAATGGTATTCGGCCCATAAGACCCCCGAGCTTTTGAGCGAGGCTGTCTACGGCCTGCCCGAACTCTACCGGGAAAAAATCCGCACCGCCCGCCTGGTCGCCAATCCGGGCTGTTACCCGACCAGCGTCATCCTGGCCACCGCTCCCCTGCTTATGCGCGGACTCATCGATCCCGCGTCCATAATCGCCGATTCCAAATCGGGTGTCTCCGGGGCCGGCAGGGGCGCAGCCCTGGCTTTAAACTATTGCGAGGTAAACGACGGCTTTAAGGCGTACAAGGTGACCGAGCACCGACATACGCCCGAAATCGAGCAGGAACTGAGCGTTCTTGCCGGTGTGGGCGTCACAATCAACTTCACCCCTCATCTTGTCCCCATGACCCGGGGCATTCTCAGTACGGTTTACTCCAATTTGAAACCGGGGGTGGAGAAGGCCGACATCGACCAGGCTTTTCGAGACTGTTACAAGGATGAACATTTCGTACGGCTGGGCGGGGATAATCTTCCCGTTACCCTGCAGGTGAGGGGCAGCAATTACTGCGATCTGGGCTGGAAGGTCGATGCGCGCACCAGGAGGTGCATCGTCATCTCCACTATCGATAATCTTACCCGGGGCGCTTCCGGACAAGCCGTTTGCAATATGAACCTCATGAGCGGCCTGCCGGAGGACAGCGGACTGAAAGAGGCCCCATGGCAACCCTGAAAGATGGCAACGGCCGTGTTTCAGGAGTCGAGCGCAATATCAAGCTCGTCCTGGAATACGACGGCTGCGGCTACCATGGCTGGCAGCGCCAGGCCGGGTCGCTCTCCATCCAGGAAGTTATCGAGTCGCGCCTGGGGGTCATGCTGGGACAAAGGGTGGGTATCAACGCCTCCGGGCGAACCGATGCGGGGGTCCACGCCAAAGCTCAAGTGGTCAACTTTCGCGCCCGGACCAAACTCAAGACCGATGAAATCCTGAAGGGACTGAACAGCCTGCTTCCTCACGATATAGCGGTGCTTAGCGCGGAGGAGACCGACCGCTCATTTCATGCCCGCTTTTCAGCCCTCAGCAAGATATATGAGTACCATATTTTGAACCGCCTGGCGCCCTCGGCCCTTTTGCGCAATTACATCTGGCATGTGCGCCACGCTCTTGCGCTCGAACCCATGCGGGAATGCCTCGCCAGAATTTGCGGCCCAAACGACTTCTCGGCCTTTATGGCCTCGGGTTCCCCGGTTTCATCGACCGCCCGCAACATGTTGCGGGCCGAACTCGAACATATCGGGCCCGACAGGTTGAAGCTCACTTTCGAGGCCGACGGATTTTTGCGGCACATGGTGAGAAACCTGACGGGCACCATCGTCGAGGTGGGAAAAGGGAAGAAGACGACCGCGGACTTCGAGCGCATTATCCGAAGCGGTGACCGCAGGCAAGCCGGCATCACCGCTCCGGCTCGCGGCCTTTATCTGATATCAGTCAACTACGGACAAAACGGCCGATTATCCACCGGAGGAACGAAATGAAGTTATCTGGAAGGATCGGAAGGATCAAACCTTCCGCCACGCTGGCGATCAACGCCAAAGCCAACGAACTCAAGAAAAGCGGCGTCAGGATAATCAATTTCGGCGTCGGCGAACCTGATTTCGACACTCCTCAAAATATTCGAAACGCTGGGATTGAATCCATCGGCAAAGGTCGGACCCGCTATACGGCGGTAGGCGGAATAAACGAACTCAAGGACGCCGTATGCTCCACCATCAGGGCCGATTACGGCCTTTCCTACGGGCGGGAAAACATTTTGATTTCCAGCGGCGGCAAACACGCTCTCTACAATCTATTCATGACCCTGCTCGACCCGGGCGATGAGGTCATTATACCTTCGCCCTTCTGGGTGAGTTATCCGGATATGGTCAATCTGGCCAACGCCCGGCCGGTAGTGGTTGGCTGTTCGGAAGAGGACGGCTTCATTCTTCGGCCCGAAGCGCTGGAGAAGGCCATCACGCCCAAAACCCGGCTCCTGATCTTGAACAGCCCCTCCAACCCGACCGGGAAGTACTATGGAGAAAGTGAACTCAAAGCCCTCGCCGAGGTTCTGCTGCGCCATGAAAACGTCCTTATCGCCAGCGATGACATCTACTACCGCATTCTTTTCGGCGGACGCAAGTGGGTCAGCCTCGGAATGGTCGAGGAAAAACTGCGCGAGCGCATCTTCATCATAAACGGCGTCAGCAAAAGTTATTGCATGACCGGGTGGCGGATCGGCTACCTGATAGGCGACCGGACGGTCATAAAGGCGGCCACCGACTTCCAGAGCCAGGTGACCAGCAACGCCGCCTCGATTTCCCAGTGGGCCAGCGTCGAGGCGCTTTCCGGCGATCAAAAGCCGGCCCTGGAAATGGCCAAAATATTCGAGGCGCGGTGCAAGCGGGTGCTGGAAATCATTGCCGGCCTGCCCGGGGTGACCTGCGCGGCCCCTGATGGGGCCTTTTACGTTTTTCCTAATTTCAGCGCCTACTTCGGCAAAAAATGCGGAACGCGCCCTATAAACGGATCGCTCGATCTTGCCGATTTTCTGATGGAAGAGGCCCACGTGGCCGTGGTTCCCGGGGAAGCCTTCGGCGAGGACAATTGCCTCCGCTTCTCCTATGCTCTTTCCGACCAGGAAATCGAGCAGGGGTTCGATGCGGTTAAAAAGGCGCTCCAAAAACTGAGCTAGGGCTGTCCGACGATAGTTACTCGGCGGTTTTTTGTAGGGCTGAGGTGCAGGCTTCCAGCCGCGACTGTTCGCGGCTGGAAGCCGCTCCTACAAAGACGGCCGCTCCTACAAAGACGGCCGCTCCTACAAAGACGGCCGCGCCTACAAAGTCGGGTGACCCCATTGAGGATGTTCTCGGACAGCCTTCTGGTTTCCATCCGGCGCACAGTTATCACTAGATTCAGGCGGGCATAAAGCGGTTGGCGCTCCCGCCCTCCACTAATGGGCCGATTTCCCGATGAGCACCAGTAATGAAGCGCGGATCAGGGAGCAGGACAGCCCTCTGAGCGACCCGGAACAAGCCCAACCGGTTCATGGTTGTCCCGCCGGCTCTTCCCTTTCGAAGTATTTCCTTCTTATCCTGGTTTGTCTCCTTTTCTATATCCCGGGGCTTTTCACCATTCCGCCCCTGGACCGCGATGAAGCCCGGTTTGCCCAGGCCACCAAACAGATGGTGGAAAGCCGCGATTTCGTCCGGATCAGTTTCCAGAATACGCCGCGCAACAAGAAACCGATAGGCATCTACTGGCTGCAGGCGGCAAGCGTTGAGCTTTTATCGGGCGCGGCCGGGTATCGAAAAATCTGGCCCTACCGCATCCCATCGCTCCTGGGCGCTATTTTTTCCGTTCTTCTCACCTTTGCCATCGGCAAGCGGCTGTTTGGAGAAAGGTCCGGTTTTCTGGGGGCCCTTCTATGCTCCAGCTCGATCCTGCTGGTGGTCGAGGCGCACCTTGCCACAACCGACGCCGCTCTGCTCGCCGCCATCATGGCCTCCCAGTGCGCTTTGAGCAGGTTCTATTTACGGGAGGACAAAAGCAAACCCGCGGGGGGCGGCGCCTTTTTGACCTTCTGGATAGCACAGGCGCTCGGCATTCTGGTAAAAGGACCGGTCGCTCCGATGATCGCTCTTCTCACCATCGGCTGTCTTACCGCGGTCGACAGGGACGCCGGGTGGCTCAAAGGACTGAGGCCCTTTTCCGGCCTGGCCCTTACGGCCCTGCTCGTAAGCCCCTGGATGATTGCCATTGGTCTGGCGACCAAGGGCGCCTTCTTCCGGCAGGCCGTGGTAGGCGATTTTCTATCCAAGGTGGCCTCCGGGCAGGAATCCCACGGCTTTCCACCAGGCTTCTACCTGGTTCTTTTGCCCCTCACCCTCTGGCCGGGCTCTTCGCTTGCCGGGGTGGCCCTTTTTCGGGCATGGAAGCAGAGATCGACCGCAGCCCTGAGATTTTGCCTCGCCTGGGCCCTGCCCGCATGGATGGTTTTCGAACTCGTTCCCACCAAGCTCCCCCATTATGTCTTGCCGCTCTACCCGGTGTTGTGTCTTCTGATCGCCCACACCATAATTTCCGGTGAAGAGGGCACGGCCCCCGAACTTGACTTCAAGCTCGTTCGAACCGGTTATGCGGCATGCCAGCTGGTGGTTCTGCTGCTTGGTCTGGGCTGTCTCGCACTGCCCTGGTTCCTCCAACACCGGTTCGCCCCCCTGGGCCTGGTTCCCGCCTCGGCAGGCGTCGCAGGCGCGCTCTTATCCACCCGCAGCTTTTTCAATCGTCGCTACCTGCGCGCCACAGCCATAGCCATCGCCGCCACAGCGCTCGTACTGGCGCCCGGTCTCCAGTGGATTTTGCCCGGGGTTGACTCCCTCTGGCTCAGCAGAAGCGTTGGCGATGCCGCAGCGCAACTGCGCGGAAAAGAAGTGACGCTCTGTTCCGCAGGCTACGACGAACCCAGCCTGGTATTCCTGCTGGGCGCCGGGACACTTCTTACCTCGGCGGACAAAGCCGCCGGTTTTCTCCAGGACCACCCCGGCGCATTGGCCCTGGTCGATCGCGGGCAGACAGCCGATTTTTTGAAGCGATCCGATAAGCTCGGCCTGCACGTAAAACAGGTGGGCGCATTTTCCGGCATCAATTACTCCAAGGGCAAACATATGCTGCTCCTGTTGTACTCTGTGCGGTGATCAGTGACGAGTGATCGGTGATCGGGAAAAACCACTCTGTTCACTTTTCATTCCCGACTGTTCACTCTTCACTGTTCACTGATCACTGTTCAGGATATGATCGTTTCGGTCTACGCTTTCTTCCCATCGCTCACAAGGGGGCGCCATGATAATCGGTCTTGACGTTGGCGGTACTCACACCGATGGTGTGCTGATCGGAAATGGCTGCATTTTACGCCAGGTCAAAGTGGCAACCGATACCTGCAATCTTTTCGACTGCGTGTGCGCCTGCCTGGACAAGATAACCAGGGACGTCCCGCCGCAGGCCATTCGCCGGGCAGTTCTCAGCACCACTCTTACCACCAATTCCATTGCCGAGGGAAAGCTCGAAAATATCGGCGTTGTTGTCTCCGCCGGACCCGGCATAGACCCGGCCAATTATCGAATCGGCAATCATTATTATTGCGTCTCGGGTTCGATCGACCATCGCGGCCGTGAGGTCCAACCGCTCAAAGAACGGGAAATTGAAGAGATCGCCGACATATTTCTTGCCGAAAACATCCGCCGGGCTGCCGTAATATCCAAGTTCTCGGTGCGAAATCCCGGGCACGAACTGCAGATGGCGCGCATCTTGGCCCGTTCCTGCGATATCGTGGTCCCTGGCCACAGCCTTTCGGCCACCCTCAATTTCCCCCGCCGGATCGCCACCGCCTGGCTCAGTGCCGCAGTGCATCCCGTCCACAAGATGTTTTTCGAAGCGGTGCGGGAATCGCTTAAAAGCAAGGGTTTCGAAA
Organism: Syntrophobacteraceae bacterium; assembly: GCA_031292195.1. Lineage (GTDB taxonomy): Bacteria > Desulfobacterota > Syntrophobacteria > Syntrophobacterales > Syntrophobacteraceae > SbD1. The sequence continues at coordinate 19,059 of JARLHP010000204.1, forward strand.
TACCCATCTACGTCCTCAAAGCCGACGGGGGGACGATGAGTTTCGAGGCCTCGCTCCATACGCCCGAACAGACCATCTTTTCCGGCCCGGCGGCAAGCGTGCTGGGCGCTCTCCCCTTTGCCTCCAGCACCGGCGATACGCTGGTCCTCGATATAGGCGGCACGACGACCGATATCGCCGTGTTCGTCGACCGCACCCCGCTTCTCGAACCGATCGGCGGCGAGGTCGCCGGGCGAAGGACACTGGTGCGGGCCCTCAATACCCGGTCGATTCCGGTTGGAGGCGACAGTTGCGTGGAGGTGATCGACGGCGACCTGCGGATCGGACCGCACCGGCACGGACCGGCCATGGCTTACGGAGGTTCGCATCCCACCCCCACCGACGCGCTTTTTGTCCTGGGAAAAGCCCTCAACGGAAACGTCGAAGCCGCCCGGCGTGGCTTGAGCCCCGTGGCCCGGCAACTCGAGATCTCGATTGAGGATACCGCCAATCTTATCCTGGACCTGGCGTGTAAAAAGATCATTCGCGCCGCCCGCGAGATGATCGAACAGATCAATCGCAAGCCGGTCTATACGGTTAAAGAGCTTTTGTCCGGCTACAAAATCAACCCCGTGGAAATCCTGACACTGGGAGGCCCGGCGCCTTTTTTTGCTCCGCGCCTGGAAAAGCTGACCGGAATTTCAACCTGCGCCGTGCCGCAGTGGCATGTGGCCAACGCCATAGGGGCCGCCATGGCCAAAAACACCTCCGAAGTCACTTTGTTCGCCGACACCCAAAGGGGCCTGGCCCTGGCGCCCGAAGAAGAATTCAGCCAACCGGTTGGAAAAAACTTCGACCGAAAAGCCGCCCTTTCCATGGCCTGCGAACTGCTTCGGGCAAAGTGCATGAAAGCGGGCGCGTCGGAGTCCGAGATCGATCTGGAGGTGGTCGAGGACTACCAGTTCAACATGATACGGGACTTTTCCACCGTGGGGCGCAACATTCGCGTGCGGGTTCAGACACGGCCGGGCCTGATTCCGGAATGCCGCGACCTTGCGCAATCGATGTTCAATTGCTGTGTTCTCCCGGACTGTTTAGAAACAGTGAACAGTGAACCAGAAAAACTGATCACTCATCACTCATCACTGGTCACCAGTCACTGATCACTGCTCTTCCGAGGTTACTATGCTCTCATCAAGCGACAAAATCGGCCTTGTATTTTTTCCCGCATTCGACTGGGCCATCGATCCCACTCATCCCGAGCGTGAAGAACGACTGCTCTACACCCAGGACCAGGTGTTCGAGGAAGGCATCTTCGACATTGAGGGGATCGTTGAATTCAAACCCGACATCGCCACGGCGGAAGACATTCGGCGCGTCCACTTCTGCGTTCCCGACGAACGGAGCGTGACCACCGAATCTCACCTCATAAGCGCGGGGGGCGCCAAGAAAATCGGCTCGGAGGTCCTGGAGCGAAACATCTCGCGGGGGTTTGCCCTCGTTCGCCCCCCCGGCCATCATGCCATGCGGGTGGTGCACGGGACCAGGGGCTTCTGCAATATAAATATCGAAGCCATAATGATCGAATACCTGCGGCAGGCCTATGGCGTCGACCGCGTGGCCATCGTGGACACCGACTGCCATCATGGCGACGGCACCCAGGACATTTACTGGCACGACCCCGACACGCTCTTCATATCCGTACACCAGGACGGCCGCACCCTCTATCCCGGCACCGGTTTCACATCGGAAACCGGCGGCCCCGCCGCCGCCGGAACCACCATCAATCTGCCCCTTCCTCCCCACACTTCCGAAGAGGGCTTTCTGTATGCGCTCGATAACGCCATCCTGCCCATCCTCGAAGAATTCAAACCGCAGTTGATTATAAATTCCGCGGGGCAGGACAATCACTACTCCGACCCGATAACCGATATGCATTTTTCGGCCCAGGGCTATGCCGAACTGACCAGCCGGCTCAAACCGCACATCGCCGTGCTCGAAGGCGGATATTCCATTGAGAGCGCCCTGCCCTACATGAACGTGGGGATCATTCTGGCCCTTGCCGGGATGGATTACAGCCGCATCAGCGAACCCGACTACGATCCGGACAGCCTCAGACAGGGACCCGAGATATCCAGAAAAATCGAAAAAGTGGTTCAGGAATCGCTCAAAGTATGGAAACAGGGTGCCGATATCAGGCATAATAACTGCCGGGAAAGCAAACTGTTCAGTCGGGAACGCCATATCTTCTACGATACGGACCGCCTCGTGGAAATTCAGAAGGAAACGCTGCGGACTTGCCCGGAGTGCGCCGGACTGCTGACCATAGACTCCCAGACCGATCGGGGGCGAAGAATTCTTGCTGTCCATATTCCGCGCAAGGCTTGCAAGCTATGCCGGCAAGCGGGTTACCAGGTATATGACTCGACCGGCATGGAGGGATATTTTCGGATATTTCTCCAGGACCGTACGAGTGACGAATATTTTGTCAAAAAATGAAACCTCTTTTCATAAAAAATTTCACCCGGGAGCAACTCGAAGCCTGGGTCGCTTCTCTGGGAGAAAAGCCTTTTCGAGCCCGTCAGCTCTACAAGCACCTCTATGCCAGAAATGTGTCGAGCTGGAGTGAATGCACCGACCTCAGCCGTGCCTTTTGCGCCCGGCTGGAATCCGACGCAACCCTCCACGCCCTGGCCGTTTCCCGCGTCGATGCAGCCTCCGATGGGACTCGCAAGTACCTCTTTCGCCTCCATGACTCCAATTTCATCGAATCGGTGCTCATTCCCGATCCACCCCGGTGCACCCTGTGTGTGTCCAGCCAGGCCGGGTGCGCGTTAGGCTGTAAATTCTGCCTGACCGGAAGCATGGGCTTCAAACGCAACCTCCAAACCGCCGAAATAGTCGACCAGGTATGCCACGCCCTTCGGGACCCCGAACTGGGATCAAAGATAAACAGCCTCGTCTTCATGGGAATGGGAGAGCCTCTGGCGAACTATGACGAAGTCCTGCGCGCTCTGGCCATCATAACGGACCCCGACGGCCTCATGTTTTCCCACCGCCGGGTCACCCTCTCAACCGCCGGACTGGTCCCCCAGATGAGGCGCCTTGGAACGACAACGCCCGTAAATCTGGCCATAAGCATCCATGCGCCCAATGACGCGCTGAGAGATCAACTCATGCCGGTCAACAGGACCTATCCGCTGGGCGAGCTGATGCGGGCCTGCCGCGAATATCCGCTCCAGGCCCGAAAGCGCATTACCTTCGAGTACATCCTGCTCGACTCGGTAAACGACAGTCCCGTACACGCAAAGGAGCTGGTGAGGCTCCTCAAGGGGGTGCGCGCCAAGATAAACCTTATCGCCTTCAACCCCCATCCCGGCTCTATTTACCGGACCCCGTCCCAGGAAAAAATCCTGGACTTCCAGGATGTCTTGCGAAAAGCAAATCTAACTGCCATAATCCGAAAGAGCCGCGGCAGTGAAATAGGCGCCGCTTGCGGACAACTGGCGGCGAAAATAGTGACTCGTGACTCGTGATTCGTGACTCGTGACTCGTGAATGGAAAGGGCCGGGGCCGCGCGCCCATGTTTTTCCAATCACTAGTCACGAATCACTAGTCACGAATCACGAATCACCGCACCAAGGAGGCATTGACGTTGGGACCTGATTTTAGTAAACAAAACGGGTTGATTCCGGTCATCGTTCAGAGCTTTGAGACCGGCAGGGTGCTCATGCTCGCCTATATGAACGACACCGCCTGGAACAAGACTGTGGAAACCGGCAAAGCCCACTATTGGAGCCGGTCCAGGCAGAAGCTCTGGATGAAGGGCGAAGAGTCGGGAAATGTCCAGCTTGTCCGGGAGATCGCCATCGACTGCGATGAGGATACCATTCTTCTCAAGGTTGACCAGGTGGGGGGAGCGGCTTGCCATACCGGTTTTGAAAGTTGTTTTTACCGGTTTTTCGATAACGGTCAGTTTGAAGTGCGGGGAACTCGGCTCTTCGATCCCCGGGAGGTCTATAAGAAGTGAATCAATTGCTAAATCTCGGCGTTCCCAAGGGAAGCCTCCAGGATTCCACCATCAGGCTTTTCCAGCAATCCGGCTGGAAAATATCGCTCTCGGACAGAAACTATTTCCCGGAAATCAACGATCCGCAAATAAGATGCTCCATCTGCCGCGCGCAGGAGATGTCCCGCTACGTTGAAAACGGGACCTTCGACGTGGGCCTCACCGGCCGCGACTGGATCATGGAAAACGACTCGAAGGTCCATGTCGTTGCCGATCTCATTTACTCCAAAGTGAGCCAGAGACCGGCCAGATGGGTCCTGGCAGTTCCCATGGACTCCCCCGTGCACTCCGAACAGGACCTGGAGGGGAAAAAAATCGCAACCGAACTGGTCAACTTCACCCGCAGGCACTTTGCGTCCAAAGACATCAAGGTGGACGTGGAATTTTCCTGGGGGGCGACGGAGGCAAAAGTCATCTCAGGGCTTTGCGACGCCATTGTGGAAGTCACCGAGACGGGCTCCACCATGCGCGCCAACGGCCTCAGGATCGTTGACGAACTGATGCAGTCCAACACGCAGCTTATAGCCAATATCGATGCCTGGAAGGACCCCTGGAAGCGCGAAAAGATCGAGCACATCTCGCTGCTGCTCCAGGGCGCGCTACGGGCCGAAGGCCTGGTTGCCCTCAAGATGAATGTGCCGCAGACCAAGATCGAAGAGATCATAAAGATTCTTCCAAGCCTCAATGCTCCGACCATCGCCGGCCTCTACCAATCCGACTGGCTTTCGGTGGAAACCGTGGTATCCAAAAACCAGGTGCGGGAACTCATACCGGTTTTGATAAAGAAAGGCGCCCAGGGGATCATTGAGTACACCCTCAACAAGGTGATCTGAAATGAGACGGCTTTCGGTTCTGTACGTAGCCCTTATTGCGGCCCTGGTTTCAGGCTGCGCCACGACTCCGCGGCAGCGCGGCTTTACGGCCGACCAGATGAAAACCCTGGGCGAAAAGGCTCTCCTGGCCCAGGATGCCCCAAGCTCGCTAAAATACCTGACCGAAGCGGAGAAAAAACAGCCAAACGATGCCGTGATACAATACGATCTGGGGCTGGCCTACAACCTGCGCGGCTTTGATGCCCAGGCCCTGGAGCATATCCAAAAGGCCCTGAAAATCAAACCGGACTACCCGGAAGCCTTGAATACCCTGGGCTACATGTACGCCACAAGGGGACAGTTCGACCTTGCCAAAGAAGCCTTCGAAAAGGCCATGAACAACGCCTTCTACCAGACCCCCCAGATGGCCGCGCTCAACCTGGGGGAACTCTACGAAAAGCGGGGCGACTCTCAGATGGCGCTGGTCTATTACCGCAAGGCCGTCAAGCTCGATCCGCATTATGCGCAGGCATGGTTTCGAGTGGGCAAGATGTTGGAAAAGTCCGGCAATAACGAGGAAGCAAAGCAGGCTTATGAAACGGCGTTGCGCGAATCGCCCGAAATGGCCGAAGCCCATCTGCGCATGGGCATTATAGCCTATAACGCCGGTGCTGTTAAAGAGGCCGCGGGAGCTTTCAGCCAGGTCGAGCGGCTTGCCCCCAACAGCAATCTGTCCACCGAGGCGCAAAGCTACATGGAAAAGATCAATAACCCCGAGCCGGCTGCAACCCCCTTCCATTACCAGCCCGCGCGCCTCAAGCCCAAAAAGTTCAAGGACCCGCGCAAACTCGAACCGCCATCCCCCCCTGTTTCTCAAAATACGGGCGACCCTGCCGCCACCACAGAGCAAAGCGCCAATGCGTCCGGCCAGACCGGCGCGCCCGGCGGTGAAAATGGGGCGGCCCCGCCGAACACCACCGCGGTCAACCCGCCCAGTCCACTCCGATATGTCGTAAAGGTTGGCTCCTATCAAGACAAGGCAAAGGCCGAAGACCTTAAATCCCGCCTCGCTGCAAAGGGCTACAACGCGGTGGTCCGCCATGTTCCGGGGCACGATTTCGTGGTCGAACTCAAATCGGTTGACACCTTTTCCAAAGCCTCTACGCTGCAGACCCAGGTCACGGGCGAAACGAACGATCCGCCCAAGATCATCAAACTTCCGGCTCGATAGCCCAAAGCGGAAAAACCGACGTGACTTGCAAAAGACTTGAACAACTCAGTTCCTTCATCGCCATGGACGTTCTCGAACGCGCCCAGGAGATGGAGCGGGCGGGTGAATCCGTCATTCACCTCGAGATCGGCGAGCCTGATTTCAATACGCCGCAGGCCATTATAAACGCGGCGATCGAAGCTCTTGTCAGGGGAGACACCCATTACACCCACAGCCTTGGCGCCCCACAGCTCCGAGAGGCCATCTGCGCCCATTATGAACATACTTACGGGGTGAGCAATATAGACCCGGACCAGGTGATAGTCACTTCGGGAACTTCCCCCGCTTTCCTGGTGGCAATGGGCGCCATACTGGAATGCGGCGATGAGGTCATTTTGTCCAACCCTCACTATCCCTGTCACCCGAACTTCGTGCGTTTCCTGGAAGCCGTTCCGGTGATGATTCCCGTTTACGAGGAAGACGGTTTTCAGTACCGCCCCGAATCCATAAAGGCCGCCATCACCCCCCGAACCGGCGCCATTCTTGTAAATTCGCCCGCAAACCCCACCGGGAACCTCCTCGATGCGAACAGAATGGCCGAAATCGCAGACACCGGAAAGCTGATTCTGAGCGATGAAATCTATCACGGCCTGGTCTACGAGGGGCGAGCGCGCTCGGCGCTGGAGTTTACCCGAAACTGCATCGTCTTCAACGGCTTCTCCAAGCTTTTCGCTATGACCGGCTGGAGGCTGGGCTACATGATAGTGCCCAAAAACCTGGTCCGTCCCGTGCAGAAAATGGTGCAGAATTTCTTCATCTGCGCGAATTCAGTCTCACAGGCCGCGGGCTGCACGGCTTTGAGCGACCCGAGCGTTGCCAAAGACATCGCGAAGATGCTCGAAATATACAATGAGCGCAGAAAATATATGATCGGGCGGTTGCGTGAAATGGGGTTCGGAATAACCGTGGAGCCCACGGGGGCCTTTTACGTGTTTGCCAATGCCAGACGCTTTACCAATGATTCCTACTCCTTCGCTTTCGAGATTCTCGAACAGGCGAAGGTCGGCATCACGCCCGGAGTCGATTTCGGGTCCAACGCCGAAGGGTATGTCCGTTTCACTTATGCCAACTCGCTTGATAACATCCGGGAAGGGCTCGATAGAATCGAGCGCTACATCGAGAACCGGTAAAAGGAAAACATGAATCTGGAATCGGGCGCCAATCCTGGCCATTCAGAACCGGAGGAGCTGGTCATTTCATCGGCCGAATTCATCACTTCGGCCACTCGTCCGGAACAGTATCCGCGGGAAGATTTACCCGAGATGGCTTTCGCCGGCCGCTCCAACGTGGGCAAATCCTCTCTTATCAATTGCCTGGTGCAGCGCAAGAAACTGGTCCGCACCAGCCGCACCCCGGGCCGCACCCAGCTCATCAACTTTTTCAGAATAAACTCCGCCTTCATGTTCGTTGACTTGCCCGGATACGGATATGCCAAGGTGTCTCAAAGCCAGCGCGCCACCTGGGGCCCGATGGTCGAGACCTATATCGAGTCGCGTCAAAACCTGCGCGCCGTCGTTCAGATAATGGACTTGCGCCACCCCCCCACCCCCGCTGACGTAAGCCTGTGGAACTGGCTGAAAGACATAAATGTCCCCGCCATACCCATTCTCACCAAGGCCGATAAACTGACCCGCACAAACTGGAAACCCCTGGCCCAAGCCGCCGGTAGAATTCTGGGCATCTCACCGGACGAATTCATTTTCTTTTCCGCCGAGACCAGGCAGGGCAGATCCCAGCTGCTCTTGAAAGTAAAAGAATTCATGCTGCGCTGACACCGCCGGCGCCAAGCCGTGACCACGCGGGAAGGAACCGCATGGAGGCGGGGCGCACCGGCTGTCCGACGCGCTCCCTGTATGAAAGATATGCGCCGTTATTGTTCCAGTCCGCTTTTTCGCTCTGCGCTTATTTTGCGGATTTCTTCCCTGGCTTTTTCATAAAACTCCGCTTCGCCCAATTCACCATGCACGAATTGTTGCCAAGTCGAAAAGTTTTTGAAAAAACAAGGGCTCAAGCCGGAATCCACGCAGACCTTTTTGTAGATCCTGTTGGCGGTCCTCATTTTTTCATCCAGGGGATCCTTTTGCGGCTCCTCCCGATCGGGCTTTTCTTCGTCTTTCTGCAGATACTTGCCAAAAGCGCGATCCAATTCGGCCAGTTCCTTCCTGGCCATATCGGAAAGTTCGTCTTCAGTTATTTCGCCCTTCAAATACATTTGCCAGCCAGGCATGTCTTCCCACTTGCAAATCTCTATGCCCTCTTCCTCATGGCCGTCGCAATAGGTCTTGTTAGCCTTTTTTACACGCTCGCTCATACTCATCCTCTGTTCACCTCGTTTCGGGATATCACGCAGCTATCCTTTTTCCAGGGGGCATTATCCCTGAATCTTTTCGGTTTCTCAACACAAACGTGAGATATTTCGAAAAACCGGTCCATGCCCCCCGTATTGAAAATGTACACGCTCGCAACGCTCGGCGTATCGGGGCACTTGCGTGCTCACCTCCGCGACATGCGCACTCATAAGCCCTCCGTTGGGGTTCGCAGAGTTAAATGATCTCCGAGTCGGATGATACCCGCATATAACCGACAAGCAGGTCCTGGCACTGTTTTTGTTCATTTCTGAACTTGTTGAAAAATATCTATTTTGCGTCAATTCTTCGAAGGACCAGGGTGGACGCTACACCTTCCTTGGCGACGGCCAGGTCATCGACATGGATGCGCTCCGGGGTGGGCGGAATTTTCCGAGCTTCCGGCTTACACCCTCTCCTTCGGTGCATGGAAATTGGACCTGAGGTGGGTAAGCTAAAGGCAAAAACGCCGGCGACGAGGGGCAAAACCGGAGTCAAAAAAGTAGTCACGGCAAACAAGAGATTGTGTAGTGGTTATAGTGTGTGTCATAATCGGGCAGCCTCGCTTGGGCCCCGTTCCAGGAAGCGCGGTGGACCCGGAGTAGCGAGTCGCGAAAGGGGACCATTTGGAGCCGCGCTGCGGGAGGGCGCCTTAAAAATGGCTGGCGACTGGTTCGCCGGGACCAGCGCCGAGGACGCCCCTCCAATTTTCCGCCAGGCGTCTTGAGAAAGGAGAAACACAATGGAATGGCGTGAAGTGGTCGAGCATCCAAGCCTGAAAGACCTGCCTTTCAAGATCGAAACGAACGAGTGGGGGAAGATTATGATGGCTCCCGCCTCATACGCACATGGGGTATATCAAATGGAGATAGCAGGATTGCTAAAAAGCTTGGCGAAGGAAGGCAGGGTCTCAACGGAATGCCCCGTTCAAACTTCCAAAGGCACGAGGGTGGCCGACGCTGCATGGGCAAGCGCAGCATTCCACAAAAGGCACGGAATTAGGAAGTTAGCGCTTCCCGAATCCCCGGAAGTTGTTGTTGAAATAGAGTCTCCATCGAACTGCGCCTCTGAACTGGAGGAAAAAAGGCTGCTTTATTTCGAGGTAGGCGCCAAGGAGTTCTGGCTTTGCGATGAGGATGGCAATATGCGTTTCTTCGATCCTCAAGGAGAACTGAAAAGAAGCGAGCTTTTCAGGGAATTTCCTGAGCGCATCGAGATCGACGTCGCCCATTAGTTGTTGTGCGCCGTGCGGGATAGCAGCGAGGGCCTCGAAAGTTTTTGGTCACCACTTATGAATATACACCGCTCCGATTTTCCCCTTGGCACACCATAGCAGGCCTTTTAAAAGTTAAAACCGCATCATGCTCTCCGGGTTCCGTTCACACAGGATTAAGACCAGAAGCGGAGTATAACGCGCGAATTCTACCCGCGTCTTGAATCTGCCGATACTTCCGTGGAGACTTGCGATTCTCCCCGGTCTTGTTCTGGACCAGTTTTCTGAAAAGTTTCTCGGCCTCTTCGATTGTCTCGCAGTCCCACGACGTACCTGGTCCGGGTCCATTTCGCGCAATATAAACAGCAGCGGCATGTTGCCTCGGATGGTAGAGAGCCTTGAACCGGGTAATGCTCCGGACATGACGACGGCATCCCCCTCTTTCCCTCCGCGTGAACTACAAATTCCGGAACAATCGGTTATCATTCCATAAAATATCCGTATCAGGAAAGAAGTTCTCTTATGAATGCAAGGGAAGCAAAAATAAGGTTATCACGGCAGTTAGGCATCGCGATTACCCCCAAGGCGGGCAGGATGCTCGAGCGGCGGCCCCGTCCCCCGGGACAGCATGGAGGGACGAAGGACAGACTCAAAGGTTCGGACTACAAGCGCCGTCTTATTGAAAAACAACGACTTCGCGCGCAGTACAACATCGAGGAAAAGCAGATGCGCAACTACGTCAAGGTCGCAATGCAAAGGAAGGGAAACCCCGCGGATGCGCTGATTCGACTTCTGGAAACACGCCTTGACGCCGCAGTGTACCGAGCCGGACTGGCCCGTACCATTTACCAGGCCCGGCAGTTCGTATCTCACGGCCATATCCTGGTAAACGGCAAAACGGTGGACTTTCCCTCTAAGCTTCTGAAGCCAGGCGATATCGTTACCGTCTCAGAGGAAAGCAGAAAGCTTATTCCTTTCCAGGAAGCGGCCGCGGAGATGGTGGCACGCTCGACGGTACCTTACCTGGAGCGTTCCCGGGAACAAATGTCGGCAAAACTCCTCCATGTTCCCAATCTCGCCGAAGTCCCTTTGCTCTGCGAAATGTCCATGGTAATTGAATTCTATTCCAGATAAGTTGACTCGGCGCCTTTTGCGGACGCATGGATTCACCCTCTTTGAATATTGCAGGCGGGCCCTTTCGGGTCTGCCTGGTTAGGAGAAATACAATAAATGACGGTGGATCTGGATACCGAAAGCTGTATCGAGTGCTGCGCCTGTGCGGACCTTTGTCCTGAAGTCTTCGAAATGGATGACAGAACCGGCAAGGCCCGGGTGATTGTATTCGAGGTCACGGACACAATTTGCATCGAGGAGGCAATCACGACCTGCCCGGCTGAATGCATATTCCGGCGGGAGTAGCTCCGCCCTTTAAAACCTGCGCTATTTAAAGTCATTCGGAAAATTGGGCGGCATTTTAGAGACAGCAGGGAAGATTGGCCTGACAAATCGCCGGCCTGAGCGGGTGTTTTGTCCCTCCGGTTTGCCCCTAAATAATGTATTTCGGGTCATGGATATGTTCGCCCTTGCATTTAGGGCATCTTCCCGGTGAGGAAAACCTATTTCGCGCTTCGAATTTGAAGCCGCAGGCAAGACAGGCCGCAGGAGTTATTTTCAGTCTCATTTCCTGTGACTTGAGCGTACGGTTGATGTGTTCGAGGTGCGTATAGACCTCCTTTTCGCTGATACGCAGCATCTTGGAGATCTCCTTTGCCCCGTACTCACCCTCCGATAACAGGGATATGATTTCCTGCCTGATCGTGCCCATATCTGCTCCGGAGCAACCTAAAATCAAGAGACGTGGACAGCGTGGCCTAAAAAATGAGACTACTCACACGCAATGTGCGTATGGTTTTCGATTATCTGCGAATGACCGCACTGGTAGCGCTTTCGCGCACATAATTGCCTGTGAACAAAAAAGCCGGTAAAAATAAAAAGGAGGCCGGAACAATCAGGCCTCCGTTCTCAAGGCTGCGTCTGTTAATTAAACCATGGCGCTAGGCTGCAAGCTTCTTCCTGAATGCTGCGAGCCCCACCAGACCGGTCCCGATAAGCAACAGGGTAGCAGGTTCAGGAACATTGGCGCCGGCAGTACTGGAGAAAGAAAATGTCCCACTGGTATTGGTAAGTGAGAAGGTCCAGGTGCCTGCCGTGTCAGTATAACCCGTGCCCTGCAATGTGCCGTTGCCTTGTAGGTCCAGAATATTCCCATTGACCGAACTTGACAATGAGGTCAGGAGTAAATCGTATGTCACTGTATTGTATGTAAATACCCACAACTCTGTACCCGACGCGAACGGGTTGAAGGAGAAATTGTTAAACGTTACAGGGGTATGTGATGTGAATCCAGCAAAAGTGCCTGTTCCGTTATCATATTCCCCGGTGTTCCCGTCAACGTTAGGGTTAAACACAATCGCGGTAGCTGTATTCAAATTACCGGTGTCTGTGCCTACAGTGGCGCCGGAAATCAAGTCCAGGGAAATCGTACCAGTAATAGGACCCGCGTGTGCATACGCCCCCATCGAAACCAATGCGATCATGCCCATAAACAGAAGAATCTTTTTCATTTCATCGCTCCTAAAATTGAAGTAAGCAGTAACTAATGGATATCCGCTTCATTCCCATTGCCGTTGCCCGTCAAAATGAAGCATGTTTCGTGCCACTTCCCTAACTGGCTGATTTAACAAGGACCCAAACTTTTTGCCTGCCTTTATGAGAACGACAAGTGTAAACTTTACCGACATCGATCCGATGCCTCATTGCTTTGATTTAGCGACAAATCCTGTAATTTCAATATGTTATCCGCCCAATGGCAATCTGTAAATTTCTCCGACGCATTATTCCTTCTCCCTTTACCCAAACGAAAAGTCCCGTGAATTCAATCTGTTGTCTCACATCTGGTACCTGTAAAGAAACCCGACAGAAAATTCCGTATGCGCGGCCTTCCTTCTCCGTTCATAGCACCACGTAACATTTGACCCTTTAACGACATGTACGTTTGGGAGTGGGGATATTCTACAAACGACTTTGGAGTTGGGGGTGGGCAAAAGCTCACTCCCTTCTATTTTTTAAACGGCCGGCAGGGCGCACCCGCTTGGATAGCTCCTCCGCAGTCTCTATAGTGGGAACGGCCGCAGGTGGGTTGGCTTAAGCGCAAGTCGGATACCGACGGTATAACCGGTGACTTGGTAAACCTTGAACCGCTCAAAGCGGTCAGGCGGCGCTGAAGCATCCATGCCAACCACACGGGCAAACGCTACGCACCTCACCCCGTCAAGTCTTTAGCCGGGGTGAGGTGCGCCTTTTGAGGAGGATTACCCCGCTATTTACGCCCTCAGCGTCGGAATTTTTCTTACGTCCCGCACCGATATATTGACAGGTCCGCCTCTGCGAGATACCGTACCTCCAAATGCGATTTCAGGGCGTGCTTGCATGCGGATCAACCCGAGGGTCCCGCTGAAAAAGACAACGGGAAAGCTGCCCCATGGCCGGACACCCGAACAGCTTATGGTATTTGAGGCCGTGGACGAAAATCTCGGCCGGCGAGAAACCGCGAACAGACCGTCTGAGCGGTCGCGGTCCGGATATCAGGCAGGGAGGCTTACAACCGTGAACAATTAATTCGAAGCCATTGACCAGATCGTGATCATCATTGTAAAAAGGAGTAAAAATGCTTGAACTGCTGAAAAAGGGGATGCTGGCCGGATTGGGTGCCGCGGTCCTGACACGCGATAAGATCCTGGAGGCGACCCGCAAGCTGGTGGAAGAGGGGAAGCTGTCGACCGATGAGGCGGAAAACCTCACCGACGAACTGATCAAGAGCGGCGAGAAGGAATGGGAAGGCGCGGGCGCAAAACTCCATTCATCCTTCAAGAAGGTTTCCGACAACCTGGAAGTGATCCGCAGAAAGGAGTTCTCGGAACTCCTCGCCAGAGTGGAAATCCTTGAGCAGCGATTGAGCGAGCTGGAAAAAGAACGCGGCCGGGCAGGGACAACGGAAACCCCCTGATCGCCGGCCGTCGGTCTTATATGTAGTTGAACCAGTATGCTTCGACCCGTTTAAAGTTCGCTCTGACTTCGACGCCTCCCCGGATAATTGCTCCATGCCCCGGCAGGAGAAATTCCGAATCGAGCGATTCGAGTTTTTTGATGCTCTCTTTGAGAACGGCGCCGTTGCCTCCGGGAAGGTCCGTACGCCCCAGGCCGTCCCGGAAAATCACGTCGCCGGAAAACAGGGCCTTTCGTTCGGGCCAGTACAACGCAACCGATCCGGGGGAATGTCCGGGGGCCGGCACGATTGTAAGTTCGATGCCCTTTACGTTCAGGCTGCCCGGTCCCGGGAAAAAATCCGGGGTGAAATCCTCCAGACCGGAAGCTGGGCCCGCCCGTTCGAGCCTTCGCTGGATCAGGCGCCAGTCTTCAAGACTCATGGCGAATAGAGCGGGCTGATTTCTGAAAAGCCTGGCCGCTTCGAAATGATCCGGATGCCCGTGGGTCGCCACTACCAGGTCTATATCGCCGGTCTCTATCCCCAGCGCGTTGAGCTGGCCTTCGACCTGGGGAAAAAAGTTCAAGTGGCCGGGGTCGATCAGGATTTTTGCCGGACCGTCTATGAGATACGTATTGCAGTTGTTGGCGGACATCGAAGTCCAGAGGAAAGCGTGCAGACCTTCGGTTATTTTCATGGGCTTTGAGTTTCGAGTCTGATTTGCGGAAAATGTAAAATAGACCAGTAGACAAGCTGGATTTTAGGCCTAAAATCTGAAATTTCAAACCTAAAATTGATTGGACCAACGAATTTGCGCCGGCCAACCAGATCGAAAGAGCAAATCAGCGGGAAAAAAGAGCGGGTCGATATTCTCCTTTTAAACGGGATCGTACTGACCCTGGACCCGGTTTCGACTATCTTCGATCCCGGCGGGGTTGCCGTTCGCTCCGGGCATATAGTGGCCGTGGGTCCTTCGGCCCGCATTCAATCCACCTTCGAATCGAGCGAAACCCTCGATATTTCCGGGTGCGTGGCCCTCCCGGGGCTGATAAACTCCCACACCCACGCCGCCATGACCCTTTTTCGAGGACTTGCAGACGATCTGCCTCTCATGGACTGGCTGCAGAGTCACATCTTCCCGGCGGAAAAGAAGCTGACCGAAGAATGGGTTTACTGGGGCACGATGCTTGCCTGCGCGGAGATGATCCTCTCCGGCACCACCGGTTTTTGCGATATGTACCTGTTCGAACATAAGGTGGCCGAGGCCGCCAAAAAGGCCGGCGTTCGGGCTTTGGTGGGTGAAGTTCTCTACGATTTCCCCTCGCCCTGCTACGGGGAGATCGAAAACGGTCT
Source organism: Syntrophobacteraceae bacterium (assembly GCA_031292195.1). Lineage (GTDB taxonomy): Bacteria > Desulfobacterota > Syntrophobacteria > Syntrophobacterales > Syntrophobacteraceae > SbD1. The sequence continues at coordinate 34,145 of JARLHP010000204.1, forward strand.
GAGACATACCGAACGGCTCATCGATACATGGCGCGGTGACCCTCTGGTCGAGGTGGCCGTCGAACCTCACTCGCTCTACACCTGCTCGCCCGATCTTTTGAAAAAGTGCGCCCGGATCTCGCAGGATCGCGCCGTGCCGCTCGTTGTTCACCTCTCCGAAAATGAAGCCGAGGTTAAGCAGGTCCTTGATTTGTACGGCAGGCGCCCCGTCGCGCATCTTGATGCGCTCGGCATGCTCGATTACCGCCTGGTAGCCGACCATTGTGTCGCCCTGGACGATACCGATATAGAGATGCTCGCTAAAAACCGGGTGAAGGTGGTCCACAATCCGGAAAGCAATATGAAGCTTGCTTCCGGAATCGCCCCGGTCCCGCGCCTGCTCGCAGCCGGCGTGACGGTGGCCTTGGGCACCGACGGCTGTGCCAGCAACAATAACCTGGATATGTTCGGGGAAATGGATTCCTGCGCCAAGCTCCACAAGGCCCGGGCCCTGGACCCGACGGTCCTTTCCGCTCAAACCGCCCTCCGGATGGCTACCGTATCCGGCGCGGCGGCGCTGGGATGGGAGGGCAGGACCGGTCAAATCGCTCCGGGGATGCTGGCCGACCTCATCGTCGTCGATTTCAGGAAACCCCACCTCTCGCCCCTCTACAACCCGGTGAGCCATCTCGTTTATGCGGCCGGGGCCGGCGATGTCCGCCACAGCATCATTGACGGCCGCCTCGTTATGAAGGACCGCAACCTGCTTACACTGGACCTGGAGGAAATCTTCGGCCATGTCCGCCAATTCGCTAAAATGATGGAATCCGGTAGCGGAGCCCAAAGCCATGGCACACCAGGTGAGGTTGCTCCGTGCTCCCCGCCCTCTGCTTCCCGCTCCTCGCTCCTCGCTCCTCAGCGCGAAGTCGACTGGCTCCTTTTCAACGCCGATTGGCTTGTGACCTGCGACCCGGCAATGAGCCGCTGTGGTCCGGGGGCCGTGGCCATCGACGATAAACTGATTGCCGCCGCGGGCCCCTCCGATGAAATCCGCAGGCTCTTCCGCGGACGAAAGGAAATCGATCTTTCGGGATACCTGCTCATGCCCGGTTTGATAAACACCCATACGCACGCCGCCATGAGTCTTTTCCGGGGCCTTGCAGACGACCTGCCTCTCAACAAGTGGCTCGTGGAAAATATCTTCCCGCTGGAAAATGTTTTCCTCAGTCCTGACAGTGTCTACCTGGGCACGCTGCTTGCCGCCGTGGAGATGTTGAAGGGCGGCACGACCTGCTTTTGCGACGGCTACTTTTTCGAAGGTTCGGCGGCCAGGGCCTGCATCAAAGCCGGCATTCGAGCAGTCCTGGGCCAGGGTATTATCGATTTTCCCTCTCCCGACGCCCCCGACCCGGCCGCCGCCCAGGCGCTGGCCGAAGCCTTCCTGCGCGATTTTCCAACTCGATCCGGACGAATCCACCCGTCCCTTTTTTGCCACGCCCCTTACACCTGCTCCCCGCAGACTCTCAAGAGGACAAAAGAACTTTGCCGCGCCAATAAAATCCTCTTTCAGACCCATCTTTCCGAAACCAGGGAGGAGGTGGCCACGGTCATCAAGCAATATGGGCTGAGGCCGGCGATGCATCTGGACGCGCTCGGAGTGCTGGACGAACTCACGCTGTGCTCTCACGCCATCTGGCTGACCGAGGAGGAAATCCGGCTGATCGCAAACAGCGGCGCCGCCATCTCCCACTGTCCGGAAAGCAATATGAAGCTTGGCTCCGGGATTGCGTCCCTCCCGGAACTGGCCGCCCTGGGAGTAAAAATCGGACTGGGGACAGATGGATGCGCAAGCAATAACGACCTGGACCTTTTTTCGGAGGCCGGATTCGCGGCAAGGTTACACAAGGTTTTCAGAAACGATGCCCTCGCCTGCCCGGCCGAAATGGCGCTCCGGATGGCCACAACGGGCGGCGCCCGCGCGCTGGGACTCCAGGAGGAGATCGGCAGCATCCAACCGGGCAAGAAGGCCGACCTCGTTGCGCTCCACCTCGATCAGCCTCATTTGACGCCCCTCTACGATCCCGTCAGCCATATCGTCTACGCGGCGCGGGGCAGCGACGTGAGGTTCGTGTGGGTGGACGGCAGACTGGTGGTAAAAGACCGGCAGGTCCTGACCGTCAATGAAGCCGGGCTCATCTCCGAGACAAAACGAATGGGAAACAGAATCGCGGGTTTTAGATCCCGTCTTTGACTTTTACGATATAATTCAAACTGAATTGACAACCGAGCGGAGATTTCCAATGATAAAGGCTAAAGATCTAATGACAAGGGAGGTCGTCACGGTTACCCCGGACACCGAAGTGTACGAAATTGCCAAACTGCTGCTCGAAAAGCATTTTAACGGCGTTCCGGTCCTTGACCAAAAAGGCGACCTGGTGGGCATAATTTGCCAAAGCGATCTGATCGCCGAGCAGAAAAAACTCCCCATCCCCTCAGTTTTCACCCTCCTCGATTCGTTTATCCCCATTCATCCGCGGGGCAAAACGGATAGAGAAGTCCATAAGATCGCGGCCATAAAGGCTTCCGAAGCCATGACGCCCAACCCGTTGACGGTCGGACCCGAAGCAGGCATAAGTGAACTGGCGGAAATAATGGTGAACCGCGGCTTCCACACTATTCCGGTTGTGGAACGTGGAAAACTGGTGGGAATCATCGGCAAGACAGACGTCCTGCGGACCCTTGTGTCCTCGGAGAAAGCGGACTGATCCGGCCCGACCGACCTGCCCGCCGGCGCAGCCAGTCGGGCAGGTCGGGGCTTGGCAAGCGGTCGGCGGCGACACGCCGCCTGTCACCAGGCGACTTGGAAAGGAGACTTGAGATGGAATGGCGTGAAGTGGTCGAGCATCCAAGCCTGAAAGACCTGCCTTTCAAGATCGAGACGAACGAGTGGGGAAAGATTATGATGACTCCGGCCTCCTTCGCACACGGCATATATCAAGCAGAGATAACAGCATTGCTGAAAAGCTTGCGGAAGGAAGGCAAAGTCTCAACGGAATGCCCGGTCAGAACCTCCAAGGGTACCAGGGTTGCCGACGTTGCCTGGTCGAGTGCGGCGTTTCTCAAAAAACATGGGATCAAGAAAATGGAACTGCGCGAATCCCCGGAAATCGTCGTTGAAATAGAATCTCCATCGAACACAGTGGCTGAATTGGAAGAAAAAAGACTTATCTATTTCGAGAAGGGCGCCAGGGAATTCTGGCTTTGTGACGATGACGGAAACATGCGTTTCTTCAATCCTCAAGGAGAATTGAAAAGAAGTGAAATTTTCGGGGAATTTCCCGGTCACATCGACATCGGCATGGTGTGACCGGCGCCGCAGGGATCGTTGCGAGCACTGGAGTCACCTGTCATGCTTTTTTCATCATACCGTGGTTACTTTCAGGACCGAAAGCTTGTCAACCCGTGTACACAGTCCGTATGCGACCCCTTTCAGACTTTCTCGCCGTTCCTCTTTCCCTCGCCGAACTCTCGCTATGGACTGAAGCGGCAAATCATGAAGCGCATTGATATCAACTGATTGGTGAAAGGTTCTCCGGGATCGCTACGAGGACCTGGAGCTTTTTGTCACCGGGCGCCTTGGAAAGGAGACACATATGGAATGGCGTGAAGTGGTCGAGCATCCAAGCCTGAAGAACCTGCCCTTCAAGATCGAAACGAACGAGTGGGGGCAAATCGTTATGACGCCGGCAAGAGGTAGACATGGAATATACCAGGGCATCATCGATAGAACGCTTGGCAGGCTGGCTAAAGACGGACAGATTTTTATCGAATGCCCGGTTCAAACGTCTGAGGGAACCAGGGTCGCTGATGTCGCATGGGGCAGTACCGAATTTTTCAGAAGAAATAAGGACAATGACAATCCCTACCCGGAATCTCCCGAAGTCGTCGCGGAAGTGAAATCGCCTTCCAACAGCGAAAAGGCAATGAAATGGAAAGCGGCGCTCTATTTTGAGAAGGGAGCCAAAGAGGTATGGTTCTGTGATGAAGGCGGTGGTATGCATTTCTTCGGTCCTCAGGGGGCGTTAATGAGCAGCGAGATCTTTACGGAATTTCCCGGACACATCGACATCGAGATCGTGTGACCGCGCCGCGCACCTTGAAAACCGGGAATGGAGAGCCCGCCGGAGTTCGGTTCGTGAATCATATAAACCAAGGAGACTTGAGATGGAATGGCGTGAAGTGGTCGAGCACCCCAGCCTGCAGGACCTCCCTTTCAAGATTGAAACGAATGCGGAAGGGTACATCATGATGGTCGCGGCCAAAAACAGGCATCGGTTATTCCAGGCACGTATACACGAATGGTTCTATCGACAGGGAGAACGGGGCAGAGCTGTTGAGGAATGCAACATTCAGACTTCCGATGGCGTAAAGATTGCCGATGTCGCATGGGCACGCATCGACTTTTTCAAAAGGAACAGCGATAATGATCCCTACCAGGAATCCCCCGAAGTCGTTGTCGAAGTCATATCCCCCTCTAACAGCCAAAAGGCGATGAAAAGCAAAATGTCTTTGTATTTCGAAAAGGGGGCCAAAGAAGTCTGGTTCCGTGACGACAATGGCAATATGCGCTTTTTCAATCCTCAAGGAGAATTGGAAACAAGCGGGATGTTCGCGGAATTTCCCGGACACATCGACATCGAAGTTGCGTGACCGGCGTCGCGGGGATCGTTTCGAGTCTGAGAGTTCCCATGGAGGGTTGAAGCGCCCCCTCCTGCCTTGCACCGAGCAATATATTCAGCCTCAATCTCCAGGCTATTAAGGGCTGTCTTCACTCACCTGACTTCAAGCTTGCCACCTGGCAAAAAACGCCTCCGCCTCCTCTTCGCCGGCGAACTCTCCCGCGTCGGCTTCTTCAAGCGCTCTTTTTGTTTCTTCCGCAAATTGCATCGCCGCTGAAATATTCGCGTCCATTAGCGTTCCTTTGCGGTTAATTGCTTTTACTGACCCGGCCATTTTTTGAGGCCTCTTCCCAGGTAGAGCCTGTATCGCCGGTGTTCGTCGCCTCCCACCACACCCGTAAGGGGTTGTACCTCCCGGAAGTAATCGGAAACCACGCCGATGTCACGGGGTCCGCTTTTTCCTTCCGGACAGAGAATCAGAGCGTCCAGGCCCGTTTTCGGTCCTGGCCAGATGTCATACTGGCTGCTCGCAACAGCACCCGGAACGCGCCAGACATAAACCCTCGGATGGCCGGGAACATAGAAGGCCAGTTCGGCGGCAAGCTGGCGGTCGAAGGTCAACAGGAAGGTGTTTTGCGGGTTGTCCACTTTACTCAGGGCGCGGCCCGCTTCAATTCCGAATCGCCCCCAGCCCTCCACCCTCCAGATCACCTTCCTGGCCCACGGGCCGGGCGTAACGCAGACCAGGATCGGCAGGCCGTAGGTTAAAAGAGCCATCACCGCCCCGACGATAATTCCCTTCTTGAAATATGGCCTCCAGGCGTCGAATTTTGAGCCGGCCGAGATATTCTCACAGCCCCAGGCCGCCAGAAGCACCATTGCCGCCGTATAAACCGGAGCGGGCCAGTTGGGTTGAATTTTCTGACGCAGGCTGAGGGCGGCGATGCCGGCCAGGGGGACGATACTGAACGTCAGCAAAAAAAGCGAGCGCCTGTCCAGGGATTTGAACCGCCGGATCGACAGCCCCGAGAGGACGACAATCAGAAGCCAGGTTACGGGCGAAATGACCCCGATTTGCCCTCCCACAAACTGCAGGAATGTGAAGATAAAGGCGGACCGGCTTCCCGCGAAATGACTTTCGGTGTGGTGAATGGTGATCCAGCCGTGCCCGGCGTTCCAGAGCACATCGGGAATCAGGGCGCAAAGACCCAGAAGGCAAACCAGGTAGAGCCGGGGCGATTTGAGAAGTCGCCTGTCCTCTTTACTGACCGCAACGAACACAAACATGAGGCCGATGAAGCCGGCCATAACCTGCTTGCTCAAGAGCCCAAGCCCGATGACCACCCCAAGGCCCAACCACTCGGCAAAACCGCCTTCCTTTTTTACCAGCCCGGCCCAGAACAAATAGAGCCCAAGGGCCCAGAAGCACATTAGCGGCGCATCGATGGTCATGACGTAGCCAAGGACCGCCGCGCCCGGGGAAGCCATCCCCACGGCCGCCGCCCAAAAGGCCGTTCGAGCGTCGAACATCTTTCTAGCAAGAAGGAAAACCGCCGCCGAAGAGATCGTGGCTAGAATCACCGAGGGCAGCCGCACGGCCGCCGTGCTCGCGCCCAACATGCGGAAAAAAAGTCCGATGATCCAGGCGACCATCGGGGGTTTGCTGAAATAGCCCCAGGCCAGCCGGCGAGACCAGTCCCAATAGTAGGCTTCATCAGCGGCCAGGCTCAGCGGGGAAATAACCAGGTATGCGAGTCGAAACAGGGTCACCAATCCTAGAAGAATCAAGAATCGGCTGTCCCAGTCGATCCCGCGGATCGATTCGATGGAGCAATCGGGGGCCACACCCGGTAAACCCGGGGGAAGGGAAGATTTAAGCGACATAGGATCTTACCTGTGTTTCCGAGGAGCGGGACCCGGTTCCCTGAGGAACCCCACCCCGCGAACAACGGCTATTCCCAGAGCGATCAATCCCACGCCTATGGTGATCAGCCCCACGTGAAACCCGAAACCGGTGGTTCCCATTCCCTGCATTGCCTGCCAAATCCCCGCAAGAATGAGAAAGACGCTCATTGTGCTCACCAGCAGGGCTGGAAGAATGTCGCCCGGGCTAAAACCTTTCTTCTCGATCCATATCCACAGCCCAAAGACCGCCCAGGCCCAGACCCACCAGGAAATCACCCGGGCGGGGGAAAGCTCCATGCCGTATCTTACGGTCTCCACAATCGGGGCAAAAACGGCCCGCCCCTGCGAAGGCTGCCCCATAGTTCCGGCAACCACCGGGATGAAGTCGGCCGTGTCGTGAGCCCTCAGCTTGTCGAGCACCCCATCGGCCCTCTCGGCGGGCGAAAGCCCGGAGGCCCCGGCCATTTTTATAACGTTCCATGTTCTCGTAAGCCCGGACCATCCGTGCCAGTCGGTGTCAGCCAGAAGGACGAGTCCCCTGGCGCGGCACGTATCGAGCAACTCGCGCCTGAGCTTGGGCGGCAGGCCCGGATGGCCGCAATTTGCGATCTCGAAACCATCCACACCGTCGTCGGCCAGTTGGGCAATATGAGCCGCCGAGAGGTTTTTAAGGGGCAGGATAAAGACGGCGCCGCCGCACCCCTGGTGAATCTGTTTTACAAAGGAGGCCGTGTCCGCAGTGCGTTCCGGCTTGATGTCGGTATTGCGGCAAATACCCAGGGCCATGGCCCCCAGTCCCGCATGGACCTCGAGGCCCGAGAGGATCGCCGGCAACCGGGCCGCCTCCGAAGCCGTCTCTCCCGCTATTTTGTGGGCCACCAGGTTGTCGTGTTCTGTAAGGGCCTCCATGTCGTAGCCGCAGGATGCGTGCCACTCAAGGTTCGTTCGCAGAGACACCAGGCCGTCATGAGATATTACCGTATGGGTGTGCGGATCGGCCACGATCACGTTGGGGTCCCCGACCACCAGCCTCCAACCCGGAACACGGGCGATGACGAACAAAAGCAGAAGAAGCAGCAAAGACGACGTGGCGATCAGAGCGCTCTGCATTCCGGCGAGCGTCACCCCGAAGCGTCCCTTATTTTTCCGCGCCCGGATTTCAGCCAGCATTCCCCACGCCCCCGCGCCCAGAAACACCCAAAGCAGCACGGAAACAGCGGCGACCTCAAAATTCGGGGCTCCCCCGATGATCAGCATGGGGGCGAAAAACGGTTCGATCAGCGCCGTCCATGGGTGCTGCTCGACCCTCATTCCGCCAAGGCGCGTAAGGCTCCTCGCGTCGAAGGGCCCCTGTGGAGCGTATGGAAGGCAGGCAAGGACGGTGAGAACCACCAGTCCGAAAAGCAAAATAACGGCGGATTTACGGGATACTTTCAAAGTGAGTCAGCTTACTTTCTCCAGGACGGCCAGGACTCCGACAAACTTAAGCTGGAAGGAAGCGCGCACCGAAAAACCGGCGCCGTCCAGGGCTTTTTGGAGATCGGAGGCCCCGAAGCGGTTCTCCTCGGGGTGCAGCAGGATGTGCTTGGTGATGAAGTTCTGGTAAAGCGTGGGATAGAGTTCTTCGAGGAAGTAAATTCCGCCGGGCTTTAACACCCGTGCAATTTCCGACAACGCCCCCTGCCAGTCGGGAATGTGGTGCAGCACCCCAAACCCGAATACCGCGTCGAATACTCCGTCCGCAAGAGGCAAATAAAGACCGTCGGCGGCACAAAAAGAGATGTTTCGGGTCACACGTCCTTTGAGATAGCGAAGAGCGCGGTTCATCATCATGGGGTCGAGGTCGGTCGCGCAAAGAAAAGAGGGGGAAAATTGCTCCCGGATTATGGTGGCGCCCGCTCCACGCCCGCAACCTATTTCCAGGAAAGACCCTCCGGGAGAAAGCCGGGCGTGCTTTTTCATCCAACCGACTTCCAGCCTCTGCTCCAACACTCTCATGGGGTTGTTTACCACCAGCAGTTCGGCCCAGTTGAGTTTCATCGGGCAGGATCCCCTTTTTTGCCCACGTGCACCACCGCAATCCCGTTTGTAAGCCTTCGATACCTGACGTCGCCAAAACCCGTCTTTTCCAGAATCGCCTTGAGCTCCTCAGCGCCCGGGAAAAGCCGGATCGACTCCGGCAGATAGCAGTAGGCCGGCCCGCATTGCGCCAGGGCCCTCCCGATAAAGGGCATCAGATAAAAAGAATAAAAATCGTAGAGGGACCTGAACCAGGGAGTCACAGGTTCGGAGAATTCGAGGCACATGAAGACCCCGCCCTTTTTCAGGACGCGGTGCATCTCCGCAAAGCCCTTTTCGAAGTGGGTCAGGTTCCTTATTCCGAAGCCGACCATCGCACCGTCGAAAGTCTCGTCGGGAAAACTGATCTTTTCCGCATCGCCCTGCACGTGGCGAACATAACCTGCATAAGGCGTCGCCTCGGTTTTGGGTCGCCCCGCGGCCATCATCTCCCAATTGATGTCGTAGAGCGTGACGCTTCCGGAAGGCGCTACCTGCTCGGCCGCCAGCCTGGCAAGATCACCCGTCCCGCCGCAAACGTCGAGCACTCTGTCGCCTTGCCGCAACCCCATCATCCGCACCGCCATCCGCTTCCACTGGTAATGGATGCCCAGGCTGAGCAGGGTATTCATGTAATCGTATTTGTAAGCGATGCTGTCGAAATGACGGCGCACCCATTTTACCTTTTCCCCCTCGGGAACAGTAAGGTATCCAAAATGGGTGGTTTTGTCGGGATCGGGTACGGGCATTTTGAAACCGCGGGATCAGAAATTTAAAGACATTCGCCAACCGCCCACTAATTCAGGCGCAAGCGACAATCAGGCAGGCTTCACAACGGATCCGGAACGGATGCATCTCGTACAGGCCTTGACCCGCCTTACCGAACCGTCCGACTGTACGTGCCGCACCTGCTGGAGATTGGGATACCAGACGCGTTTGGTTTTGTTGTTCGCGTGGCTCACATTGTTGCCGACATGAGGGGTCTTGCCGCAGAATTCACATACTCTGCTCATTTTCCATATTCCTTTCGCGAAGGGCGGTTGCGCACCCGGAATGCTAACTATGAAAAAAAATTTTTATAGCAGAATACAGACCGGGCGACAAGCACATTTCGTTTATCGGCCAACTATTTCCACCGCCCGCCCGTCGGGCTCCTTTGCGACTATCTCCCCGATAATCTGCACTCCCCCCACCACGGGGCCCAGAAAAGAGGCTATGTCGTCGGCCTCCGAGGGTTCGACCACCAGCACAAACCCGATGCCGTTATTGAAAACGTTGTACATTTCCTCGGCCGGGACGTCGCCCATTTCCCGCATGAAGTTGAAGACGGCGGGGATCTTCCAGGAGCCTTCCCATATCACGGCCTTGCAGGGCCGGGGAAGAATTCGTGCGATGTTGTCATAGAAACCGCCGCCGGTGATATGGGCCATCCCGTGAACGCGGTACTTGCGCAGCAGGTGGAGCACCGGTTCCACATAGATGACGGTCGGCTCGAGCAACTCTTCGGCAACCGTTCGGTTGAGTTCGGGAACAAAAGTGTCGGGTTTTAGCCCCAGTTTGTCGAACAATATCCTCCTGGCCAGGCTGTACCCGTTGGAATGCAGCCCGCTGGAACCAAGCCCGATGATCCGGTCTCCCACCCGAATGGTCGATCCGTCTATAATTTGGGAATTATCGACGATGCCCACGGCAAAACCGGCCATGTCGTATTCGTCCTGCTGATACATGCCGGGCATCTCGGCCGTTTCCCCCCCTATCAGAGAACAGCCCGCCTTCCGGCATCCGGCCGCTATGCCCGAAACCAACTGTTCGACCTTACCCAGGTCTATGTGCCCCAGGGCAAGGTAGTCGAGAAAGAAAAGCGGCTTGGCTCCCTGGACCACTATGTCGTTTACGCACATGGCCACCAGGTCGATTCCCACCGTGTCGTGCCTGTCGGCCATGAATGCCACTTTGAGCTTGGTCCCCACTCCGTCGGTGGAAGAAACCAGAACCGGGCTGTGAACGTCCTGGAGATTTAGGGAAAACAATCCTCCGAAGCCGCCTATGTCCGTAATAACGCCGCCTCGGTAGGTCGAACGAACCAACGGCCTGATGCGGCTCACTAGATCGTTTGCCTTGTCGAGATCTACCCCTGCTTCCCTGTATAGCTCTCCAGCCATCGAAACCAGAACCTTTCCAAACTGTGGGGACTCTATTGCCGGTATCGCAAATCCGCAGGTTGGACCTTTTCGGAAAATCGACACCGACTCATTAACGGTAAAATAGGGTTTCAGTGGACTTTGCAATATACCACGCGGCGGCCAATAGTTAAACAGCGAATAGCAATTTGTGATTTACAGCTTTAAACCCTGTACTTAGTTTGGTATGACCTTCATGGACTCAAACCAGGGACAATCCGATGGAACATAAGACTTTCCAGATCGAAACCACCGCCCAGGCTTACCTTCAACTGTTGAGCCGGCGGGGCGTTGAGTATCTGTTCGCCAACGCCGGGACCGACTTTGCTCCGCTGATCGACGCCTTCGCCTTCTGGGCCGCCATGGGCCGAACCACGGTAAAACCTGTGGCCGTCCCCCACGAGAACGTGGCGGTGGCCATGGCCCACGGCTATTATCTTGCCACCGGAAAACCACAGGCCGTCATGGTCCATGTCAACGTGGGGACCGCCAACGGACTGAACGGGATCATCAACGCGGCGCGCGACCACATCCCCATCCTTTTTACCGCCGGGCGAACACCCATCACCGAGCAGGGGCTGCCCGGGGCCAGGGATCTCTGCATTCACTGGGCGCAGGAGTCCTTCGACCAGGCGGGCATGATCCGCGAGTATGTCAAGTGGGACTACGAGTTGCGTAATTTCACTCAATTGGAATCGGTGGTGGACCGGGCACTGGAGATCGCCATGAGCGAGCCAAGAGGCCCGGTCTACCTCACGCTTCCTCGGGAAGTGCTGGCCGAACCGCACGGTGAATTCACCCTGTCGGACCTGCCCCGAAGGCACACCGGAGGGCTCCTGCATCCCGACCCGCGCGATGTCGAAGCCGCCGCCGCCATGTTTAAAGCCTCCAAGGCCCCCCTGATAATAACTTCCTCCGCCGGAAGCTGTGAGGGGGCGGTCGAGGCCCTTACCCGATTTGCCGAAAAATTTGGTATTCCAACGGTGACCTTCAATCAGCGCACCTTGAGCTTTCCCACAACGAGCCCCATGCACGCCGGCTTCTCGCCCGCGCCCCTCTTGGACGAAGCGGACCTGATTCTCGTCGTGGAAAGCGATGTACCCTGGTATCCCAGCGTAAAACACCCCCGCGAAGAGTGCAAGGTCATCCAGCTGGGAGTCGATCCGCTCTACTCCAGGTACCCCATCCGCAGCTTTCCCCGCGATCTGGCCATCCGCTCGGATCCCGCCACGGCCCTTGGCATGCTCCATGAGGCCCTCTCCAAAGACTTCGGGAACATGGAACACCAAATCGCGGAAAGGTTTGCCCGCATCGAAGCTCTCCATCACGGGCAGCGGGCCGCATGGCGAAAGGAACTGGAAAAGGCGCGCCACAGTTGCCCCCTCGACCCCGCCTGGGTCTCCCACTGCATCGATGCCATACGCGACGAGAAAACCGTCCTGGTCAATGAGTACGACCTCCTGCTAAACCAGGTGGAGCTTGCCGCGCCGTCCGATTATTTTGGCGGCAGCGCCGCCGGAGGCCTGGGGTGGGGACTGGGGGCCTCACTGGGCATTAAGCTTGCCTGGCCGCACAAAACGGTGGTGACCGCCGTGGGCGACGGCAGCTATATGTTCGGAAACCCGACGCCCTTTCACTTCGTCTCCCGCGCCCTGGGTCTTCCCACCCTTACCGTTGTCTTCAACAATCACTGCTGGAACGCGGTGCGCCGCGCCAACGCGTTCATGTATCCCAACGGCTGGGCAAAAAAGGCCAACAGCTTCCCTCTTACCGACCTCTCGCCCTCTCCTGACTACGAATTGGTCGTTGCCGCCTCCGGCGGCTACGGCGAACGGGTGGACAAACCCTCCGAAGTGCTGCCGGCGCTCCAAAGAGCCTTGCACGCCGTTCGGGTGGAAAAGCGCCAGGCCGTGCTTAACATGGTTCTTAAAGACCCCGGAGAATGAAAACCGAGCGGGGGAAAGGGACAAAGATTATGAACCGAATATTTACGGCCCTGGCGATTGTCGCGTTTGCCGCCATCCTTGCGGCGCCGGCTGCGGAGTCTGCGTCTCCTTCCGGTTCGACCTCACTCGGCGACCCGCTTGCCAAAGGAAACAATACCTTCGCGGCCCAACTCTACCGGGAACTGGCCGCTAAACCGGGTAATCTCTTCTTTTCCCCCTACAGCGTATCGACCGCGCTGGGCATGGCCTACGCCGGCGCCCGGGGGCAAACGGCCGAGCAGATCGCGCAGGCCCTTCATTTCCAGATGGACCAGGCCCGATTGAACAAGGCCTTCAAAAGAGTGAGTAAAGACCTGCTCACCGACGCACGCAAAAACGGCAACACACTGAACATCGCCGATGGCCTGAGCCTCACGGGCGGCCCCGTTGCCGGGCAATTCGAGGCCACCCTCAAAAATGACTACGATGCGGAGCTTTTCTCCGGAGGGGTGGAGCGGATCAACGCCTGGGTCCGGCGAAAAACGGAGGGCCGGATCGACAGGATAATCGATCAGCTAAGCCCCAACTCGGTTTGTGTCATTTTGAACGCGATCTATTTCAAGGGCTTGTGGAGTATCCCATTTTCAAAAGAACTCACCCGCAATGAACCTTTCAACATCTCTTCGACCAAGCGGGTGACAGTCCCCCTCATGTACCGGCGCTACAAGCTAAAAATGCTGGACGAAAAAGATTTCCAGGCCGTTTCCATCCCGTACGTGGGAAACGATCTCTCCATGGTCGTTTTGCTCCCGGCGACTACCGAGGTCCTTGCCGCTCTCGAAAAGCGGATGAGCGCCGCAAAACTTGGCGAATGGCTGGAAAAACTGGACAGCCGGCCGGTTCGGGAGGTAGACCTGTACCTGCCGAGATTTACCATGGAAACGAGCTACGATCTCAAACCCGCTCTTATGAAGATGGGCATGAAACTGCCCTTCGAAAAAAGCGCCGATTTTTCGGGCGTGAGAACGCCCAAAGGAGGTCTTTGGATAGGGCAGATCAAACATAAGGGTTTTCTGGATGTCAACGAGAAAGGAACCGAGGCCGCGGCCGCCACGGCGGTGGAAATGAGAGCGCTGGCCATGCGCTGGTATCCCCGGTTCCGGGCCGACCACCCATTCTTTTTCCTCATCCGGGATAACCGCAACTCCATGATCCTCTTCATGGGCAGGGAAACCGACCCGCGGGACGAAAAACCGGATCCACGAAGCACACGAAGGAACACCAAGCAACAGCCCAAGTTCTGATCTTCCTTAGTGCTCCTTAGTGTCCTTAGTGGATAGCCAGGTAGGGTGGGCAAAAGCAAAGCCTTCGTAATACGTTCCATATAGTCCCGACCTTCGGGATGATTCCGTATGCTTTCTAATGAGCATGCCACCGAAAGCCTGAATCTTTCGGAGGGGTTCCTGGAGATCGTGGGAGGCAATAAAAGCAAATTCCTGCAATTCCTGGTTCATCGATTCCAGCTTTGCCACCGCCTGGTTGAGTTCGGAGGTTCGCTCATCGACGCGGCGCTCCAGTTCGTCGCGGGCGTTTTGTAATAACTGCTCCGCCCGTTTGCGCACAGTAACGTCACTCATATTTGTCCTGCACAGCCCGACACCGTCTTCCCCGTCCAGGTATATGCTCTCCAGTCGAGCATAGAATTGCTCACCGCCTCTTGGCGACAATCTTACCTCGGAAATCTGCCGTTCGAGCTCATCAAAAAACTCGTTGAGGTAGGAGAGAAAACGCTTTTTATCCGGCAGGAAAACAAAATATTGAAAATGCTAGTTAATCAAATGCCCTCTCTCAATACCGAGCTGCCAGGCGGCAGTCAGGTTGAGATCGACGATTTGGCCGTTTTTACTAATGGTAAGGTAGCCGACAGGAGCAAAATCGTAGCGGTCGGCATAACGTGAACGGGAAATTTCGAAGTCGTTTTGCACTCGCCCGAGTTCTTCGTTTTGCATTTCGATCTCGATCTTAAGATTTTCCGAACTCTTCGGGCTATTCCTCTTCAGGAGCAGGTTCTCCAATTGACTGGGTATAACCGACAGCCTTTCATTATGCGCCTCTATTTTTCAGTGCCTGGACTTTTTTTAAGCTCCAGCAGCTCTTTTTCCATCCCAGCCTGGGCAGTGACATCTTCGATGGCGACGAGAATACTGCCTGGATGCTCACCCTCAGCCTGAATCAGATGGGCATTCAGAAGCATCTTCTTATAGCCTATTTCAGGAAAATGGTGCTCGACCTCGAAGTCATTAACAGTATTGTCATTGGGTACGATTTGCTCCAGCAGTTCCCGGAGTCTGGGGATATCCCACTGGCCGTTGCCAAGATCGTAGATGCGCTTGTTCTCCGTCTCAACGCGCGTCGTCTTGAACTTACGGCAGAATTCGGCATTTGCGGAGATTATGTTGAGACCCTGGTCCAGGACAAGCAGAGGCGCGCGCACGGTCTCCACTATTCTTTCGGCGAACTTTTTTGCCGCCATCGACTGATCCATTGCCTGCTTGCGATCGGTTATGTCGCTGAAGGTTATCACCACTCCATCTATTATATTTTCTTTGGTCCGGTAGGGCAAAATACGCGTCAAAAACCATCTGCCGCCTTCTGCTGTAACCTCGGTTTCCTTTGCCTGGAGGGTATCGAGGACAGCCTGCGCATCATTATACAGAGCCGGGTAAGATATTTTGGTTGCCAAATCCCTGATTGATCTTCCCATGTCCGTGGGAATCAGGCTGAAGAGTTTCGTCATGGAAGAAGTGAAACGCTTTATCCCCAGATGGGTATTGAGAAAAATGGTCCCGATTTCAGTGCTGGCGAGAAGGTTATTGATATCGTTGTTGAGATCGGACATCTCGTCTATCTTGGCCTGGAGTTCGGAATTGACCATAACCAACTCTTC
Organism: Syntrophobacteraceae bacterium; assembly: GCA_031292195.1. Lineage (GTDB taxonomy): Bacteria > Desulfobacterota > Syntrophobacteria > Syntrophobacterales > Syntrophobacteraceae > SbD1. The sequence continues at coordinate 49,818 of JARLHP010000204.1, forward strand.
GTTGGTGGACTGCAGTTCCTCATTGGTCGACTTGAGCTCCTCATTGGCTGCCTCCTGTCCTTCGATTGTAGCCTGGAGGTTCTCACGGGTAACCTGCAACTCGCGTTCGATCTCCCCATTACGCGAATCGATCTCCTCGCCGCACTTCTTCGCCCTGTATTTTGTGTATGGCCTGTCATTAAAGACCAGGAGAACGAGCTTCTGGGTATCTGAGGGCATACGTAGCGAGCGAACGGTGACATCGACCATTTGCCCGCGCCCTTCCAGCTTTAGCCGCAATCCACGAATAACGGAAGATTCCCCGTTGCGGATTGCCTCGTTAATTGCCGTTGGCAGCCGATAGCGTAGAGGGTCCTGGACAATCTTGAGAATATTGGAACTCGGTTCTCCTTTGGGATAGGACAGGTACCTGTCGGTCGGTCCCTGGGAATAGACCACATCGAATTTTTCGTCGACCAGGACTATGGCCGGCGCATACTCATCCAGTACGATTTTTTCAACAAATCCCCTGAGGCTTGCCACTTTATGCTCATACCTTTCCCGGTTCGCACGACCGGCGCGAACAGACTCCAGTGAACCTGATCTACGATAGTTTCGGATGCAAGGATACTCCGGTTGGCTTTTTTCAGCGCTTGCGCGCCGGCTCGGTCCTGGTGCTTGAATTCAATCCCCTCAACCCCTGGAAGGTACTCGCCGGCAAGGCATGGGCAGTAAGCCATCGAGACCATCGAAAGATTCTGGTGGTCGACGGCGCCATCGCCTTCACCGGCGGAGTCAACGTCAGCGCTGTCTATTCCGGAAGCTCAGGCGTCGAACCTCGTACCGTGAAAAAAGACATACCCTGGCGAGATACGCATGTTCGAATCGAAGGCCCCGCGGCAGCACGATTCCAAATGCTTTTCATGAACACGTGGGAAAGCCAAAAGGGACCGCCGCTTCCAGCCAGGAACTATTTCCCTTATGTAAAGCGAGCCGGGAATGCGCTGGTAAGAGTGGTAGGGAGTTTACCGGGTGAAAGAAATCGACGCATATTCATGATGTACATATCCGCCATTACTCATGCGGAAAACTCAGTATACTTAACCACCCCTTATTTTGTGCCTGACTCTCAAATGTTAAAAGCACTCTCCGATGCTGCGGCGCGTGGTGTGGATGTGAAGATCCTTCTTCCCGGCTACAGTGATGAAGCACTGGTTTTCTATGCCAGCCGATATTACTACACCCGGTTGTTAAAAGCAGGCGTGCAATTGTTCGAGAGGCGCGGAGGGATGCTGCATGCAAAGACGGCGGTTATCGATGATGTCTGGTCTACTATCGGATCGAGCAACCTGGACAATCAAAGCTTCCTTACCAATGACGAGGCCAATGCCGTGATCCTGGGCCACGACTTCGCCGATAGTATGCAGGCAATGTTTGAAAAAGATTTGGAAGACTCCGATCAGATAAATCTGGATGAGTGGGAAAAACGCTCGCCCGACAATCGCATGAAGGAATGGTCTGCCCATCTGCTCAAACACTGGCTATAAGGTGGGAGACTCATCTTTTCGAATCTCCCCTTTCGCGTTCTGCCGCTCCTTTACTGCCCTAAGGTCCCGGGGACCTCGCGGCTCGCGGAGTTCACAGGCTCGCCCGGGGATCTACCGGGTCACATCGACCACCGTTTTGGCCAGCAGGGGCGCGGCAGTTGGATCGAAAATGCGATAGGCGAGCAGCTTCACGCGGTCGCTCAAAAGCGCCCATAGCAGCGCGTATCCCCATACAAACCCGGCCCAGCCCCAGCCAAGAGGCGGCATAAGCACTCCGTAGACGGCGATAAACGTCGCCAGGATTTGCGTACCGAGCACGGCCACCCATAAAATCGGTGCGGGGCGTATGGACCAGAACGGGCCTCGCGTGCGGGTTAGGAAGATCGTCAGATGTCCCGCCACGGACAGCATCAGGTACATCATAGGTTGGAGATGATTATGGTCGAGGTGATAGACGCGGTCAGCAAGGTAAAACAGACCAAACGCGGCCACGGGTCCGAGAACGCCCAGGACTGTGGCTACCCCCATCACCATGCGCATGTTCCAGGCTTCCGGTTTGTCCTCGTAGTGAACATTGTCATAGGCAATGGACAGGATCGCCCCGTCGTTTAGCAATGCCAGCATCACGATCATCACCGCCGTCAAGGGATAAAAGTTAAACACCAGGATCGCCAAGGTCATGAACAACAGCACGCGAAGCGTCTCGGCGATGCGGTAGATCGCGTAACTGTTCATCCGCTGGAAGATTTTCCGGCTCTCCTTGATCGCGTCTATGATCACCGACAGGCCGGGCGTCATCAGCACGATGTCCGCCGCCGCGCGCGCCGCATCCGTAGCGTCCGAAACGGCGATGCCGCAGTCGGCCTTCTTCAACGCGGGAGCATCGTTCACCCCGTCGCCCGTCATGCCGACGATGTGGCCGCGTTGCTGCAGGACGTCCACAATGTGGAACTTATGTTCGGGGAACACCTGGGCGAAACCGTCGGCTTTCTCGATGGACTCGGCCACCGGCGCAGTCTCCTGATGCTTTACGTCACCCAGACCGGCGGCATCGAGGATATTTGCGCCCAGCCCCAATTTCCCGGCGGTTTCCCGAGCGATGGCCAATGCGTCGCCCGTAACCATCTTGATCTTCACGCCCATCCGCAGTGCCGTCGCGATGGTTGCTTTGGCATCTTCCCGTGGCGGATCGAACAGGGGCAGGACACCGAGAAACCGCCATTGGCCTTCTGCCTCGGCCCGCGCCACCCCCAACGAACGAAAGCCGCGCGCCGCGAATTCGTTGACCGCCTTGTCGACGGAGGGCTTCACCTGCCCGGCATTGGCCGACAGCTCCAAGATCACCTGCGGCGCGCCCTTGGTGACCTTGAACTCGTTACCGTCCGTACCCTTGACGGTTGCTTCGGTGCGTTTATGCACCGGGTCGAACGGCTGGAAATGAACCACCTGATACCCCTGCAAAGCCTGTTTGTCTTTCAGGCCGCCCAGAACCGCCAGATCGATGGTGTCGTTATTTTCGGCGCGCGAGGCCAGCGCGGCGTTGAGGATGACCTGGTCGGCGGAGATGGAGTCGACGCCGAACGCATCGCCCAGTGTCAACTTGTTCCGGGTCAGGGTGCCGGTTTTGTCCGCGCACAGCACGTCCACACCCGCCAATTCCTCGATGGCCACCAACCGGCTCACAATCGCCTCTTTTTTGGCCAGCAGGCGCGCGCCGACCGCCATGGTAACCGAGAGCACCGTGGGCATCGCCACGGGAATCGCGGCCACCGTCAGCACCAGGGCGAACTGGAGCGTGGTGAGGATCGGGTCGCCGCGGAAAAGAGCGACGGTAATAATCACCGCCACCATAGCCACCGCCAGGATGATCAGGTAATCGCCGATCTTCAAAACCGCCTTTTGAAAGTGGCTGACGGTTTGCGCCTCCTGCACCAGTTGCGCCGTCTTTCCGAAGTAGGTGTTCTGGCCCGTGGCATAGACCAGTGCGCCGATTTCCCCCTGACGAATGATCGAACCGGAAAACACCGCCTCGCCGGGTTTTCGCGTGGCGGGCAACGACTCTCCCGTCAGCGCGGACTGATCCACTTCCACCGAATCGCCGTCCAACAAGCGCGCATCCGCCGGCACGATGTCGCCCAGACGCAAGCGTATGATGTCGCCCGGCACTAACTCCCGCGCCTCCGGGGTGATCCACTTCCCGTCACGCTTCACCCGGGCCTTGACCGCCAGCCTGGCCTTCAGGGCCTCGATGGCGTTGCCCGCCTGGTGTTCTTCCCAGAAACCCACCACGGCGTTGGCCACAAGCAAAAGGAGGATGATGGCAAAATCCGGCCAATGCCGTGCCGCCGCCGAAAGGATCACGGCCGCTTCGATCATCCAGGGGATGGGACCCCAAAAATAGGTGAGAAATTTCAGAAACGGATTGGTTTTCTTTTCTTCAATCTCGTTAGGCCCATATTGGATCAGCCGTTTCTGTGCTTCGGCCTGACTGAGGCCGTCCGGTGACGACTCCAATTTCGCCTGCAGTTCCGGCATGGGAAGGGATTTTAAATCGTCCTTCGCATCGGGCTTCGATTCGGGAGCCTCGGGCTGGTTGGCGTCAGGTTTCATGACGGGCGTTCTCCAGTCTTTGTTATGTTGCGGGTTTGGCAAGTTGCGGGATACTTGTCGTATGCTCAAGGCATTTCCATCCGGGCATCGTATTCGCCACGGCGCGCGGCGCTGTTGCACCTGGCTCGATGATACAGGGCCTTCTGCGCCGCCAGGACGTTGGCCTCCTTACCTTGCCAGATCTCCAGAGCGGGTTGCTGGATAGCGCGGGCGAACGAAAAGGCCAGAGCCCAGGGCAGCCGCGACTTGAATGCAACATTCATGGCATTCAAACGGGCCGAGGCCAGTTCAGCGGACTGGCCGCCCGACAGGAACGCAATCCCCGGAACGGCAGCGGGGACGGTCCACGAAAGACTCCTCACGGTGGCGCCGGCCACCTCGTCCACCCCTTCCTGCCCGGGGCAGGTCAATCCCGGAAGCACCATGTTGGGCTTAAGGATCATACCCTCCAGCATCACCCGTTGCGTGTAAAGCTGGTTAAAAACAGTTCGCAGGACTTCCTCGGTTACCACGCGGCATCGCTCCAGGGTGTGATCGCCGTCCATGAGCACTTCCGGCTCGACGATGGGGACCAGTCCGGCTTCCTGGCACAACGCGGCGTAAAGGGCCAACGCATGCGCATTGGCCTCGATGCAGCCCCGGCTGGGGATGCCCTCACCCATGGCAATCACCGCACGCCACTTGGCAAAACGGGCGCCCAGTTGAGAGTATTCAGCCAGGCGGTCGCGCAGTCCGTCCAGACCTTCGGTTATTTTCTCTCCGGGATGACCGGCCATGTCCTTTGCGCCGGTGTCAACCTTGATTCCGGGAATGATGCCGGCATCGGTGAGGACTTTGACAAAGGGCGTGGAGTCTTTTTTCTTCTGGCGGATGGTCTCGTCGAAGAGGATCGCCCCACTGATGCACTCCCCCAGACCGGGCGTAGTCACAATCAACTCCCGCCAGGCGCGCCTGGCCTCCTCGGTCCGGGGAATCCCCAACCTCTCAAATCGTTTGTGGCAGGTTGGATTGCTTTCATCCATCGCCAGCAGGCCCTTGTCGCCGGCGACCAGCGTCCTCGCGGTCTCTATAAGTTTTTGGGCATTCATTTGAGGTTGCTCCACTTCCAGTTACGGATCTCCGGCATGTCCTGGCCGTATTTGTTTATGTATTGTTTGTGCTCGACGAGTTTGTCCGCGAGCTGCTGTTTGAGGTAGACGCCCTTGTCGCCGGTCTGGGGCAGGCGGTCGATGGCGTCCATCACCAGATGGAAGCGGTCCAGGTCGTTTAATACCGTCATATCGAAGGGGGTGGTTATGGTGCCCTCTTCTTTGTAGCCGCGGACGTGGATGTTGTGGTGGTTGGTGCGGCGATAGGTCAGCCGGTGGATCAGCCACGGGTAGGCGTGGAAAGCGAAGATTACCGGCTTGTCCCGGGTGAATATCCCGTCGAAATCGATGTCGCTCAATCCGTGCGGGTGCTCGGTTTGCGGCTCCAGCTTCATGAGGTCTACCACGTTTACCACCCGGATTTTCAGCTCGGGCAGATGCTCGCGCATAATGGAGACTGCGGCGAGCGTCTCCAGCGTGGGCACGTCGCCACAGCAGGCCATGACCACGTCGGGCGCGGCCCCCTGGTCGTTGCCGGCCCACGGCCAGATGCCGATGCCTTGAGTGCAGTGCTTAACGGCGGCATCCATCGTCAGCCACTGCGGCGCAGGGTGTTTGCCGGCGATCACGACGTTGACGTAATGGCGGCTTCGCAGGCAGTGGTCCATCACTGAGAGCAGGCAGTTTGCATCCGGGGGAAGGTAAACACGCACGACCTCGGCCTTCTTGTTCACGACATGGTCGACAAAACCGGGATCCTGGTGAGTGAAGCCGTTGTGATCCTGGCGCCAGACATGGGATGCCAGCAGGTAATTTAACGAGGCGATCTTCCGCCGCCAGGGCAGGGAGGAGGTGACCTTCAGCCACTTGGCGTGCTGGTTGAACATCGAATCGACGATATGGATGAACGCCTCGTAACAGTTGAAGAGTCCATGCCGCCCGGTGAGCAGGTAGCCTTCCAGCCAACCCTCGCATTGGTGCTCGCTGAGCATTTCCATGACGCGCCCGGTGGGCGCCAGAAATTCGTCGTTGGCCAGGGTCGCGGCGTCCCATTGGCGTTTGGTAACCTCAAAGAGGGCCTCCAGGCCGTTTGAGAGCGTTTCGTCGGGGCCAAAGACCCGGAAATTGCGCTGCTCGCTGTTGAGCTTAGCCACATCGCGCAGGAAAGGTCCGAGCACGTGCGTGTCGCCGATGCCGTGCACACCGGGTGAGGGCACATCGACCGCGTAGTCGCGGAAATCCGGCATCCGCAGGTCGCGGAGCAACATGCCGCCGTTGGCGTGGGGATTGGCGCCCATGCGACGCTCGCCCCCGGGCGCAAGTTCGGCCAATTCCGGCATGAACCGTCCCTGCTCGTCGAAGAGTTCCTCCGGCCGGTAGCTCCTCAGCCAGTCTTCCAAAAGCTTGAGGTGTTCGGGATGGGCGGCCGGGTCGGAGAGCGGCACCTGGTGCGCTCGGAAAGTGCCTTCCACCTGCAAGCCGTCGACCATCTTGGGCCCCGTCCAGCCCTTGGGTGATTTCAAAACGATCATCGGCCAACGCGGACGCTCGAAGTTGCCGCCTGCGCGGGCGTCCTGCTGGATCTTTTTGATCTGCTCCACCGCCGTGTCGAGCGTCGCGGCCATGGCCTCATGCATGAGCGCTGGTTCGTGACCCTCGACGAAGTAGGGCGTCCACCCGTAGCCGCAGAGTAACTGTTCCAATTCCTCATGCTCGATGCGGGCCAGGATGGTCGGGTTGGAAATCTTGTAGCCGTTGAGGTGCAGGATCGGCAGCACCACGCCGTCGGTTACCGGATCGAGGAACTTGTTCGAATGCCATGCGGTGGCCAGGGGCCCCGTCTCCGCCTCGCCGTCGCCGACAACGCAGGCGACAATCAGATTGGGATTGTCGAACACTGCCCCGAACGAATGGCTTAGCGAATAGCCAAGCTCGCCTCCCTCGTGGATCGACCCCGGGCACTCCGGGGATGCGTGGCTTGGAATTCCTCCGGGAAACGAAAACTGAATAAAGAGCTTGCGCATCCCGGCTTCATCCTGGCTGATGTTCGGATAAATCTCACTGTAGGAGCCTTCAAGATAAGTGTTGCCAACGACCGCCGGGCCTCCGTGTCCCGGGCCGGAGACGTAAATCATGTCGAGGTCATATTTTTTTATGACCCGGTTCAGGTGCACATAGATGAAGTTTTGCCCCGGGGTCGTGCCCCAGTGTCCCAGCAGCATGTGCTTCACATCCGCGAGCGTCAGCGGCCGCTTCAGCAGCGGATTGTCGTAGAGATAAATCTGGCCGACCGAAAGATAGTTGGCTGCGCGCCAGTACGCATCGATCTTGTGGAGCAACTCCGAGGAAAGAGTTTTCGTCTTCATGGTTCAATTCTCCTTTTCCCGGCCAAGGCCGAGAATGTGGTAGAGCGCGTTGGCTATCCTCAAGTCGTCAGGATGGCTGGGCTAGGCCGGTTTCATGAATAACCCCTTCGTCAGTCCGCAATCCAAACGAGGCCAGCTTCGCGCACGTGGACACGTAATCCGTGTGAAGAATGCTTCGAATTCCCAAACCCTCCGCGATCTGCACGAACATCGCCGTGTTTTCGATATAGACTACCTGGCCGGCCGGCGCCTGGGCGATGTCCAATGCAAGCCGAAAGATGTCCGTGTCGGGTTTGCGGACGTGGACGAAGCAAGAGGAAATAAAAAAATCCACAAAACCGGACAGCTTGAACTTTCGAATCCTATACTCATTGAGTTCGCGCGCTTCGTTGCTGACCACGGCGATCTTCAGCCCGTGTCGCACCTTGAGCCGGGCGATCAGCTCAATCATCTCCGGGTAAGGTTTGGATTGAGCGAACATGAAGCGCCGAAACTGAGCCCGGGTGAACGGCCGAGTCTGGTAGAAGACCACCCGGCTCAAATATTCTTCCAGGGTGAGCTTTCCCTCCTCATAGGTGGAGAAGTTCAGGTGATGCCTATCGTCCATCTCGGCAAACTCCAGCTCGAAGGTAGTCGCCGCCCGTTTGCGGGCATGATGGTCCCACCCGTCGGTGAGCACGACCCCGCCTATATCCAGAAACAGGCAGGTGATTGAACTCTCTTTCATCATCATCTTTTTCTCCTTGATCGGACCCCCGCGGCCGGAGGCGTCGTGCGTCTTCCAGCGGGACCGCAACGCCGTCGCGGCGCCGTAGGACTCGCACCCGTATCAATCTGTCGCCATAAACGCTGCCCGCCCCCGCTGGTTACCGGACACGGCAAAGTGCTATTGAGTCTTGACAACACCAATCGTTCAGCGAACTTATTTCTCTTCTGCGGTCGAACTTTCCTTCTCCTTGTTTACGCGCTCCTGGCCCAATCCCATGGTCAGGGCCGTCAGCCCGGCGATACCTCCCAGTTGCATGGTTTCAACGGCCGTGCTGGGTACAATTACGAGCGTGGCGTTCTCCTTTAAACCCTCGTAGAGCATGTTCATGGCCCTCAAATGAAGAGCGACGGGGTTATTGGTGTAGGTCCTGGCCGCTTCTTCAAACTTTTCCGCCACCTGTCGCTCCGAATCTCCCAGAATCACCCGCGCCTGACGTTCTCTTTCCGCCTGGGCCTGCATGGACATCGCATTCTCCAGGGCCTGGGGAATAAGTACGTCCTTTACTTCCACCGAAATAACATTAACGCCCCACGGCTCGGTGCGCTCATCGATGATCTTCCGCAGCTCGTTACTAATCTTGTCCCTGCCTTCCAGCATGTCCGAAAGCAGGGTCTTGCCGATGACATCGCGCAGAGCCGTTTGGGAGGCCCAACTAATAGCGCTTTGATAGTCGGCTACATCCAGGGCCGCCTTCTTGGGGTCCACAACCTTCCAAAACAACACCGCATCCACATCCACCGGCACAGTGTCTTTGGTAAGAGTCTTTTCCGCCTTGAAGGAAGCGGTGATGACGCGGGTGTCGATCCAGTAAGGGATCGTGTCGATGACCGGGATAATGAAAAATATTCCCGGTCCTTTGAGGGAGCCGAACTTGCCTAACCGCAATATCACCACCCTTTCCCACTCATTCGCAACCCGGATTGCGACAGAAACAACGATGGCGATAAAAAAGATAATGACTCCAAGCCACACGTTTTCAATGTTGGCTCGATTCATGGCAAATGCCAGTACTCCGCCAAGGCCGAGAATCACTATGAAGATCAATGCCGCAAAAGAGTTGTTTCTCCGCATGTCGATTACTCCCTATGATTTGGGCGCCTTAAGAGGGCCTGTTTATCGGGCCGCCCGGAGTCCCCTCCCCCAAAATCGGTTGGACGGCTCTGGCAGCAAAATCGATTAGCCGCCCGAATGTCGGAGCGCTCGGACCTCTCCGGGGGATAATCGTGCGACTCGTTTTTGGGTCTTTTCATTATCGCTGCCACAGGATTTGAGCGGATTCCAACGGGACCGCCACCCCGAAGCGCTGAGGCATCACCCGCGCCGTGTAGTCTCCCGCCGGACGTAGAGCGGGTACCGTCGCGTGATAGACGCAACCAGGGGATGCGTCGGCCGGCGGTCGCGCGCACTTCATTTCCTCTCGCACGGGACCGCCGCCGTTGATTCCGTCCGCATAAAGCTCAACTCGGACCGAATTCGGGTCGAGATCGTTTAGAAAAATTTCGACTTCAAAGACGTGGTTGTCCGCGGGGGTTTCAACCCGCAAGGCCCCGAAGCGCAAAGAGTCCCACTTTCGATCCACCGCCAGCTGCCAGCCAACGACTTGCCCGCCCACCGCCCCGTTGTTTGCCGCCCGCTCACGGTAGGCGGCCGCAGCCGGGAGGTAGTGTTGTTCGGTGTATTCGCGCACAGCGCGGTTGGCGGAAAAGCGCGGCGTCAAACGAGCCATGCTTTCACGCATTCGCGCCACCCAGGCGGTGGGAATGGTCTTATCGTCGCGGGAATAGAACTCCGGTATCACTTCGCGCTCCAGCAGGTCGTAAAGCGAGTCGGCTTCTGCGGCGTCCCGGGCCGGATCGTCGCCATGCTCCCGGCCGTCCCCTAACGCCCAGCCCACTTCCGGCGAGTATGCTTCCGCCCACCAGCCGTCCAATACCGAGAGATTGACGCCCCCATTTACGAGCACCTTCATGCCGCTCGTTCCGCAAGCCTCCCAGGGCCGCCGTGGCGTGTTGATCCAGACATCGACCCCCTGCACCAGATGCTCGGTCAAGAGCATGTCGTAGTCGCTGAGGAAGATCACATGAGGGCGTGCTTCGGGCCGGCGGATGAAGTTTATCCATTCATGGATCAACGCCCGCCCGGCTTGGTCCTCCGGATGGGCCTTTCCGGCGATGATGAGCTGCACCGGGCGCTCGGGATTGGTTAAAAGATGAAGCAGCCGCTGCGGGTTGTGCAGGAGCAGGTTCGGCCTCTTGTAGGTCGCAAAGCGCCGGGCAAAGCCCAGCGTTAACGTATTGGGATCGAATAGATGCTTCGCCCCGTCAATCTCCTCGGGCGGCCTGCCGGAGACGCTCAGTTGCCTGGACAATCGCTCGCGGGCGTATTGAACAAGAGATTTTCTTGCGGCGGTTCGAAATTGCCAGAGCCGGGCGTCGGAGATGTGGCGAATAACCTGCTCCAGGGGTTCTGTCGCCCCCAGCCAGCGGTCTTTTCCGCAGGTGTTCGTCCAAAGATCGTCGGCTGCCGCCGAGTCCCAGGTCGGCATGTGTACTCCGTTGGTCACATGTCCGACCGGGATTTCGTCCTGCGGCCAGCGGGGAAAGAGGGGCAAAAAGATGTGCCGGCTCACCTTCCCGTGCAAGCGGCTAACACCATTGACCGCACCGCTCCCCCGGATTGCCAGGTACGCCATGTTGAAACTCTCCGAAGAGTCGTTCGGGTTCTGGCGGCCAAGGGCCAGCAAATCGTGGAGTGTTATGCCGAGCTTGTGTTCGGCATAACCACCGAGGTATTGTTCGATGAGGGCCGGAGGAAAACGATCAAAGCCGGCGGTCACCGCGGTGTGTGTGGTGAAGAGGTTCCCTGCTCGCGTGACGGCCAGCGCAACTTCGAAGGGCTGCGCGCTCTCTTGCATGAAACCGCGGGCGCGTTCCAATACGGCAAAGGCCGCATGCCCTTCGTTGAGATGACAGACTTCCGGCCGGATGCCAAGCGCACCAAGCAATCGCCATCCGCCGATCCCCAGGAGCATTTCCTGTGCGAGGCGCAGCTCCGGCCCGCCGCCATACAGTTCGCTGGTAATCCCTCGATGTGCGGGGAAGTTCGCCGCGTCATTGCTGTCCAGCAGGTAAAGCTTCACTCTGCCGACCTGGGCCTGCCAGGCGCGCAGCCAGACCGAGTAACCGGGTAAAGCTATCTCAAGCCGCAGCCACTCGCCGTTGGTTTGGCGCACAGGCGCGATAGGCAACTGTCCGGGGTCGTTATAGGGGAAGAGGGCCAGTTGCGCTCCCTCCTTGTCGATTACCTGACGAAAATAGCCTTGCTGGTACAGCAGTCCCACCCCCACTACAGGTACGCCCAAGTCGCTGGCGGCTTTGAGTTGATCGCCGGCTACATTACCCAGCCCGCCCGAGTAGATTGGCAAAGCTTCGCTCAACATAAATTCCATGCTGAAATACGCGACGCGGGTCAAGGGCGCCTGCGGATGATTTTGCTGAAACCATGCGGGCGCCTTCACCGCTTGCCGCCTGGTCTGAACCAGGTCCTCAACGTTTTTACGAAAAACGGAATCGCCCAAAACCCGCTCGATCTGGTCACGCGAGACCGTCTGCAGGACAACCCAGGGATTGCGCGTGATTTCCCACAGTTCGGGATCAAGCTGCCGCCACACTTCGTCTGTAGCGTGATTCCACGACCAGCGCACATCCAGCGCCAGCTCGGCAAGAGAATCGAACCCCTCGATTTCGGTAGGCAAGAGATTGTATATGGGGTGGCTGGCGCGGGTTCTTTCGCTCATGGTTTCTCCTTCCTATTTTTTCCTGGACGAAATGCCGGGCTGCGGTGGGGACGCCAAGGCGCGCGCCTGATGCAGTCCAGCCAGATGGATTGGCCGAGCGTGCCCAATTGTTGCAAAGGATTGTTTTTCATGTTCTTGCCGCTTTGTCCCCCAACTCCGGTGCCGGCAAGCCCCGTATTACGCAGCTTCGGGAGGTGCTCCAAATGGCCTTAACCGGACATCTCCCAGATGCCGACATCGCAGTGAGCACGGTTAGGTGGCCGGAATCATCGGAATACACACATCAACCGGAGTCAGTCCGATTTGATGCTGAGAAAGAATCGATTTTGTCAAGTGACAAGGAAGTTAACGCCTTTTCATGACAGCGGTTCTAATAGCCTCGGTGACGTCTTGCATCGAATTCCCGCATCCCGCACATAGACCGAAGTGTTGGACCCAGCTCTTGGGCTTGATCTTCATGGTGCGGGTGGCCAGGGTACGGTTGGGCGAGCCTTTGTAGGGTTCGAATTTACCTGAGCCAATGTTCACCTCAAGATCATTTTCACAAGGCCGCCCGGTAGAGTCTTTACAACCTGAGACCGAGGCCGGATTGCGCACCAAGGTCCAGAAGGACTGGTATACATGGCTTTTAGCATTTCCTAAATTTACCACGCGGATGAGATAACGGGTTTGGAATCCCAAGACGCGGACCCTGGCCCAGAAGTCCACGGCCCGGGCGCCGGCGTACTCCCCCGTGAGCCTGAAGCCGCGGACAATTCTGCTCTCGACAGTGTAAGGCATTATGCTGGTATAATGGTTATAATCGGTTGTGATCCGTATGCACTCCTCGGGGGTTGCTTCGATAAGTCCCATACTCTGGGCAACGATCGATCCATCGTCAAGTTTCTCCATGCCGAAGAGGATTTTCCCCTTCTCGAGCTCCGATTCATCAGGGGAAACGATTACCCTGAAGGATGCCTGCCTCCATGAGATGGGCATTACGTTGGTCAGAGGATCGGCCGACAGATCCATTGCGGCCCGCACAGACACGGCGATAACCAACGAGGCCAGTACGATCCCGATTCCATTCAATAATACGGAATATTTCATCAACTTTTCCACTCGACATTTAGTGTTGCGTCTCATAAATAACATAAGGGTAGACCTGCCCTCATTAGCCGGAAAGAACGTGTTCACGTAATGGCGCCTGCTTGTACAAAACCTGATGACGCAAACAACCGGTCGACCAAGCCTGATGCAACGTTGTAGCGCCCCGTGGCGCGCATCACGTCTGCGACCGGCAAAGATGCCTGCGAGTGAAGAATTTCCTTGGACTGCTGAGCCGGCTCGTGTCCATCAGCCATCATAATCACTCATGTGACTGGCCCGAGGCGCAGACTTTGACGTAAATGTGTGCGGTCTCCCAATACCCTCAGCAAAGGTCCCTGTTCCATCATTTCCACTATGCTCAACGCGGCTACCGGCATAACGAGACGGTCGCGGTAGCGGCCCACATCGATGCCTAACAAGGAGCACAGCATGATGCGCGTCGTTGCTTTGTGGGAGACTACCAGGACATTACCCGAGGGGTAAGTCCGTTCAATCTCATCGAGCACCATGGAGCTTCGGCGGGATATGTCCATTCCCTTTTCCCCGCCGGTGGGCGCATTCCAACCCGGATCGGACAGCCAGCGCACGTAGTCATCATGAAATTGACGGTTCACTTCCCCCGGGGTCTTGCCCTCCCACTGGCCGTAGGCGATCTCTTTAAGTCCATCCCTCAGCTGCGGGGTTAGTCCCAGGGCTTCGCACAAAGGTTGGGCCGTGGCCACGGCTCGCTTCAGGGGACTGCAAAAGACGGCCGCCCAGGCAAGGTCTCTATAGGCGGCGGCAAAATCCTGCGCCATTTCATAGCCTGCCGGGGTCAAGTCGGTATCAAGAGCGCCGCAATAGCCGCCTGTAAGGCTGGCGGTGGTTTCACCATGTCGAAGAAAGTAGAGAATAAGGCCCATGCTCATTAGTTTCCTTTGAGACCTCCCAATTCGATCTTAGATCTCCCGCGGTAAGATTGCTCCTTGCCGAACCCTATTGCGTCGGGCCGGTGAGCAGGCGCTTGAGCCCATCCATCGCCTTGCCAAATTTCTCCCAGTCCCCCTGTTGCATTGCCTTCTGGGCCTCATCGAACTGCGCCCTCGCCTGGCTCAATTCCGGTTGCCGGCCCGGCGCCTGCGCGGGATTTCGGGGTTGCCGCGTACCGAAGACGGCTTGGATTGCCTCCGCGAGTGTAGGCGCCATAGCCACGTTGCCCCCGGAAATCACGATTACACGCTTGAGTTGGGGGAAGTCCGTGCCTACCGCCGTGAGGTACACCGGCACCACATAGAGAAAAGAGTTCTCGATCGGTACCGCGATCAGGTTTCCGCGAATGACTTTCGACCCCTTTTGGTCCCAGAGGGTCAGTTGCTGGGAGATCGTAGTGTTCTGATCG